>CAZHUW010000076.1:0-14176 GCA_964535295.1 uncultured Bacteroidota bacterium
GGTATCCTGTATTTTTTTTGGCATATTTTTTTTCAAAATAATATGCGGTTGAGTCCGTTTGCCCACCTAAAGTTGGGTACGGTGTTAATTCAAGCAACCCCACTGAGTACGAGAAAAAGGATATTGTCTGTTCGCCTGTTCTGGAGAGTTGCAACTGTAATGCCGTTAATATATTGCGATGTGAGATAATCTAAGCCGTTGATTTGCCTCAGTATTTGTATTTAAAATAATAGTATCGTAGCAATATTATTATCCAAAAACAGATAGGTTATCTAAATTCCGATCATTTTTTCTATCGGCTCTCGATTTTAAATACGCACTAACACGTTTTTCGGCAAACCCCATACGTCGTTTCCTTACACACCGCCTTTCAACCTCCCAAATTGACATTCCAACTCAGTAAAATGCCATTCAGACGAAAAGCCATTCAAACCCGACCTTAGGCTTGTATATTCAAGGCATAATTATTTTTACAAAACGAAAGGAAAAGAAATGAAAAAGCTAATTTTAATGGCAGTGTTAATGAGCGTTACTTGCCTTACTGCGCAGGAACAAAATGCCAAGCAGGCCATGCTTCTGGAAGCGAAAACGAAATTTGAAGCGGCTTACAAAACATGGAACCGCGATGAAATGACCGCCACAAAGGCCGTATTTGACCGTGTTTTGGCCATCGAACCTGAGAATGTCGACGCGTTGTACTGGAAGGCTTACGCCGACTATCGTCTGACGATACGGAGTTTGTACGGCAGTGACAAGGATGAGCATATGGCAGAACAGTTGGTCGAGGAAGGCATTAAGACGTTGGAGACAGCAATCAAACTTTCACCAAATCATTCGGAATGCCTTGCTTTGATCGGAGTTTTGACCGGAATGAAAATTACATTTAATCCCATTTCCGGCATGTGGCTGGGTCCTAAGTCTAACGGATATTATGAAGACGCAATTAAAGCTAATCCAAAAAATGCCCGCGCTTTTTTCTTGAAAGGTCTCGGTAAACTGAGAACTCCGGCTATGTTTGGCGGCGGACCGGATAAGGCCCTTCCTGAGTTTGAAAAAGCGATTGTTTTGTATAAAGAACAAAAGTCAGAATCTGAGTCTGTTTTGCCCGACTGGGGTTACACAGAATGCTTGGTTTTTACCGGAGATGCTCACGCTGCGCTGAAAGATTCAGATAAGGCTGCTATGTATTATAATGAGGCGCTCGCCATCAATCCGGATTCAAGACAAGCCAAGGCCGGCTTGGCAAAGTTGGCGTCCGGCAAATGATGGTATATCCGGAATGACACAAAAAAGAGTTGAAGTTTTCTCGTATTAACGAAAGTGTTTTATGAAACAAATAATAATCATTTTTTTTGTTTTGCTCACAATTTCAAAAGCGTTGCAAGCGCAGGAAAAAATGACTTTTAAAGGAACGGTTCTCGACGCAAAAGGCGAAAGAGTACCTTTTGTGAATGTCTTTTTCAAAGACGGAGATTATGCGGGTGACGTGGCTAATGACAGCGGATATTTCGAAATCCATACATCGGTGAAAGGCGACCGGATTTTAGTGGCAAGTATCATAGGATATGAAACTTTCCAGGAAACGATACGGCTTCCTCACGAAAAATGGGCCCAAATTGTTTTGGAAGAAAAATCATTCGAGCTTAATGAAATTACGATCGAAGCAAGCGCGTATACGGGCGGTGAAGGCAAAGTCACGTTGAATAAGATCGATGTTTACACTACGCCGGGCGGAGCGGCGGATGTTTTTCAAAGCTTAAAGGTTTTACCGGGCGTTGTACAGTCGGATGAAACGGCGGCTCTCCCTATTCGCGGTGGAAGTCCGTCGGAAAATCTTATCATGATTAACCAGGCAACGCTCAGCCACCCGTATCACAGTGAAAATACGGCCGGTAACGGTCTGTTTTCAATTGTGGAAACGGCGGTAATGAAACGCCTGTATTTTTCCAGTGGTGGTTTTTCCGTCAAATACGGCAACGCACTGTCTGGCGTACTGGATATCGAAACGGAAAATCGAATCCGGCAGAATAGGTTGAACCTTGATGTGAACATGGTGGCGCTTGGCGGCGGTTTTCAACGGGTTTTGAACGATAAGGTGAATGTGCAGCTTTATGGGAAAAAAACCACTACGAACATTTTATTCAAATTCAACAAGCCTTCATTCGATGTAGTGAAGGACCCGACCTCGTCAAACATTACCGGGATCGTTAATTATAATTACTCGCAGACCGGTTTGATTCAATGGTTTGGGTTGTACAGCGACGATGCACAAAAATTCGATCTGACGTTGCAGTCAAGCAAAAACCGGTACGACTTGACGTCGGGGAACCAAGTGGCAGGATTGTTATGGTCAGACATTATCCGTAAATCATGGTTTTCAAAGACCGCGGTTACTTTTTCCGGATACAATAACCGCTGGCAGTTTGCGAATTGGTACAGGGACAACTAAGAGTATAACATTAAATTGCGCTGGGATAACACGCTAGAGCTTAACTCCAAAACGATTCTGTTATTCGGATCAGAAGTGTATATGGACCGGTACGACTTGGATTTTTTATTGCCGCAGCGACGGGGCGAATTTTATGCAGGCGCTGACAGCGTAAGGATCCGCAATAACGACCATGCGTTGGTGCAGGGTAATTACCTGGAATGGCAGTCCAAGCTGGCGCGTTTGTGGTCGCTATCGCTCGGCATTCGCGAAGATTATCATTCATTATCGAAATCATTATCTGCGGATGTCCGGGCGTCTTTAGCTCATGAAGTGGCGACGAACACATTTTTGCGATTTTCGACCGGCACATTTCATCAATATCCGGGCATTACGTTATACGATGTGCATTCAGGTAATCCGGATTTGAAACCCATGCGCGCCATTCACACCGTTGTTGGATACGAAAAAAATACAGATAAGGCGCAATTAAAAGTTGAAGGCTATTATAAATGGTATGCGAAGTTGCCGATTGAGGACACACAAAAACATTATGTCAGCAAGGGTAAGGGCTATGCGCGAGGGATTGACGTATTTCTCAAAGGGAGTGTCAAGCGCACCTCCGGCTGGATTTCCTACAGTTATATTCAAACGCAGCGTTCTGAACTCGATGTATTAAGCCGGCGTCCGACCATTTATGATATTACCCATAACGTAAAAATTGTTCAGAAAACAGCATTAGGCAAAGGATTTGAATGGTCTTCAACGGCACGGTATGCAAGCGGAAGGCCTTTTACTCCGATTGAATCCGGGGCATTTGACGGTACCTATTGGAGACCCGTATACTCGGCTAAAAACTCCGGGCGTTTTCCGGCATTCAAACGTTTTGACTCACGGATTTCGAAGTTGTTCTTTTTTGGTGACCGAAAGTATGTCGTATTGTATGTGGAAGGATTGAACGTATTTGGAAACAAGAATATTCTGGACTACAGTTATACGGAAGATTTTTCTCAGCGCAATGAAGTTAAAAGTTATTTCAGCAATCGGACCATTGTTCTCGGTTTCAGTGCAAGCTTTTAACATGAAAACATTGTGGTTAAGTCGATAATTGCATATTTTTTTAGAAGACTGCCTTGAGTTCGCTTGATCTATGCGCGATGATCAAAATTTTAATGATCATCACCCCGAACTCGGGTTAGTTCTATAGTCCTATCGGGTGCGAATTTGGCCAAACTCGTGTTTACGATCGTAAGGCGTTTTAAACTAAAAAATGAAGGATTCAGGAATACATGGAAAGGTCTTAATGAAAACTGATTTGACGAAACGTGTGACCATAGAACTGCTTATGTATCTTGGCATTTCAACGGTTGGAGCTTTCATTTTCGGGAATCTTTATATATCAAATTGGACATGGGAAGCGTATCAATTTTCATTTCTCGTAGCAACGGTCTTTTATTTTGTCATGCGATTGTTACCCGGGCGCCTGGCTCCATGGATTGTGACGAAAATAATTCTAAGAAAATTTGAACGTTCAGCTAAGACAATCATGATAGAGCTTGGCGTTTATGCCGTTTCGGGTCTCGCCGGAACGTATATAGTGTTAATGATTATGACACTGATCAGTGAAAAAGATTTTCTTGGCTCCGCCAGGCTTATTTATACCCAGCTTTTCGTTGGATTGATTGTAACCCTACTTGTTTCGACCGGCATTTATGCAACGATTTTTTACCGGGAAATGAAACGTAAAATGAGTGAAGCCCGGCAGGCGCACGAATTAGCCGTTCAGTCGGAGCTTAAAGCCTTGCGCGCTCAGATTAATCCGCACTTTCTGTTCAATACGCTCAATACTATTTCGGCTCTGATTGCAGTTGACCCTAAAAAAGCGGATCGCGTCACGCAGAAACTAGCGGATATTTTTCGTTATGTTCTGATAGCTTCGGAGAAAGAGCAGGTTACTTTGGAAGAAGAGTTGCGTTTTATCGACAATTATTTGGAAATCGAGCGGGTACGTTTTGACGACATTTTAAAAATCGAAAAGAACATTTCTCCTGACACACTTGCTTTATCTGTGCCAAGCCTCATTTTGCAGCCGATTGTAGAAAACGCTCTCAAGCACGGCATAGGCAAGAATATCATCGGAGGAACCATTAAAATAGAATCGACTTTACAAAACGGATTCCTGATACTTAGCGTTACCGACGATGGAGGTGGGTTTGACGGATACTCAGAAAAATCCAATGGATTAGGGATGGGCATGATCAATGTGAATCAACGATTGAAAAAAACATACGGCGGCCGATTCGGTGTTCATTTAGAGCCCGCTATTCCAAAGGGAGTAAGTGTTCGCCTGACGCTTCCGGGTACGCGCGAAGGATAAAAATTTAATGGAAAAACATGCGCTAAGCGCGCTGATAGTGGATGACGAAAAATTGGCGCGCGAAAAACTTAAAAGGCTCATTCAGGAAATAAATGATCCCGGGCTAAGTGTTATCGGGGAGGCGAAAGACGGACTGGACGCAATTAACAAAATTGATACACTCAGGCCCGATGTAGTTTTTCTTGATATCCAAATGCCGGGACTCAACGGATTTGAAGTATTACGCAATGTGAATTACCTTCCCTCAGTTATTTTTTCTACGGCTTACGATCAATATGCGATTCGAGCTTTTGAAATCAATGCAGCGGATTATTTGCTCAAACCTTACGATAAAGAAAGATTATCAGCCTCCATTGCGAGGTTAAAAAAAATGTCCGGCCGTCCTGACCTGCAAAACGCTCTTAAAAAGATTGTAACCGATCTGATCCAATCCGCAGAAAATTCCTTTATAGAGTTATTGCCGATTCGTCTGAGCAACCGGATCAAGCTTATCAAAGCCAAAGATGTTGTGTGGTTTGACACGGAGCATAGCATAACGTTTGCTCATACGGAAGGGCATCGCCATGATGTTCGTTATACATTGGACGAACTGGAACAAAGGCTTGATCCCAAGTATTTTTTTCGTACTCACCGGTCGGCCATTGTCAATTTGCATCACATCGGCGAAATTGTTCCGTGGTTTAACGGACAGTATAAGCTGATTCTTAACGATCCGACCAAAGTCGAACAGGTTGTCAGCCGTGGCCGTGCGCAGGAACTGAAAAAAATATTGAATTTGTAGTGATTCACAAGTGAAAGAATTGTTTCAGTTATTGCAGTGTTTTCGATGATTATCATTTGCACTCTTCGTCATGGCTTGATACAACGATAAATCTAAATTTCTTTCAATAGGCTACTCTCCACAATTTAACCGTTTTATCCGAACTTGCACTTGCGATCCATTTGCCATCCGGGCTATAGTCCACATCGTTGACATCGTTTGCATGTTCACAAAACGTTTGAAGCACTTCACCTGATTGTAAATCCCAAAGACGCATGCTGACACCTTTATTAGAGTGTGAATCTCCGAATATGTTTTGCAGGAATTCACCGAAACTCGATTTGTCTTTTCCGCCGCTGAGCAATCGTTTACCGTCAGGGCTAAATGCCAACGCCTGGACATGTTCGTCCCCTCCCTTAAGGGTCTGCATCAAGCGCCCCTCGCCGAGGTTCCATAGTTTGATAGTTGCATCATCGCTGCCGCTGGCTAAGGTTTTTCCATCAGGGCTGATCGCCAGATCGACGATAGCTTGTTCATGTCCTTCGAGCGTGTGGATCGCCTTGCCTTCGTATACATCCCATATCCTGATGGTATTATCAAAACTACCGCTCACGATTTGATTGCCATCGGGAGTAAATTTTACGGACCAGACATTTAAGGTGTGGCCTTCCATTATCTTTAGCAAAGTGCCTTCCTGGACATTCCATAATTTGATCGTGCGATCTTCCCCGGCGCTTGCAATCATTTTACCGTCCGGTCTGAAAGCAATTGTCCACACAGTGCCGGAATGCCCTTTATACGTTTTTACAACGCTATCATTGGACAGATCCCAAAGCCTGATAATAGCATCATATCCTGCGGTGATCAAGGACTGTCCGTCAGGGCTAAATGCAAGAGAAGTTATTCCTAAAGGATGCTTTAAATTATGGACTACCTTTCCTTCCTTAGTAAAGACCCGTACGGTACTATCCACACTTCCGCTGGCTAACAAATTTCCGTTGGGGATAAATCTTACCACCCATACATCTGATGTGTGCTGTGAGAAGGTATTGCTTAACTTAAAGACGCCGCTTTCAACAGACAGAGGTTCGTACGATAATTGAGAATAAAACAATGCAAAAACAATTACCATGATAAGCATGAGAACAACCCTTTTCTTTTTTGACATGATCTCTCCATTATGAGTAATTTGATTTCCTAAAAGAAAAACTGTTGTCGAGTCTGGAATGTCCTGTGTATGCATTGCACCAGCTCCAACAACAAGAAGAACCATTAACTTCTTGATCATATACGTTTTTTAGGAGTACATACGAACTGGATGCAGTGAATCTCAAAACTAACTTGGGCAATAAATTGTTTACGTGGGCACTTTTTTGATGTTTCTTAAACTATTTACAGTATGTTTGCCTTAAAAAATATCTGCAATTTTACCAAAAAGTTGAAGCCAACCCTCTCGTTTCATACCTCCCATATTTTTCCCCAATCGGATGATGACCATATCTTTCGCAGGTACGATGTATGCAAACTGCCCATCTTTACCTATAGCGGCTAATACATTTTGTTTTGGATATATCCACCAGCCATAATTGTAAATCACATCTTCGTTTTTGTTGGATAGAGGAGCCAAAGTTCTGTCTATCCAATTCTCTGAAATGATTTGCTGCTCATTCCATTTGCCATGGTTGAGATATAAGGCTGCAATTTTTGCAAAATCTCTTGCTGTTCCGGCTAAACAACACCACGTCTTTTCAATCCCATCGCTATCTTTATCAATAGTCCAATACGCCGGGCTTTCCATTCCGACAGGAGCCCATATTCTTCTTTGAAGATATTGAGAAATAGTTTCTGCCTTTAATACTCTTTTCAAAATCAACCCTAAAAGGGCAATATTACATGATCGATAAACAAATTCTCTGGGCCCTTTTGGATTTGCGGTCAGTTTCAATGTTTCTTCTTCAAGGCGGGCAGTATAATAAAATTTTGCGTGAAGACCGAAAGGGTTATCGTTTTCTGTATAATTAATGGGAGCCTGCATTTGGAGTAAATCAAGCAATGTGATATTTTCGAATCCCCTGCTTTTCAATTCGGGTATGTATTTCGTTACGGTATCGTATTCGCTTCCAATCAATGCGTCATCAATAGCGCACCCAATAAGCAAAGACATTACCGATTTTGTCATTGAAAAATATTGAACAGCTGAGGAGATATCCCAGTCGTTATAGTAGCGTTCAAAAACAATCGTATCGTGATGTCCGACAACAAAAGCCGCTGTATTTTTCTCTTCAAGCGTTTTCTCGAGACCAATTTCATTTTTAAGTTTCAAGAATTTACGTGTTCCGGATATACTATCTAAAACAAAATTAAACGGGATTTGCGCCGGAGCCAATATCCTTGATGGAAATTTCTTAAAATCATTAATATCTGAATCACCATACCGCAGCAGCCGGTAGGGAACAGATTTTTGACCGCATCCTGTTAGTATTAAAAACAGAAAGATGGTTGAGATTAGTCTTGGTGGTGTCCTGCTAACCACAGGTAGAATGTTTCTCATGCTTTGGAAGTAAAAATCAATTCTCTTCACAAGATATTTAGCCTGCCTTTTTATTATTCATTCCTCAACGATTCCACCGGATTGGCCGTAGCGGCTTTGATAACCGGAAGCCCTTCTGTAATAAAAGCCACAACGAATATAACGCTGTTGCTTCTTGGTAATTTCTAAAGAGAAAAGTTGTAACCGAAATTAAGCACCGGTTCAAACAAAAAATAATTTGGCCATTTCTTTTCAATTATTTTGAATGTTTCTGGCATGTTTGTATTAATTGGCCAGTAATTACATGTAATGCCGGGTTCGATATAAATCCTTTTATCAAGGAACTCAACCCGGTAGAAAGTTTGAAATTGTAAAAACAATTGAAAACCAGTTCGTGTTTTATGATTATTCGAATCATGATATTTTACCGTGAATGGCGTGGCATATAATCCCAATAATAAGTTTTTCCATATTTTACGATTGTATCCTATACCGATACCGAACGATCTGACATAACCCGGATAATTTTCTTTCTTAGACTCAAAAGATTTGCTGGTATAGGGTATGCCCAGAGGCGCATGATATTTCCATGTTAGTGGTTGCAGTATCAGGATATCTTTTGATGTAAGTCTATAAGCCAAATCCAGCCTATAATAATCCGGCGAATCTGCAAACAAATTACCTAACATAAAAAACGAACTTCCAACAAAACATTCATTGTTTTCAGAACTAAAGTTTTTGCTTTGCGCCAAAAGAATTCCAGTATTAATTAAAACAAAACTGAAAACCCAAAGACTGTTTTTGCTAATTTTTTTCATCATTGTTCCTTTCGCTAGTTACTCCGTTAATATTAATAACTCACTTTTCGCAGTTACTCTCGTCGATCTCAGCTAAAATGCCTATGCCGTTTATTATTCCTTAACGATTCCGTAGCGGCTTGAAAAGCCGGAAGTCCTGCCGTAATAAAAGCCACAACGAATACAATAGAAGCGGCCTGTATCGCAGATAAACAGAGAGCTGACCGCGATGATGGATCAGGTGGTTGATCCCCATCGCGCGAATGACGGCCAAGCGCGGCATTTCAAGAATAATTTTTTCGCCAACTTTATATTGCCATAGTGAAAACATCCTGAGATTAGGAATCATTTGTAATACTTCAATTGCATCAGCAATATTTCGATCAAATGTTGCGAGGGTTTCTCCGGCTGTTCGATACTCGTTTCGGTCAAATTCATCACGATTTATGGGCGCGATAAAAATCCCGGGAATATTAGCGATGTGCAAAGCTACTTCCCCTATAGATCGCGATTTTTCGTGAGGCTTCCAGAGTAAAGAATCCTTAGGCACAAGTTCTAGCATTTTCCTTATCGACAAGCTTTCGTGCTGTAATTCAGCGATGAGTGGTTTGGACAAATCCATAAAACCGTAATAATGTTAGTGTTTAGATAAACCACAAGTTTTTCGATGAAAATATTTCTTCTAACTCAATGAGGAAACCCCTTTTCTTAAATAGCCGGCATAACGCCTTCTCGAGTCCGTGCCATGACGGATACAAACGAATTCAGAAATGTTCCTATCGTATTATTTCCTTTTATCATAACGATTTATAATAGGAGTGAAATCAATTACAGAACTTAAATCCAAATGTTTCTTAAGAATCTCCTCTGGAAAATCATCATAGCTATGAATATTAACACAGCCTTTTTTAAACTTGGCCTGTTTCAAATGTCGTTTTAGATAGTGTACTAATGAAGGGTTTGCGTAAAGGACCATGGAATGAAATGAAATGTGATGCTGAGTTACAGACAACCCATATTTAAAAACACCTTGTTGTGTATAGTTCAAGGTGTTTTTAATGGCCATTATACTACCCAACTCCTCTTTTACCGATGGGTCTGTTTCAAGAATAAGCCTTCTGAGTTTTTGAACAAATCTTTTTTCTTTAACTGATAATTTACTCAAATAGTGTTGAATTTTCATTTTAAACAAATTTAAAGGGTTGCAAGCTTCTTTAATGAAGGCTCTCAAATAACCATATATTAAATCAAATGTCTTTAAATCGATCTATATAATCTATCTGCAGGGTTCACGAAGTAATGACAGTGCGTCCGCAGTTGTCACACCGGCAAGTTGCTGAAACGATACGTTCAGAATCTCCAATCCAAGATGTTCCGCAAAGAGGACATTTGACCGCATTTTTTTTCATGATGAATTTGAGCCAAATATATAATGAGCCAATCGTAGTCAAAACTATGAAAAATGTGAAAATGGCAATCATAATTCTGAAACTTTGTTCATAATGTGAATCAGACCACTTAAGAAATCCTAATGCACTTAACCCAACAACTACGCTGCCGCTAGCTAACAATATCGAATGCCGCTTTATTGATCTGCGCCTGATCGATCTGGTGTAATTGAATTCTTCTCGAGTGTACATAATGATGCAGCCAAAGCTTTTATTCGTAATAAATACCTTCAGAAACTTTTTATTGACCTCCGTGGCTCTTTAAGAGATCCGCTGCTTCCTGAAAACCTTTTTCTAAAGCCATGAATAAGGGTGTTTGACCGTTTTCCATTCTAGAATTTACGCCGGCTCCATGGGAAATAAGCAGCTTAACAAGCTTTGTGCTTCCATTATGCGCAGCAGAATGCAGCGGAGTGACGCCCTGCATTTGTTTTGCATTAACGTCGGCGCCGTGTTTTATCAGAATTTCAGCGATCTCGTAGTTCGATATGGCGCAGGCCGAATGAATAGGAGCAACCTTAAACTGGTTTGTTGATGCCAGGTTAGGATTAGCTCCTTTTTTAAGCAGAAATTTTACAATGTCATAATGTCCAAAAAACGAAGCAAGACCTAAAACGGTGAATCCGTCAGGAGAATACGAGCTTATTAGGGTTGGCTTATTTTCAATTTGATTTCTGATTGTTTCGATGACACCGATGCTTGCGGCTTCAAAAATATCAAAATTACTCCTGTATTTTCTCAAAACATCAAGCGCAGGCTTATTTCTACAATATGCTGCAAATTGTATTAATGAAATTCCTTGTTCGGTCTTTTCATCAACCAATGATGGATTTTCATTGAGTAATTTGATAAGTAGTTCTATATCGCCTGTTTTTATTGATTCGCAAGCATCATGGATCTTATCCATTTAAATTTTCCTCAAATGGCGCCTAAAACACGTTGCATTATTTTTTAATGTTATCTAAAAAGCCTTTTATTTCACCGTAGACTTCACCAGGTTTTTCTTTCCACAAAAAAGATGCCGCGTTCAGTATGTCTTTCACTTGCACTAAAGGATTCTTTGCAGATACACCATTCCAAGAGTCTATGTATTGTGGTGCAACGTAATTATTTATCGGATCTTGCAATATTTTATCATTAAACGTAGCGCGCAGTACTAGTACAGGGCATCTTATTTTGCCGATCTCTGCCTTCACATCACAGGCAAAGAATTCGGCTGAATAGCGCACCATGACTGGAAGTGACACAGCCGCTGATTGTTTCCACAAAACACTGCCTTTGGCGCTGTCCAGGGAATATATTTCCGGACGGATATTGTTATCGTCGAACCACTGCTTTTTCATGTGTTTAAACCACTTCGGACCTGTATATTTATCAGTGAAAAGTATCATGGTATCAAGTGGAAAATCTCTGACGCGCCCTCCGGAAGCCATAACAAATTTAGCCGGTCCTCCCAGAATGATTACGCCTTTGACTTTTTCCGGGTAATCGATGGCCATTCGTAATGCCAGTTGTGTTCCTTGAACAAAGTGGCCAACAATGACCGGTTTTTGTATTTTTTCTTTTTCTATGAATTTTATTAAACCCTGAATAACTCCCTTATTCCAGCTTTGCTCACCATAACTGGTACCCTCCACAGGCATGGGTGGAGCCTTTGTTTTTCCATAACCCGGAATAGTTATGGCATACATCGTATAATTGGCCTTATTCGCCTCCATGAAATCCTTAAATACAGACGCATCGAAACCTAAACCAGGAATGAGGATCAGATTCTGCTTGCCATAACCGTATTTCTTTACTTCTTGTAACTCGCCAATTCTACTCGTTTCATATCCAGGAATGTGAATAAGATTATTAATGGTGGTGTCGAGATCGGGCCTCATTTGTGAAAAACCCTTACTGGTGCTAAGAATGAAAAGAAAAAAAAGATAGCATAATACTAATTTGAGCTGCACGGAACCCTCCTTTTATCTTGTTTTTTGAAATGAGTTTGATATAAGCAGTTAAATTAGTAAAATGTTGGACGCTTTTCGCCTTGTTTTATAGGATAGGACACTATTTAGATAGGTTTTTTGAACTCGGATGGAGTTTTACCTGTAATTCTCTTAAATGCATTGTTAAAAGAGGACTTGCTATTGAAACCGGCATCCAAAGCTATGCCTAAAACGGTGTGCGATTGATATTCTGGAAGGTTTATTTTTGAAAGAACTTCTTTGACCCTATATTCATTGATCAGTTCGGTAAATGATTTTCCAAATTTATCATTGATCAGTTTCGAGACCTGATGTTGCGGTAACCCTAATTCATCAGCCAATGTGGATAATTTTAATTCCGTATTGGTATAAATTTTGTTTTCTTCAAGCAGTACTCTGAGTTTTTCTAAAAACTTTTTACCGTCATCACCTATAAATGGCATGTAATTGCAGTATTTTTGCATGAAATCGGGATTGATTATTTCAGGATTCAAGACAAAAGTATATGCCATAAAATATACAATTCCTGAAGTTATTGCCGTATAAACATAGTTCGTTATAGGGTCAAATTTCCCATTCACAATTATAAAGACGTAAAGGGAAAGTACAGTGATTAACAGGCAACCCATACAATACATGAATGCAGTTAGCCAAGAAATACGTGCCGGAACAGATACTATGTAACGGATCTCCTGATAACGATGCTTTGCATATCCAATCCACTTAAATGTCATACCGAGATAGAGAATTAAGTGCGCGTTTTGTATCGCAAAAATGATCTTTGTGTACAGGTTAATAGGCAATTGACCGGTGAGAAATTGATCAATGAAAGTGATCCATAATTGCTTATCATCAAAGAAATAGGGAAGCATAGTGACGAGTTGAACCATGTAAGGTACAAAATGGATCCAATATCCAAGGTTCCATCTAAAAGTTTCGTCCAAAATGGACTTTGAATAAAAATAAAGCAACGGCCCAAAGAGGAACAGGATTCCCCAGAGTAGGCCGTACATTTGCGGAATATATTGTACAAGGTCTGTGCGAATGACTAAATAACCAAAATTAGAGAGTACCATCAAAAAAAGGATAGTGCTCACCAAATATGAGGCTAAAGGGTTTTTTGATCTCCTATACCAAACGATTGTAATGAGAAATAAACCCTGCGCAATGCCTATCGAAAAAAAAATTGGCCAAAACATATTTGAATTTCCTGAAGTATAGTGTGTAAAATACGTAAGATGACTAGGAAGGTTGTCTTAAAACTATATCTTTTTCTGGATCCATCCTGCTAAAGGCCCATGTTTGCTTATTCGCCAAGAAATGTCATCATGCTTATAGCCCTTTTTGTATCTTATGTTGGAATTTTAATGAATGAGACAGTTTCTTTATTCTGGCGTTTATTGACGGAATATTTTCGACTTCAAGTTCGGAAAGAATTAATATTAATTCTGGTTTCAGCGCAATGTTATGCAGGCAAAGATTAAACAATCCTTGAATTGAGTTAACTCGAACTATCCGTGAATTGGATCGATCTTTCGCCCACGCGGTTAAAATATTCCAAGCGGCGCTAAATTCCTTGTTGTCAAGTTGGAGGCGCGGAATTAATAAAGCTAAATGCCATTTAAGCTCCTCATCTGCAAAGATCTTACATAAGGCAAAAATCTCTTTTTTATGTTTTCGCAAATAACCGGGGTTATTTGTCGTTATTTTTTCAATGGCGTCGGCCGCTCTCATTACAACAATTCTGTCATCATAAAATAAACATTTGAACAGATCGTCAAAATGGGTTTGATTGGTAACCTTTAAAACAACCAAATTGCTTTTACCGATGCTTCGTAAGTCACCTCCCGATAATATCCGTTC
>CAZHUW010000077.1:0-14113 GCA_964535295.1 uncultured Bacteroidota bacterium
GTTTCTTCGGCGTTGCACCCGGAACGAATGAAAAGACGAATCCGAATGCGATGGCATCTCTGGCCAAGAACACCATTTTTACGAATGTCGCACTTACTGCGGACGGCGATGTGTGGTGGGAAGGATTGACCGATAAAGCGCCTGCCGGGCTGACCGACTGGCAAGGCAAGCCGTTCGATCCCGCTGCCGGTAAACCTGCGGCCCATGCGAATGCACGTTTTACCGCGCCTGCTTCTCAATGCCCGAGCATTGACACAGAATGGGAAAATCCCAAAGGCGTGCCTATCAAAGCGTTCATCTTCGGGGGACGCAGAGCGTCAACCGTTCCGCTGGTCTATCAGGCGGTCAACTGGAATTTCGGTGTGTATCTTGCAGCAACGATGGGTTCTGAAACGACCGCTGCTGCTGCCGGAGCAACCGGACAGGTTCGCCGCGATCCTTTCGCCATGCTTCCTTTCATGGGTTATCATGCCGCTGATTATTTTACGCATTGGCTTAATTTCGGACGTAATATCCCGAATCCGCCGCGTATTTTCGGTGTTAACTGGTTCCGCAAAGGCGAGGACGGAAAATTCCTGTGGCCTGGATATGGCGATAATATGCGTATCTTAAAATGGGTCGTGGAGCGCGTTCATGGGAAGACATTCGGTATTGAAAGTCCGCTCGGATGGATGCCGCGTTATGAAGATATTGACTGGACAGGTATGAAGTACAGTCCGGAAGATTTCAATAAAGTGATGTCCGTGGATCGTGAAAAATGGAAAGAAGAGATCACGGGACATCAGGAACTTTTCACAAAACTCTACGATAAACTTCCGAAGGAATTTATCTGGATGCGTGAATTGATCCTCTCAAGCTTGTGGCGTTCCCCTGAAAAATGGGAATTGGCACACGAGTAAGATAGAATTCTAAAAAAATAAAAGCGTCACGCTGTCGAAGTGTGGCGCTTTTTTTTGTATTATTCCCCCTTAGCAAAGAGCCTGTCCTGAGTGTAATGAAGGAGGGCTAGGGGGTTGTAAAATCCGGAATACACAAGAAATGAAAAACACAAAACACAAAATGAATAATTTCCAATGACGCAATGGCTCAATGACCCAATGATTAAATTTTCTTCAATCCTCTTTCAAAATCTTCTATAATATCTTCTATATCTTCAATTCCCGAATTGACCCGAATCAGCCCGTCAGAGATATCCAGAGTCTTTCGTTCCTCCGGCGTCATGAAGAAATGCGACGAAAAAGCAGGGATCAATATGGTTGTCTCGACGCCGCCTAAAGAAGGTATTAGCTTTATCATTTCCAGGTTTTTTATGAAAAGGTTCATTTTGTTCCTATCGGATTCAATTTCAAAAGCCAACATACCTCCGAAACCGCTCATTTGTTTTTTTGCCGTTGCATGAAAAGGGGATGATTCCAATCCGGGGTAAAATACGCGCTTGATTTTTGGGTTTGTAGACAGATGTTTTGCCAATGCGAGAGCGTTTTTATTTTGTCGCTCCATACGAACGTCCAGCGTCTTGACTCCCCGGCCGAGCAGCCAGGCCGTTTGCGGGTCGATCGATGCGCCGATGTACGTTCGATAACGCCGGATCTGTTTTAGCTTTTCCGCAGGGCCGATCACGACGCCTGCCGTCAGGTCATCATGTCCGCCCAGGTATTTTGTTGCGCTGTGATAGACGATATCCACGCCCATCGCAAGCGGCTGCTGGTTTACCGGTGATGCAAAAGTATTGTCCACAACAGTAAGGATCGAATGTTTTTTCGCGGCGCGAACCACCGCTTCGATGTCAAGGATCTTTATAGTCGGATTGGTCGGCGTTTCGAAGAAAATGAACCGGGTATTGGTTCGTAAGTTCTTTTTAATTTCTTTTTCCGGTTCATCGATCAGATTTACGATCGAAACTTCCACGCCGAGGTTCGGCACAAATTCCTTCAGTTGTGTGGCCGTTCCGCCATAGATATCGCCCGCCGCTAGAATGTGGTCGCCCGGTTTTACCAGCGCGGCAAACGCCGCATACGACGCAGCCAATCCGCTTGCAAAGAGGATCGCCTCTTCGCCGTTCTCGATCTCCGCCAGTTTTTTTTCTACGGCACCAACGGTCGGATTAGCGATACGGGAATAAATAAACGCGCCCGGTTTACCTTCGAAAGCGGCGATCATTTCATCGACGGATTCAAACCCGAAGACGGATGACGGATAGATCGGCGTGGTAAGCGATTTGGTTTCAGGGTCAAGCCGTTCACCTGCGTGAACAACTTTAGTTGAAATGTTTTTGCGCGGCATGAAAATCCTAAATGTAATGAATAAAAATAAGTTACTATGTGGGGCTGAAAATAATACCGAACAAGGATTAACGGTCTAAGATTTTAGAAGTAAAAACCGGAACTGAAATGTACGAAATCATAAATCAGAAATCGTTAATCCTTGTTCTTAAATCATTTTTATAATAAGGTTGAGAAGTCATAAAATTAATCAAACTTCTTCCACGAACTCACATCATGGCCGCGCAGAAATTCCTGCACGCTCATTTTCTTCTTGGAGGGCGGCTGTATTTCTTTGATCCAGATGACCTTTTTATCGCCGGATGCGACGGCGATGCCGGTGACTTTGTTGATTTCCACGATCGAGCCTGGAACAAGGTCTCCTGCGTTCTGGTTCGGATCGATAACGGTTTTGTAGATCTTGTAAGTTTCACCGTTCATGATGGAAAATGCGCAAGGATGAGGCGACAAACCGCGGATGAAGTTCTTGATCGCCAATCCGGATGAATTCCAATCGATTTGGCATTGTTCTTTGAATATTTTCGGCGCCGTCGAAACCAGCGATTCATCCTGAACCAGCCTTGGCGCTGTTCCTGAAACGACCATTTCTACCGTCTCCATGAGTGCATCGGCTCCCAAGGAAGACATGCGATCATGAACTTCTCCAGCCGTTTCATCGTCTCCTATGGGAAGCGATCTTTGCAGGATCATATTCCCGGTGTCCACTTGTTTCTGAATGAAGAACGTCGTAACGCCCGTTTCTTTTTCTCCGCGAATGACCGCCCAGTTGATCGGCGCCGCGCCGCGGAATTTGGGCAGCAGCGAACCGTGCAAATTAATGCTGCCGAGCGGCGGCAGTTCAAACACTTCCGGCGGCAATATGCGGAATGCCACCACTAAAAAAAGATCGGCTTGATATGATTTGAGCTGTTCGATAAACTTAGGATCGCGTAAACTGCCTTTTTCGACTCCGGGCTGGATGACATCGATGTTGTTCTCAACGGCAAATTCTTTGACCGGCGTGAAAGAGACTTTTTGTCCGCGGCCGCGCGGCAAGTCCGGCGCCGTTACAACGGCAACAACCTTGTGCCGGCTTTCGTGAATTTTCTTGAGACACGGAACGGCAAATTCGGCCGTTCCCATGAAGACTATTCGTAGATTTTTCATAAAAATAAGTTAAGCGCTGTCCTTGTTATCCTGTGAGGTTTAAAGTATTATTTTTTAGTTTTACTTCCAAAATGAAATTGATTTTCAGATAAATAATCAATACAATTAAAAATAATTTGATAATCGACATAATTCCCGGAAATGCAATGTTTGGAGTGAAGAATGGCTGACAAGAAAGTGAACGGCACGGAATTGATGGATAAGATCGTATCGCTGTGTAAACGGCGCGGGTTTATATTTCAATCGAGCGAGATCTACGGCGGACTCAACGGATGCTGGGATTACGGCCCTCTAGGCGTGGAACTTTTGAATAACCTGAAACAATCGTGGTGGCGTTCCATGACGTTCCGCGACGATATTGAAGGCATCGATGCATCTATTCTCATGCACCCCCGCGTTTGGGAAGCCAGCGGACATGTGGAGAATTTTACCGATCCGATGGTGGATTGTAAAGAGTGTAAAGCACGATTCCGCGCCGATCAGATCGAAGATTCCATGTGCGGGAACAAAGCTTACGCAGGCCGCAAGGCCGGAAAATGCCATGCGGAAGGGAAGTTCACGGAAGCCAGACAGTTCAATCTGATGTTCAAATCATATATCGGACCGTTGGAAGAGACCGGCTCGATAGTATATCTTCGCCCGGAAACGGCGCAAGGCATCTATGTGAATTTTCATAACGTAAAAGATTCCTCACGTCAAAAAGTCCCTTTCGGCATCGCGCAGATCGGCAAAGCATTCCGCAATGAGATCAATACGAAAAATTTCTTGTTTCGTACGCGCGAGTTCGAACAAATGGAGATGCAGTTTTTCGTTAAGCCCGGAACGGATATGGAATGGTTCAATTACTGGAAAGAAGAGCGTAAGAACTGGTACATCGATCTCGGGATGAGCGCGGATAAACTCAATTTCCACGAACACGAAAAGCTGGCGCATTACGCTTCGGCGGCATTTGATATCGAATTTCTCTTCCCCTTCGGCTGGGGTGAGATCGAAGGTATTCACAACCGGACCGATTACGATCTGCGCAGACATCAGGAATATTGCGGGAAGAACCTGGATTATTTTGACGATACGACCAAAGAAAAATTCATTCCTTATGTGATCGAAACTTCCGCCGGCGCATCGCGCGGTCTCATGGCTTTTTTAGTCAACGCCTTTCAGGAAGAAGAAGCGCCGACCGGCGACGGGAAAACGGAAGTTCGAACGGTGATGAAATTTCATCCAAAACTGGCCCCCGTTAAAGCCGCGATATTACCTCTGGTCAAAAAAGACGGCATGCCGGAGATCGCAACGAAATTGTATAACGATCTGAAAAATCACTATAAAGTGTTTTATGACGAAAGCGCGACGGTCGGCAAGCGATATCGGCGTCAGGATGAGATTGGAACGCCGTTTTGTATTACGATCGACAGTGAGACCTTGCAAAACCAGACCGTGACGCTGCGCGAGCGCGATTCGATGGCGCAAGAACGAATTTCGATCAGTAACGTATTGAGCTATCTGAATGAGAAGCTAACGCAATCCTAGTCACCAATATCGGGCGTGACGTTTCGCGGTTCACCGTCAGATAATATCCATTCGCCGAAAAGACGTTCTGAAACAAAGAAGTTTCATTATATTAACGACGCACAAATCAATTAAACAAAGATTATGACCATACAAAACGAAAAAGTTGACCTGTCATCTCTCAAAATAAACCGTCAGGCAAGTAACGACAACGAACCCGGAAAAGGCAAAAACAAGATTTTGATCTTTGCCGGTATTCTGATTGTGGCTGTCATCGGCGGCTGGTTACTCATGCCCGGATTTAAATCTGCGAAGCAAGTTTCTGTTACTTCGGTCTTGTTAATGTCTGCCGGCCAATCGAGCGGCGTGCTTACCGCCAGCGGCTATATCGTTCCACAGAGGAAAGCGTCCGTTGCCTCAAAAGGAACGGGGCGGTTGGTTTATTTAGGCGTCGAAGAGGGCGATAAGGTGAAACAAGGCCAGGTCATTGCGCGTCTGGAGGACAGCGATGTACAAGCCCAACTCGATCAGGCGAATGCGAATTGGATCGTAGCGAAAGCGCAGTTAGAGCAAACCGAAGCGGATTTTGAAAAGGCGCAGAAAGAATATGAGCGCAATGAATCATTCTGGAAATCCAAAGTGATTACCGATTCCGATTTTGAGATCGTAAAATCGCAATATAAATCCGCCGTTGCACGGGTGAATTCGGCAAAGGCCAATGTCGTATCGCTTGAAGCATCTATAAAAGCCGCACAGGTGCAGATCGAGAACACCGTTATCCGCGCGCCGTTTGACGGAACGGTTCTTACTAAAAATGCCGACGTGGGCGAGATCGTTGCGCCTTTTGCCGCAGGGATCAATTCCCGCGGCAACGTGGTCACGATCGCAGATATGGGTTCGCTTCAATTGGAAGCGGATGTGTCGGAATCTAACATCGAACGCGTGAAGATCAATCAACCCTGTGAGATTACGCTGGATGCGTTTCCGGATAGAAGATACCGCGGAGAGGTCTGGAAGATCGTTCCGACAGCCGACCGGGCAAAGGCGACCATATTGACCAAAGTAAAATTTCTCGAGATCGACAATAAAGTTCTGCCGGAGATGAGTGCCAAAGTCACATTCATGAACGAGGCGGTCAGCGACAGCCAAATGCAGGCCAAGCCAAAAATTATGATCCCGGTAAGCGCATTGGCTGAAAGGAATGGAACAAAGGTTGTATTTGTTGTCCGAAATGAAGAAGTTGTAGAAAAAGCCATTTTGCTTGGAGAAAAATCCGGAGACCGTATCGAAGTAGTCAGCGGACTGTCAGCAGGAGACAAGCTTGTAAATTCGCCTGCGGCCGATCTGATGAATGGGGACAAGGTAAAAACCAATTAGAAATTATGAATTTTAAATTTTGAATTCTGAATTGGAGAAAGTTGGTGGTTAAAGAAAATATTATTCAGACGAAGACATTTAGTTTTGCTCTGAAAATCATAGTATTGTACAAAGAATTGAAAGCAAAAAAATGAATTTGTCCTTTCAAAGCAATTGTTAAGAAGCGGGACAAGTATCGGAGCAAATGTTGAAGAAGCCCTGGCCGGTCAAAGTCGAAAAGATTTTATTGCTAAAATGTCGATTGCTTCCAAAGAAGCCCGAGAGACCCATTATTGGCTGAGACTTCTTGAATCGAGTCAAATTCACAAAGCAGATTATTCAAACTACCTTAATGATATTAACGAAATAGTGAATATCCTGACAGCTATTGTCAAAACATCACAAACAAAAACTAAGTAACAATTTAGAATTCAAAATTAAAAATTCATAATTTTTACTCAAGGAGTTAACAATGCCATCAATAGTCGAGATCCAAAACGTCAGTAAAGTGTATCAGAGGGACAGCCAGAAGGTCAAAGTTCTGGAGAGTATCAATCTTACCGTCCCCGAACAGGAGTTCCTTGCTTTAATGGGGCCTTCGGGTTCCGGCAAATCCACGCTGCTGAATCTGATCGCGGGTATCGACCGTCCGACATTCGGAGTGGTCAGTGTAGCGGGTACGGACCTTAACGCGTTGAGTGAAACGGCGTTAGCGAAATGGCGGTCCGATCATGTAGGTTTTATCTTCCAGTTTTATAATCTCATGCCCGTATTAACGGCATTTGAAAATGTGGAGCTGCCTCTGCATCTGACCAATTTATCCAAGAAGAAGCGCAAAGAGCACGTTGAGCGTGTGCTGGATATCGTGGGCTTAGCCGACCGTATGTCGCATTCGCCTAATCAACTATCCGGCGGCCAGCAGCAGCGCGTAGCCATTGCGCGCGCGATCGTGACCGACCCGAAGATCATTGTTGCGGACGAACCTACCGGCGATCTCGACCGCCATTCCGCCGATGAGATTATGACGTTATTGGATCGGCTAAATAAAGAACTGGGAAAAACGATCATCATGGTGACCCACGATCCCCATGCCGCTGAAAAGGCGCACGTAAAAAGGCATTTGGATAAAGGTTCGTTGGAATAAGATTTATAAAAAACATTCATGTGTGTTTACAGATAAGGATTATGTATGCTCCCAAAACTCATCATTAAAAACGCTCTGCGGCATAAGCTTCGCACCGTGCTCACTATCTTCGGCATTGCCATTGCCGTCGGAGCGTTCGGACTGCTGCGAACGGTGATCACGTCGTGGTATGCGGCGGTCGAAGCCACGGCCAACGACCGGCTGATCACGCGTCACGCGGTGTCTTTCATTTTTCCGCTGCCTTACACCTACCTCGATAAGATCGCAAAAGCGCCGGGCGTGGAAGGCGTGACGTATTTTAATTGGTTCAGCGGCGTGTATAAAGACAAATCGGAATTCTTTCCCCGAATGGCCTGCGACCCGCAGACGATCTTTGACGTATATCCGGAGTTCATAGTATCACCAGAGGAAAAGGAAGCTTTTCAAAAGGAACGTAACGCCTGCGTGCTTGGGAGAGACATTGCCAAAAAACACAATCTCAAAGTCGGCGACATCATGTCCATCGAAGGCGATATCTATCCCGGTAAATGGGATTTTGTGGTGCGTGCGATTTACACGCCGAGATCGGAAGCCATCGACGGTACCCAGATGTTCTTTCATTGGGCGTACCTGGATGAACGTTTGAAGCAGGATTCGCCGGGCCGTGCCGGATATATCGGCTGGTATGCCGTGAAGATAAAAGACCCTAACCAGGCGGCAGCTATTTCGGAATATATTGACGAAAACTTCAAAAATTCCAGCGCGGAAACGAAATCGGAAACTGAGCGCGCATTCAACCAGGGCTTTATCGGCGCTTACAGCGCGATCATTACCGCGATCAATGTGATGGCGTTCATGATCATCGGCGTGATCCTGATGGTGCTGATGAATACGATGGTCATGTCGGCGCGGGAACGCAACCGGGAATACGCCGTGATGAAAACGCTGGGCTTTACCGGTAAACACGTTCTGGGACTGGTTTCCGGGGAATCCATATTCATCTCCCTGCTTGGCGGCATTGCCGGTTACGGCCTGACCTTATTCTTCGTCGGCGCATTTGCCGTGGCCGTTCCCAAAAATTTCTTCCCCGTTTTCATTCTCGAACCGGTCACCATCGTTCAGGAATTTGGGTTTGCTATCCTGGTTGGGATCATTGCGGGCGTCGTGCCGGTGATACAAACGATCAGAACAAAAATTGTAGACGGCCTGCGTTACGCAGGATAAAAGGAGAGATCATGGAACAGATCATTAAATTTTTCAAACCTCAGGTACCGATCAAATACATGACCAGCGGGTTTCACAGCCGGCGCCTCACTACCGCGATCACGATCGTCGGGATTGCACTCGTGGTGTGGGTTTACACCGCCGTGCTGATGATGTCGTACGGAGTGGAAAAAACGTTGTCGAGTAACGGATCGGAACGAAATGCCGTGATCGCCCGTAAATCTTCGCAAGGGGAGATATCGAGCATCATAGACGGAGACGGCATCAATGTGATCAAAACCCTGCCGCAGATCGCGAAGAACGAATCGGGTAAACTGATCGCATCCGGTGAAGTGGCGGTTGTTATCAATCTCAATATCATCAACGGCACTGGCATGAGCAATATTTCTGTTCGGGGCGTAGAACAATCTGCATTCGAACTCCGGCCATACATCAAATTGATCGATGGCAGGATGTTCAATACGGGATCGCGGGAGATCATCGTAGGAAATTCAGTTACCCAGCGATTTGTCGGGGCCAAAATGGGCGATAAGATCAAGTTCGCGAACGATGAATGGACGATTGTAGGTATCATGGATGCCAAAGGGAGTTCGTTTGAATCGGAGATCTGGGGCGACGCGACGCAGCTGCAGGCGGCATTCAACCGGGCGAATACGGTCTCTACGATGACCGTTCAGATGGCCGATGGGGTGACGATCGACGAATTTAAAAAAGCTTTTGAAGCAGATCGCCGCATAAATATGTACGAGCCTAAGACGGAGATCAAATTTTATCAGGAACAATCTGAAGCGCTTGCCACATTCATTGCCGCCCTGGGCACAGCGATCACGATCATTTTCAGCATCGGCGCGATCGTCGGAGCCGTGATCACCATGTACACGGCTGTTGCCACGAGAACCACTGAGATCGGTACATTGAGAGCGTTAGGGTTCCGTCGCCGAAGTGTTCTCGCCAGTTTTTTATTGGAAGCGCTGCTATTATCCGCAAGCGGCGGGATTTTGGGCGTGGCGCTGGCGTCCTTTCTTCAGTTCTTTACGATCTCGACGATCAATTTTAATTCTTTCTCAGAACTAACTTTTTCATTTGCACTTTCGCAAGATATTGTCTTAAATTCAATGGTATTCGCGTTGATCATGGGCTTTTTGGGCGGGTTCTTCCCGTCGGTTCGCGCAGCCCGTTTAAATATCGTTGATTCTCTCCGTAATGCATAATTAACAAGACGATTTAACCAAAATGGAGGAGTGCTATGAAGAAGTATTTGAAGTTCACCGCGCTATTACTGTCA
This sequence comes from uncultured Bacteroidota bacterium, assembly GCA_964535295.1. GTDB lineage: Bacteria > CLD3 > CLD3 > SB21 > SB21 > SB21. Next base: position 9,923 of record CAZHUW010000077.1, read on the forward strand.
CTCACTCTCGTGACGGTTTCGGTGTCAAGTTGTTACGGCAAATTTGCCTTAACGCGGAAGATCTATACTTGGAACGGTTCTGTTTCACAAAATAAGTTCGTACAATCGATTGTTATGTGGGGCCTTATGATCATTCCCGTCTACTCGATCGGCGGTCTGGTTGACGTTGTTCTTCTGAATACCATTGAATTCTGGACCGGCAACAATCCGATGGCAATGAAAGAAGGCGTCAAAGATACAAAACGAGTGACGATTGAAGGAACTCAGTACGAAATTACTATGAGTAAGGACAGAATAGACATCATTCAAAAGTCCGGCTCAGACATCGGAAAAACGACAACGATGGTTTATGTAGAATCGGCTCAAGCCTGGTATCTAAAATTTCCAGATGGTATGAAGAAGATCGCGCAGATCAATTCAAATGAATCGGTCGACTTCATTAATCCATTTGAAATGTAAGTTGTGAACGTTTGACAATCAAAACCGGGCTCAAAAGGTCCGGTTTTTTTATTTCAAAAAAAAGAGGACTCCTGCCCTGAAGTCATATCTCTTCAGAGCAGAAGTGGAGGAGAATGAGGAATTGAGGAAGCTTATTTGGTATTGTGAGGCGAAGTTTTTTTTGGAGATAATGACGGGCCATAACCTGAAATCGGACGTTTAGGTTGTTTCTTTTCAGGAATCGGTTCGGCTTTGCCCAGAATCTGTTCAACCGGCAATTGCGGTCCAAAAGTTTGTTTGCTCATATAACGTTACCTTCCGTACTTTCTTTGGCACATTTTGTTCTAACGCAAGAAAGATCCGTTGACTCACACATGGGTCTTATTTCATCTGATCCATTTATCTTTTTTTGAACCGATATTTGCAATGGTAGCTCGAAACGGGTTGCTACATATTTGTTTATCACAATTTCTGTGGTTCCTGATTTTTTTAATTGTCTCATAGATGCCAACCTTTCTTTCTTATTATAGTTTCTGCAGAAAGGATGCCATTTGTTATCAATACGTAAATAAATTAGGACGATTGTTAAATATAGACTTAGTAAAGACGGTATTAATTAGGAATGCAGATTGTGGTTAAAAAAATAGATAGTGTATAGGAAATTCACATACATGCAAGAATTACCGGCAGGCAGGAGATTATAAAAAAAGAGCCAAAATAAAAAGATTTGGCTCTTTTCTTAAAAGTACTTAATGGTGCTTATTTGATTTATTTCAAATAGGTTGCGCCTTCTGAGGAATACTTCTTTACTCTATTATTGACCGGCGGCAACGTCCGTAAATATGAATAGATAGCTCCCAGGTCTTCTTCGGTCATACCGGCATATTGTGTCCACGGCATCAGAGTATTAAAATGTCCCTCGTCAAAAGGAGGCTTCAACTCGATCTTTGTTGCAGCGTCATTATCAAAAGTCTTGAATCGTTTGATGAATTGTTCTTTTGTCCATGAACCAATTCCCGTTTCAATATCGGGCGTAATATTGGCTGTACGGACGGTTCCCCATGGCAACACAAATTTTAATCCGCCGGCGAAACTCATGCCGGGCAGCGGTTCGCCTTTTTCCTGGGGCGTGTGGCAATCTCCGCAGGAAGCCAGTGTGGTCATGTATTTCCCGTAAGCGATCGTGTCTGTTTTCTCGGGACGTGTCTTAAAGTCGGCAGGTTTTGGAATCGTTCGAACAATGAAATTCAGCGGGAAATTCAAAGTAGTTTCTTTCACCTGATTTTCGACCGGTTTGAGTGTCTTGATATAGGCTATGATGGAATAAATATCTTCTTTATCCGCCTGGCGGTAGTTAGTATAAGGCATTAGAGGGAACAGCGGTTCGCCGGACCTGTTGATTCCGGTTGTTACCGCGTGAAAGATCTCGCCGTCCGTCCAACCTTTGATCCCGGTATTAGCAGCCGTGATGTTTTTCGAATAAATATTTCCCGGGAAACCCATATCTTCTGAAAACAACTCGCCTCCGATACCTTCCGTTCCGGGTATCAATGGCCCTGCGTAATAATCCCAATTTCTATGAGAATGGCAATCCATGCAAAGCGCCACATGATAGGCAAGATATTCTCCGCGTTTCAGCCTTTCCGTTGTGGCCTCGATCTTAATATCTTCGACCGGGCCGGCATTGGGGAGTTGCGTCTTGAGATAGACAAGTCCGCCGATGGCCAGCAAGACGACAAGTCCGGCAATACAGCCAAGAATTATCAGAATGGTTTTCATTGAAGCTCCTCTCGCTTAATTTGTTTATTGTTAACGTATTAGTTCTTTTTTGGAGAAATGGATACGGTTATGAAGGATGTCATTCACTTACGATAGCTTCCGCCTCAATCTCTACAAGCATATCGGGATGGATGAGCCGGCGGATCTCGATCATACTTGTTGCGGGACGAATCGATCCGAAAAACTCGCCATGCGCTTTTCCTATCTTTTCCCAGTCATCGATACGGATCACATAGATCCGGGTTCGAACTACATCATCCAATGTTGCGCCCGCTTTGGCCAAAGCCGAAGCGATGTTACGGATCGTTTGTACCGCTTGCGCATACGGATCGCCTGCGCCGACGATCCCGCCGTTTTCGTCCGTCGAGGTTGTCCCGGAAACATGGATCAGGTTGCCGATGCGAACGGCACGGGAATAACCTACGATAGGTTCCCAAGGTGTGCCTGAAGAAATGTTTTTTCTTTCAGCCTTCATGGTCAGTAAGAATGTAGATAACCGTATAACCCAAAGATAAATAACCGGCATTACAGAGACAACAATTTTATTTTTTGATTTCAGTTCAAAGATTTAGTATGTTTCAGGGTTCCCGGTTTGATCTAATCAAACAATCAAATTTCCATGTCACATCCGGAAAAACCAAGCGAGCGCATACTCGTCGTCGATGACAGTAAAGTTCAACTTTTTGCCATGTGCAAAATGCTTGAGAAGGAAGGGTATTCGGTTTTCAGTGCGAGCGAACCTTTGACGGCAAAACGTATGATCGAAAATTCCGAATTCGATCTGCTTTTGTGCGACTTGATCATGCCGGACATGGATGGTATTGCGATGCTTAAATTCTCGAAATCGCGTTACCCGACCATGCCGGTCATCATCATGACCGCTTTCGGCGACCGGGAATCGGCCATCGAAGCCCTTAAGGACGGTGCGGAAGATTATATTTTCAAGGCCAGCGGGGAAAGAGAGAGGGATGAGTTTTTCATACGCATACGGCGAACGCTGGAAAAATCCAAACTTCAAAAAAAGATCCTGGCTTACCAGAACAGTCTTGAACATATGGTGGACGAGCGGACGAAAGAGCTGAAGGAGACGCAGGATAAACTGATACAGTCCGAACGCCTCCGATCGCTCGGCGTGATCACAACGGGTGTGGCGCACGATTTCAATAATATTCTCGGGGTCATCCTGGGACGTACACAATTGTTGATCCGAAAACTCAAGAGCTCAGAGATTGTAGATGACCTGCAGATCATCGAGAAATCGGCCCTCAAAGGTTCCGCGACCATCCGCCGCATGCAGGATTATACCCGCATCCGAAAGGACGAAACCTTCGTTCCTGTCCAGATGAATGAGATCATTGACGAAGTAATTGAGATTACAAAGACACGCTGGAAAGATGAGGCTGAAAACAAGGGTATTCGGATCGACATAGAGAAAAAGTGTGACGATATCCCGTACGTAACGGGCAATGCATCTGAATTAAAAGACGTGCTCATCAACGTTCTTTTTAATGCGTTCGATTCGATGCCCTCGGGCGGCAAAGTAGCGATCAAGACGTATTTGGAGCCGATCCATGACGAGCAGTGGGTTACGACCGAGATCAGTGATAACGGCTGCGGTATGGTGGAGAATATCCAATCTAAAGTATTTGATCCGTTTTTTACCACTAAGTCGGAACAAGGAACCGGCCTGGGCATGAGCACGGCGTACGGGATCATCCAGCGGCACAAAGGCGAGATCACTTTCAAAAGTAAAGAAAACGAAGGCACTACATTTTATATTCGTCTGATGGCGGCGTTGTTTGTTCATCAGGTGCCGTCCGAAAAACCATTGGAAAAAGGTACAGCTGAAAAGCCGAAAAAATTCGCGATCCTGGTCGTCGATGATGACGAGGCCGTCCGAACCACTCTGGCGGAAATGCTTGAGATCCAGGAACACGACGTATCCATGGCCTCTTCAGGCCCGGAAGCCGTCCG
>CAZHUW010000078.1:0-14036 GCA_964535295.1 uncultured Bacteroidota bacterium
ATACCCTAGCGGATTCAGCACTAAATTGCTTACCGTGCCGATCGTGCGCGAGTACATGCCGAACGGACAACTGGCCGCGGAATTCATTCAGAAGGAACTGAAGAAGGTCGGAATTGAAGTTGAAATTGTCTCGTACGAATGGAAGGAGGTGCTTGCCCGGCGGGAAAAAGGTGAACATGAACTCGCCATTGCGGGCTGGGTCGGCGATGCGCCGGATCCGCATTTCTTTTTCTTCCCTCTGCTGGACAAAACAAACGCCAAGAGCGTAGGTTCGACCAATGCAGCGTATTACAATAGCGAAGAGATGCACAGCCTTATAGAAAAAGGAAAAGTCACATTCGATCCTGTGGAACGCAGCGCCGTTTACAAAAAAGCATGCGAGGTTTTCAATAAGGATCTGCCGTGGTTCACTATCGCGCATTCGGTTTCTATCGTTCCCATGCGGGACAATGTGATGGATTTTCAGTTGCACTCGAGTTCGGTAAGAAAATTTGATAAAGTTTGGCTTAAAAAGTAATCTTTTTTAAAGGTTGACTCTCGACGGTTTTTTTTATATTTTGGGCTCCCATTTGGAGTAATATAAGGAATTATGAAAAATAAGTCGACGGTCATACTTTTAGGTTTGTTCCTTTTTTGCTTTGTGTCCATGGTTCTCTTCATGGTGCTTAAATTCTTTAAACCGGATGTGAGCTTTGGACGAAAGGTCGCGTTAATCGAACTGGAAGGGACGATCACGGATTCACGGGATATCGTGCGCCAGTTCAAGAAATACCGTGACGACTCATCGATAGAGGCCATTGTATTCCGTATTGAAAGCCCGGGCGGGGGCATCACGCCGTCGCAGGAGATCTTTGATATTGTCAAGAAAACACGCGCTTCGGGAAAACCGGTCATTGTGTCAATGGGGAGCGTTGCGGCATCCGGCGGTTATTATGTAGCGTGTCCGGCTGACACTATTGTTGCAAACCCAGGCACTATCACCGGCAGCATCGGCGTGATCATTCAATATCCGAATGTGGACAAACTTCTTGACAAAGTCGGCGTCAAATTCACCACGATCAAAAGCGGACAATTTAAAGACGCCATGAGCCCTTTCCGAGATATGACAAAGCCGGAGGAGACGTATCTGCAGAATTTTGTAATGAATGCATACGGGCAGTTCGTTTTGGCGGTTGCCACGGAACGTAAATTAGATACCGCTTACGTTCGCCAATATGCCGACGGCCGTGTTTATACCGGCGAGCAGGCACTGGAATTAAAGCTGGTGGATGTTCTAGGAACTTATGATGACGCGATCAGCATTGCGGCAAAAAAAGCCGGCATCGTTGGTACGCCGGAAGTCATCAAAGAAAAAAAATATAAACCGTCCTTCTTTGATCTTTTATTCGAAGATGATGCCGCATCAAAGATCGAATCGGTGATCTCGTTACCGGAATTCAAAAGTTATCCGGTCGTAAGTTATAAATATGGATTTTAAATGAACCTGACCAAAGCGGAAATAGTTACGAAAGTAGCCGATGCCGTCGGCCTGACCAAGATTGAAACGGAAGCGGTTATCAACGGCTTTATATATATCATTAATGAATCATTAAAGAACGGGAATGAGATCGAGATACGCGGCCTTGGAAGTTTCAGGATCATCGAACGGCAGCCGCGCCTTGCGCGAAACCCGAAGACCGGAGGTAAAGTACAGCTGCCCAAACGGCGCGTACCCCAGTTCCGTCCGTCGAAAGACCTGCGAAAGGCTGTTAACGTAAAAAAATAAATACTATAAATTTACTATCAAATAACTCAATCACCCGAAAGGAGATGACGCATGCCCTGCGGAAGAAAAAGAAAAAGAAGAAAAATGGCCACGCATAAACGCAAGAAAAGATTACGCCGCGACCGCCATAAAAAGAAAAATCGTTAATCTGACATAAAACTGGTTTTTCAAACAGTCCCGCTTCATAAAAAAGGCGGGACTCATTTTTTTATTATCATGCGAAACATTAAGATCACGATCGAATACGACGGTACGGCTTTTAACGGGTGGCAGTATCAGCCTCATCACCGATCCGTGCAGGGGGAACTCCAGCGCGCAGTCAAACAGATTACCTCGGAAACTGTTACGGTTGAAGGTGCAGGACGTACGGATACAGGTGTACATGCGCGCGGACAGGTAGGCAATTTCAAGATTGAGAAAGCGATCGAACTACCGGACCTGATGAAAGGGATCAATGCGGTCCTTCCCGACGATGTAAGGATCAGAGAGATGAATGAAGCGGATATGAATTTTCACGCGCGTTTCTCGGCTAAGGAAAGACGCTACAAGTATTATCTGGTACAACATCCGATCGCTATTGGACGGCAATACCACTGGTATTATCCCCATGCGTTGGATTTCGAACTCATGCAAAAATCATGCGATATCCTTATCGGCCAAAAGAATTTCCGTTCGTTCTGCCTTTCTCAGGCTGAGGTGAATCATCATATCTGCGAAGTTCGCAAAGCGGAGTGGACCGAAAGAGAAGGCGTTAAGGTCTTTGAGATCCATGCCAATCGCTTTCTGCACAATATGGTGCGCACCATCGTGGGAACCTATGTGAATCTCGGGCGTGGGCGGATAACCTTTGATGAACTTGTTAGTATTATGGAGAAAGAAGACCGGAAGGCAGCAGGTTTTGCTGCGCCGCCGGAGGGGCTGTTTCTTGAGAAGGTGGTTTACTAAAAACTTCTACGACCCTAGAAAATATTTTAATGAATAAATGACGCAATGATTCATTTTTTTTTGAGGTATTTATGAAAATAGGTAGGCTCACCATCGAACCGCTCATGCTGATGCTGGTTTTTGTTCCGATCAGCGTTGTTGCTGAAATAACACACGCGGATCCGGTTCTGATATTTGCAACCGCCGCGCTGGCCATCATCCCGCTGGCAGGACTCATGGGCAAAGCTACGGAGTATCTGTCTGAAAAACTGGGCGCAGGACTGGGCGGGTTACTCAACGCTACGTTTGGAAATGCGGCAGAGTTGATCATTGCTCTTATGGCGCTGAATGCAGGACTTTATGAAGTTGTCAAAGCGTCGATCACGGGTTCTATCATCGGTAATATCCTTCTCGTTCTGGGATTGAGTATTACCGTTGGGGGAATGAAATACGACCGGCAAACGTACAATCGTACGGCTGCGAGCAACGGATCGACGCTGCTCGTTCTCAGTGTGATCGGTCTTGTGGTTCCGGCAATTTTCCATTCGATTGTCAAAGATACGGCGAATGCACACGAACAGGAGCTGAGTTTGGAGATCGCGATCGTATTGTTTGTCACGTATTTTCTCAGCCTGCTTTTCACGTTACGTACGCATACGCATCTGTATGCCGGGGATGCCGTCACGGAGGAAGAATTGCACAAAGAACCTCACTGGAGCCCGCGCAAATCCGTGCTGGTTTTACTTGTCGCTACGGCGTTTGTTGCGCTTATGAGCGAATTCCTTGTCGGCGCGGTGGAACATACCGCAAAGGTTTTCGGCATGACGGACGTGTTTATTGGCGTTATTCTCGTTGCAATCATAGGCAATGCTGCGGAACACAGCACAGCCGTACTCATGGCACGAAAAAATCAGATGGATCTGGCTATGAATATTGCGATCGGGTCAAGCATTCAGATCGCGCTTTTTGTTGCACCGGTATTGGTTTTTGCGAGCTATTTCTTCGGACAGCCGATGGATCTGATCTTTACCACGTTTGAGGTTCTCTCGATCGCAGTTTCGGTTGGCATTGTAAGCCTTATTAGCATGGACGGGGAATCAAACTGGATGGAAGGCGTGCAGTTGCTGGCAGTGTATTTGATACTGGGAATGGCATTTTATTTTTTGCCGTAGCACCTTTATGTTCCGAAATAAAATAGACTATCCGTTTTTTTCAATACTCTCCATGAACTTGTTGAACAAATAATCGCTGTCGTGAGGACCGGGGGATGCCTCTGGATGGTATTGTACGGAGAAAATGGGGAGTTCTTTGTGGCGGAATCCTTCGAGAGTACCGTCATATAAATTAAAATGCGTAAGTTCGATCTCCTTTTCATTCAGTGATTTCGGATCTACGGTAAACCCATGGTTCTGGGAAGTAATTTCAATAATGCCGGACTCAAGGTTCTTAACCGGATGATTTGCGCCGCGATGGCCGAATTTAAGCTTGTACGTATGCGCGCCTAGAGCAATGCCGGCAAGTTGCTGCCCAAGACAGATTCCAAAGATCGGTTTTTTCCCTATGAGTTTCCGAATTTCCGGAATGACATAATCCACAGCTTCCGGGTCGCCGGGCCCGTTGGATAAGAAGACCCCGTCTGGATTGAGTTTAAGGATGTCTTCGGCTTTTGTTTTAGACGGAAATACACGCAGCTTGCATCCGCGTTCGATAAACTTCCGAAGAATATTTCGCTTCACACCAAAATCATAGACCGCGATCGTATACTTGTGTTCCTTCGTCACATTTTCAAGGAATTGCCAGTCTTTCCCGTTGCTTTCTTTCCAATCGTATTCTTTCCGGCAAGTTACTTCATCCACCAGATTAGCGCCCGTCATGCTTGGCGACTGTTTGACCTTTTCTAACAAGCTGGTAACATTCAGATCTTTCGTAGAAATGATCGCGCGCATAGCGCCGCAATTTCTGATGTGTCTTGTGATCGCACGGGTATCGAGGCCTTCAATACCCATGATATGATGTTTTTTCAACAGAGAGTCGAGCGATTCATCCGAACGCCAGTTTGACGGATAGGTACACAATTCTTTAACGATGAAAGCCTTTATATGCGGCTTATCCGATTCAAAATCTTCCGCGCTGACGCCGTAATTCCCGATCAAAGGATAGGTCATCACAATCATTTGGCCGCAATATGAAGGGTCCGACAGGATCTCCTGATAACCCGTCATACTGGTATTGAAGACGATCTCTCCGGCTGTTTCGCCTTCCGCGCCGAAAGAAAAACAGTCGTAGTTTTTTCCATCCTCTAATACAAGTTTTGCTTTGATTCTCATACTATCCGTTATTCATTTATTTGTTCAGTATTTTTTTTGCAAGATTTGGATAATCGGTGATCACGCCGTCCACACCCATTTTTTTCATGCGCAGCATTTCTGCTTCGTCATTGACCGTCCACGGGAATACGGTACTTCCCGACTCCCGTGCCTTTTCAAGCAGAGATTCCGTGATTACGTTATAATTAGGATGCCAAGAATCTACGATCAGACCTTTGGCCAAACGCTGATTCAGCCGCGGCATTCTTTTTTCGTAAATGAAACCTGTTTTCAGGGAGGGATCAACTTTTTGCATTTTTTTTATGACCAGAGGATTGAAGGACGAAATGATGATCTTTCGTTGTAGCCCGAATTCATAAATCAGTTCCACCACGCGTTGTTCAATTTTTCCGCGTAAAGGAAACTCGCTCTTGATCTCAACATTGATCAGCAGATCTGCGTTCTTATACAATGCCAGAACATCCGCAAGAGACGGTATATAGGTTTCTACTATATGACTTTTCAGTCTGAGTTTCTGAAGTTCGGCCAGTTTTTTGGTTCGCACCATGCCGCGCCCGCCTTCGGTTAAGCGTTCAAGCCGTATATCATGAAAAACTACCAGTTCTTTATCTTTGGTTAACCGGACGTCCATTTCGACCCCGTCATACTCTTCATCCAATACGGCACTAAATCCTGGAATGGAATTCTCAGGATAACCTGAATACGTAACGCCTCGGTGGGCAATGATGAGTATTTTTTTTGACGGAGACATTACTGATTTTTGCCCGCTAAGACACTTTCATAATAATCAATGTACATCTGAACCACCCGGTCGGTCCCAAAATTGTCAACGACCCGCTTCCGTGCATTCGCCCCATACTGTTTTTGCAACGACTTGTCTGTAAATATTTTTACGATATCATTAGCCATCGCATCTACGTCACCCAATTTTTCAAGAAAACCGGTTTCGCCGTGAATATTGATCTCCGGTAATCCGCCCACGTTGGTCGTGACAACCGGTACGCCCGACGCCATCGCTTCCAGCGCAGCAAGGCCGAAGCTCTCCGATTCGCTGGGCAGCAGGAACACATCCGCTTTGCATATCAGATCGGATACGGCTTCCTGTTTTCCTAGAAAAATGACGTCTTGTTCTACATGCAATTCACGCGCAAGCTGCTCTGTGTTATACCGCTCCGGACCATCGCCGATAAGAACAAGTTTACTTTTAATCGTCTCTTTCACTTTTGCAAAGATCCTGACCACATCGTTAAGGCGTTTCAACGGCCTGAAATTACTGGTGTGCATGATGATCTTCTCACCCTTTGGCGCAATATGGTGCAGAAACCCGTTGCATGAGTCTTCATCATCGTCATGCGGTTTGTATTTTTCCGTGTCAATGAAGTTGTGAATGACCTCGATCTTTCGGTTGGGCTTGATCTCGGAATAGGTTCTGTTACGGAGATATTTGGAAACGGCTGTAGTGCCGTCACTTTCGTCGATACTGAACTTGATGAGATTCAGGAACGACCGATCCATCGCCAGCAGCGTAATGTCCGTTCCGTGTAGCGTGGTAACGATTTTTAATTGCTTTATTCGGTTGTTCTTCCGGATGATTTGTTTGGCAAGATACGCGCTGGGCGCGTGCGGGATCGCATAATGCACATGAAGAAGATCAAGATCTTCGAATTCCGCAACTTCCGCCATACGCGCGGCAAGAGACAAAGCATACGGCGTGTGTTCGAATACGGGGTACGTCATCACATCTACGGCATGAAAGTAAATATGCTCTCGAAAAGATGCGAGGCGGAAAGGGATATCGGAAGTGATAAAATGAACATCGTGGCCGCGTTTGGCCAATTCAATCCCCAGTTCGGTCGCAACCACACCGCTCCCGCCATAGGTAGGATAACACGTGACGCCTATTTTCATTGAATACTTTCTACGTTATCGTTTTCTGAAGACCACATACACGCCGTAAGCCAAGATGACCGCGATCATGCTGTACTTGTTAAATTCGAGGCTTACCAATCCGAATAAATTCAGCACGATGATCAGGATCATAGACCCGATAACGCCCCAGCCGTACCATTGCCAGCGCTGAGCGCGTTTTCGTTTCGCTTCTTGTTTTACTTCTTCCGCGTCGGAAATTGTCTCTGTTTGTTCAACAGGCGTTTGTTCTTCAGACATCATATCAACTTCTGTAAATTTTCAGGATTTTAAGATGCTGCTCTCCGTTTGGCACTTTGATGACCGCCGTGTCACCGACGGATTTCCCGAGCAGCCCTTTTCCTATCGGCGTATTAACGGATATCTTCCCCGTTTCCCAGTCGGCTTCATTGTCCGGAACCAGCGTATACGTTATTTTTTCTTTTGTTTTGATATTCTGCAGGTTCACTGTAGCCAGAATGTACACTTTATCCGATGGAATATCTTCCTGTTTGACGATGACTGCATGCATGATCTTGAATTCCATGTCGTTGATACGGGTCTGCAAATGCTGAAGCTCTTCCTTTGCGGCATGGTATTCGGCGTTCTCTTTGAGATCGCCGTGTTCGCGCGCAACCTGAACGCGATGCGCGATCTCCGTGCGTTTCACGTTCTTCAGGTGTTTGAGTTCTTCTTTCATTTTTTTCAGACCATCGGGGGTCACATAGAATTTCGACATCCGCGAACAACTCTCCTTTTCTGGTTATTAAAATTTGTTCTCAGCCGCCAAGGACACCGAGGTTTTTTTGCAAGCCAAATGCCTTCCTGAATTTCTCTGTGAACTCTGTGGCCCAAAATCTTACTTAAGGATCGCCAAAACTTCCTGTTGGAGTGGCGTACCGGTTACAAGGATATCCTTGTTTTCCATTACAAATATATCGATCTCAGAACGAACGCCAAAGTCATCTACAAAATAAATACCCGGTTCGATCGAAAAACAGGTGCGCGGAATGATGCGGCGGTTATCCTTGGTTTCAAGATTATCGATATTGGCTCCGTTCCCGTGAACGTCTTCGCCGATGGAGTGCCCTGTTCGGTGGATAAAATATTCGCCGTAGCCTTTGGACTTGATATAATTACGGCAGACATCATCGATCTGCCAGCCGTACAATGGCTGACCGCTGGAGATCTCATTCTTAACAAAACTGACCGCGGCGTCGCGCGCGCCTTTTACAACCTGAAATATCTTTTCATATTTTTCCGGTACGCTGGCGCCTGCATAACCGACCCATGTATAATCGGCGTACACGCCGCGGGGCGTATTTTTTTTCGCCCACAGATCGATCAACACAAAATCGTTCTCACGGATCTCTTTGAATACCTCTTTGGTCGGTTCGTAATGCGGATCGCCCGAATTCTGATTGACCGAACAATTCGGCAGATGCTCCGTGGTCATTGCGTGATCGTGCATCCGTTTGAGGATAAACTGCTGAACGTCAAATTCCGTGATCTTCTGCTTTGAGGTAAGCTTGCTTTTGATCTCCGCAAAGGCTTCATGGACTATCTTTATCAGTGCGCGCGAGGCTTCTAGATGTAACTCGAGCTGCTCGTTATCCCAGGTCGAATCAAAATACTGAATGAGATCGGCGGATGAAACTACTTCGACGCCGGTGGTTTTTTTCACCAGTTCAAATGTACCGGCATCTACGATAGAGACGTACGGGATGTTCGCTTCGGGAGAATATTCCATCGCAATTTTTTTGGCGCCGCGAACCATACGCTTTAACGCATCTTCGAGTTCCCGCCAGCTGGAATAGATCATTTTATCGCCGGGTAAAGTGTCCAATGTGCCGCGCTCGATCCCGTGAACAAGTTTCTGCGGCGCTCCGTTACCTGGAACGTAATAGAAAAAGCGGCGCATCTGAGTTAGATGTTCCGGCAGATCGAGAATTTTCTGTACGATAGGATTGTTCCTACGGAAACTGTAAAATAACCATCCATCCAGTCCGAGAGTACGGATCGTTTCTTGTATCTGCTTCACACGGGTATCCGTTAAACCTTTTTCGAATTTAGATTCCATGTTCCTGTTTCCTGAATTAGAAATGTGAAAACCCTTTTGCCTTGATCGTTATTTTTTTATTCTGATGAAATCCCGTCAATTTACGTGAGACATTTATTCTTCCGATTGAAGTTATATGACCGCCGAGAACCGATTGTGCTTTTTTAAAATTCTGCGGCGTCATGGTCATAAGAAGCTCATATTCTTCACCGCCGTTTAACGCATAACTTAAAACATCTTCCCGTAAAACAGCCGCAGCATTTTTTGTTTCCGTATGAATCGGGATTTTATCAAGCTCCAGTTCCGCACCCACCTTGCTTGCGCTGCAAATATGCCCAAGATCGGACGATAACCCGTCGCTGATGTCAATGCATGCGCGTATCTTTACTCCGAATCGCTGGATTTTACGGATCGACTCTATACGAGGTATCGGGCTCAAATGTTTTCTAAGAACGTGTCTAAACGTGTTCGTCCGTTTTCCTTCCTGTAATATCCTCAAACCCGCATGAGAACCGCCGAGATCACCTGTTACGGCTATAATATCACCGGTTTTGGCGCCGCTCCGCTTTACTATATTCTCTTTTTCAGCTTCACCCAGTAAGGTAATACTTATCACAAATTCGTTTATTGCCCGTGTAATATTCCCGCCGATGACCTGCATTCCGTATTTTTTCGAACAGTTGGAAATTCCACGGTATAATTCCCTGATATCTTCAGCAGAAACTCTTTTAGGGATCGTCAGATTGACCAACGCCCATTTTGGTTCCGCGCCCATAGCCGCAAGATCACTGATATTAGATGCAAGCGCTTTCCAGCCTAATTTTCTGAGATCGGTATAACGAAGATCGAAATGAATGCCTTCAGCCATGGCGTCAACGGTTACAACATTCCATACATGACCGGATGTCCTGAATACCGCGGCATCATCGCCGATCCCGAGCATCAGTGCAGAGTCCTTTTTCACAGGAGATAAAGCCCGACGGATCATGTTTATAAGGCCGAATTCTCCAACCTTCCGGATGCTCGTTTTTCTTGTCATAAACGTTGGCAATATATACGAAACTCCGCATTTAATCAAATTGTTTTTGACGGAAGAAAGGCATAAATACGCTGTTTATAAGGGGAATTAATAGGGGTCAGAATTCGAAGATCGTTCCGAGGGTATAACTTCTTCCGGGCATGCGGTATCGTTCGATCTCTTCATATTGGGCATCGAAAATATTGTTCACCGAAATATAGATCATCCGCCCGGGCTTGAATTTATACGAAACTTTGGTATTAACCACAAAAAAAGCATCCGGCTCGCTTCCCGGATAGATCGAGACTTCTTTCATGGCGCTGTTGTATCGGCCATTGACATTCCATGCAAAATTTCCGTAAAAAGCATCGGAGTTGAAATTGAAGGAATGTTTGACCTTATAGGGAAGATCGTGATTGCCGCTCGGATAGCCGATATCATTGATGCCCGCATTTTTAGAAATATCTCTCGCATCAAGATAGGTATATCCGAAGGAAGCCGTATAATAGTGTTTACAATAAAGATTGAAATTGAACTCGATCCCCTGCATGCGAGCGCGGTTAAGGTTGAGCACTTTGTACAGATTGCCGGAAACCAGTTTATAGGCTATGAGATTTTTATATTCATTGTAGAAATAGGAAATATCATACGCCGTATATTCGGTGATACGGAATTTGGTGCCTAATTCAAACGAAGCATACAGTTTTTCAGATTTCAAATTCGGATCCTGAATAAAACTGATCCCTCCGCCCGATTCATATTTGATATATCTTTCAGCCACCGAAGGATTTCGGTACGCCTGTGCCAGTAGGGTCCTGACCGACCAATCGTCATTTATCGCATACACCATCGATATCTTAGGGCTGAAATTGCCTTCGGAATAATCGCCGAAGATCGTATTATAATCATAACGAAGCCCGACCGTGGTGGTGAATTTCTTGTGCAACCGGATCTCGTCCTGCAGATAACCTGCAACGTTAACGGCTTTGTGTTTTCCATATAAGATGTCAGCCGGACGTGCGTCGGTATAGTCAAACTGGAAATCCGTTCCGGCGATCAAGTAATGAATATCCCCGACGTAATAATCCAATTGAGAAACGTTGCCTACACGATAGGTGTTGATCGTTGTTTTTGGAATATCCTGATGCCCGGTATTCACATTTGTACTGTCGTTTCCCGGATTCTTATCAAATAAATATTCCGACCCGTTGTTATAATAATAGAACCGTGTTGAATATTTAACGGAGGTGCTGGGAATGGCATAATAATAAAGATCGCTGCTGAATTCATGGCGGTTCTGGCGGTCATCCTTGCGCCACGGTGCCACTGAATAGGCGTCCAGGAAATTAAGCCACGTTGCGGGGTATTCGTTGTGAATCCAATTGTAATTAGCCGATATCTGGATATTACGATTATTGGAAAAATTATAGATTCCTTTGCCGTAAATATTATACATTTCAAATCCGGTCGATTCTCTGTGTCCGTCATTTCCCTTGCGGCCCACATCTACAAGGAATGAAAAATTATCTATCTTTCTGCTGTGAGAGAACTCCAAAGTATGGTAATCACCGATCTTGTTATAGCCTGTATACGACGGCGCTGGATTGTAAAAACCGTATTCCGCATGAACTTTGGTATAAGGTTTCAAAACCGGTTTTTTAGTAATGACATTGATCACGCCGCCCATAGCGTTGGAACCGTAGAGCGAAGAATACGCGCCTTTAACAACCTCCACTCGTTCAATGGAGTTGGTAGGAACAAGATTCCACAATGCGCCGCCCGATTCCGGACTCAGCGCAGGACGTCCGTCGATCAAAAGAAGTACCCGATTACCGACACCTGCACCCGCCACCTCGGACGAACCGCGAATGGATACGGACTGGACATTGGAGCCGCTGGATCGCACCATCTGAACACTGGGCGCCGCTTCAATGGCTTGGTCAAATGTTGCAATACCTTTATTCTTGATCTCATCGGCCGTAATAACGCCTACACTTGCAGGCGCCAGATTTGCCGTTTGCTCTCTCCGCGACGCGGTGATCACGATGTCTTCAGAAATGATGGCCGCTTCAGCCATGGGGATCTCTACCATCGTTGCGCGGTTGTATGTGACTAGTACCCCTTCTATGATCTTCATATCGTAGCCGATGAAGGTAGCGCGAACCTTATGCAGTCCGATGGGAACTTTGGTGATCTTGAAAGCGCCGTTCTCATCCGAAACGTCACCTAAAACGGTGCCAACCACCATAACATTCACATACGATAATGGATCGTTCGTTTTGGAATCGAAAATTCTTCCTGTGATCTCTCCATGAATTTTTTTGCTCCCATCATTCTCGTCGTCGGAATGCGATACAAAAGCAACGGGCACTCCTGATTGCGAATACAAGTATGTATCGCAATGCAATGCGGTATAAACCATTAGCATCACAAGGCAAACTATGTTACTTCTGCAATTCATTTCATCTCGGATTAATAAAAAAAAGAGGTAACCCGTTATGTGCGAGTTACCTCAGTATAACTAAAACATCGTTACCCAGACATTGAACCACGTCGCTGCAAATTTATAATCGGCTCTGAAATTGATCTCAACATTGTCGCCTTTGCTCACCGTGATCGGAACCGGCGCAGGATATCCTGGAACGCCTGTGAACGTGAATCCATAACTTACGCTATCCGGATGATCCCAATGCACGCCTAAGGTTGCTGTTTTCTTTCCCGATGCTGAGGAATAGCTGCGATTCGTTCTATATCCGACAGCTAACGCTGAATATGTTCCCGGTTCAACTTCTATGGAATACTCATACGTGGAATCCGAAGGATCAATGGTCAAAATCACAGGGTCATTTGCGTTATAAGGCGCTCCCTGAGCAAAAGTCCCGCCCGGACTTGCCGCCCAGACAGAATCGCCGAAAATAACCACCTCGACCACGCCGCTATCTGCGGACGATACGGTGCCGCTTTGAGTCCAGGTATACAAGTTTTTGAATGTGATCGTTCCGTGAATAGTTGCCGTATTCGGCTTATCGTCATCACAACCGGTAAAGGCGAAGGCCGCGAGAGCAACCCCCATTACAATGGACAGAAGAGTAATTCTTGTTTTCATATTTTTCCTTGTGAAGTTATAAATAAAATTATGCTCTAAATATAATGCTAAAACCCCTGTATTCTATGACACTTATCATGTTTTACATTTTTGTTACAAATCTCTGACGTTACTTTGACAAAATATTTAATTTTTGGTATTTAGTTACATTGATCTTGATAAAAATGAAAAACACACAACACAAAATTAAGAATGACAAATTAATACTAAATACGAGACGTCTGCATTATCAATGACTAAATGACCCAATGACGCAATGATTCAATTTTTCCTATAAACCCTTTTGCTATTAGGCCGTCTAATAATTAACTTTTGGCTGAAATTGGACCAACTAGCGCGTCGCAGATGAACCGGAATGGATGATAAAGAATTATTAGAATCATTTAAACATGGTTCAACTCTCGAACGGGATAAGGCATTCAACAAGATCGTATCATTGCACCGTGAACGATTGTACGGCGTGATAAGGAGTTTTACCAATGACCATGACGATACGGACGATCTTTTGCAGGAAACCTTTGTTAAAGCTTATGAACATCTGGATCAATTCCGTGGCGATAGCTCCCTATATACCTGGCTGTGCCGGATCGCTATCAATCAGTCGATCACTTATCAGAGAAAGAAGAAGTTGAGAAATTTCATTAATCTTGATAATCTGTCCATCCCCCTGATCTCCAGACAAAGCGACCCTCAGCAGAAAATGCAGGAGACGGAACTAAAACAACTGATACAACGGGCGGTGGACCAATTGTCTGAAAAACAAAAGATCGTGTTTAACCTTCGTTTTTATGACGAACTGAGTCATGCGGAAATCGCAAAAATAACGGGAAATTCCGTAGGCACGATCAAAGCTAATTTTTTTCACGCGATCCAAAAGATCAAACTGTATCTCGATAACCATTACACAGAAAAGTGACTTTTATGAACGCTGA
>CAZHUW010000079.1:0-13772 GCA_964535295.1 uncultured Bacteroidota bacterium
TTTGGGATAAAGTTCCATCGGTCAACGAGATCGGCGCGGTGGCGATCATACTTTTCTTTGCCTTTCAGGGCGCCGAAAATGCGTTCAGCGTGAGTGGGGAAGTTCAAAACCCCAAAAAAACAATTCCCAGAGGTATATTGGCCAGCTTCATTATCATACTTCTGATATACATTGGAGTGCAGGTTGTGTCTCAGGGAATTCTTGGAGGTTCTTTTGCAGAATATAAAGCCGCGCCATTGGCGGAAGTGGCGCGAAGGATCATGGGTCCGTCCGGCGTAACCCTGATCATTGTCGGAGCCTCTGTTTCCATGTTCGGTTATCTAAGCGGCGACATCATCAATATGCCGCGCGTATTGTTCCGTTCTGCAAAAGATCAGGTAATTCCCATAAAACCTTTGTCGCTTGTTCACTCAAAATTTGCAACGCCGTATGTTTCCATCATTTCATTCACTACCCTCGCCTGTTTTTTTGCAATTACGGGCGAGTTTGAACACCTGGCGATGTTGTCCTCATCTTCCGTTCTGCTTATATATCTTGGCGTGGCCTTGGCTGTTATTAAATTCAGGTTAAAAGGTCAAAACGATACGTTGGCATTTAAAATACCGGGCGGACATATGGTTCCCGTGCTTTCAGTGATCACGATCTTGTGGTTTCTATCGAACCTGGCGACTGAAAAAATGATCGGAATGGCCATAGCTATTACGATATTAAGTCTGGCGTATTATGTCATTCAATACTTCAAGCCTGATGATCGGGTTCGGAATGACAGTGAGTAGACCGTTAAGCATGTATGTAGTTGACGGTGAGCAATAAAAAAAGAGTTAAAGACAAATCGTCCTTAACTCTTTTTAATTGAAAATTATAAAAAAATTTACTGTTCCAGCTCCATTTCGTCTTCGCCTTTGAAGTCCTCGATAAATCGTTCCTGCGCTTCTGTGGTATCAGAGCCGAATCCGCGGATGATCTCGTCCGGGGAAAGATTCAATTCCTGCAGGCAATATCTTAAATAATACTCGTATTCCAGATCCGGATCTTCTTCGAGCATGTTCTCGGCTTCGGGTTCCTGACAGTTATTCTCGCGCGCTACCCATTCCGCTGCGGTTAACCTTGGCATAGTTTCTCCTTTTTAAGCTCTCTTCAACTAGATTATTTCCAGATATTTGTCAGCTTACGAAGCGTATAACGCAATGTTCTCAGCTGCGTACTGCGTTCTAAAATTCGAGCAATGATAACAAATTAAGGGTGATTTGTCAAGACTAAATTCGATAAGAATAGCTTTATTTTTTATAGGAGCGAAGCAGATGTAAAAACAAGGCTTCGGCGGTTTCTGCGGGAGTCTCATGCAGGGTTTCAAATACTAGATCGGCTCCTTCGTAGCCGGGTTTACGCAAGTCAAATAAAGATTCCAACGAAGCTTCTTTCAAGAGCGGGCGCGCCGGGTCGGAAGCAATTCGCGTACTGATCGTTTGAAGATCGGTTTTTAAATAAATAAGGAACCCGTCTTTTTTTACAGAATCCTGATTTTGTTTTCGTATCAGGCTTCCGCCGCCGAGTGCGACAACGGTTTTGTTTTGGGACGCGATCACTTCCTTTAAAACTTCATTCTCAAGCTCGCGGAATCTCGCTTCGCCTTCACTCTCAAAGATCTCGCGGATCTTCTTATTTTCTTTTTCTTGAATGAGCTGGTCCGTGTCGAGAAAAATATAGTTCAGTTTGTCTGCAAGCAGCGAAGCGATGGTGGTTTTGCCGCTTCCCATAAAACCGCAGAGATAAATATGATGCGGGAGGTTTTCTTCCCCCTTGAAAAGGGGGTTAGGGGGATTTCTGGACAAATTCATTTCTCATTCTTCCTGAATAACGTATTCACTACAATCGCGCTTAGAACAAGGCAGCCGCCGATAATGGCCCAGAAGCCGGGTATTTCACCGGTTCCAAGAAATGTCCAAAACGGATTCAGTATAGGTTCCAACAGCGTGTAAATTGCGATCTCCACGCTGGAGATATATTTGGCACCTTTGGCGAAGAACAAATAACCTAGGCCGAGTTGAAATATTCCAAGAAGAGTCAGCCCGATCACGTCGGATAACGTGATTGAAAACCCGCTTCCAAATATGGCGAACAAAGGCGAGGCCGAACCGCCGGCTGACAGGACGTACACAAACGGTATCACGGTTCCCAGAATGATGACGGTCATAGCATTGCCGAAAGCAAGGTTGAATACGGCGCGAAGATCGCTCTGGCCGGAAGTATTTGTTTCGGCGGACAATTCAGATTTTTTTACGGACAATTGCAGGAAAGCGAAGGCGATCCCGGACAAGATCCCGAAAATATTACCCGCCAGCGCCGTCGATTTTTCCTCTTCCATAAAAAAAAGCAGCATGCCGCCCAGACAGATGAAGACCGTTGCAATCTCGACGGCGTAGATCTTTTCTTTCAGAATAAAATACGAAATGAGAATGACATACACAGGCGCGGTGAACTGGAGAAATACCGCATTCGCGGAGGTGGTCAATTTATTGGCAATGACGAAAAGGGAAACGGTGAATACATAACAAATTCCCGTGATCACCGACCACCGTGTGATCGTCATGGCGAACGGGACATTCAATCTTTTTTTTTGATAAATAATATAAACTATGAGAAAAGATCCGGCAATGAATGAACGATACATTGCGATCTGAACCGGCGGCAAGTTAATGATCTTTATTAGGAGTCCCGCACTGCTCCAGCATAACGAAGCCAGGCAAATAAAAATGACCCCGCGTAGATAATGATTTGGACTCATGTTAATCGTGATAAATTATGATTTAATAATAGAATATACGATTTTTTTTTGACTTGCAAAATCAAATTTATATGAAAATTTGTCATATAAACGCGCCATTACGTCACGTATCAATATGACAAAGTAGCACTCAATGAAAAAGACTGCTAAATTTATCTTGATTTTGTAATCTAAATTGTTTAAAATCAGCCTCAAAATTGCCTAAACACTTTGGCACAGAACTTGGCTATACTGAGAATATTCAGGCAATAAAATACTACTTTTTCAACAATATTATCAACCAACCATCATATTATTAAACTCAACTAAATTCAACGGAGGATGACGATGAAACTTAAACCATTAGGCGACAGAGTGATTGTTGAAAGCATGGAAGCCGAAGAAAAAACGGCCAGCGGCTTGATCATTCCTGACAGCGCAAAAGAAAAACCCCAGGCCGGAAAAGTTCTGGCTGTTGGCCCCGGTAAAAAAGACGAGCCGATGGAAGTGAAAGTGGGCGACAACGTATTGTATGGAAAATATTCCGGAACGGAAGTCAGTATTGACAACAAAAAATATCTGATCATGCACCAGGCAGATATTTTGGCAATTCAGGGATAATTTCATTTAAGCCAAGCTTAGCCCGCCGAAGGATGACTTCCAGTTTTTCACAACTTCGAAAGGCCCGGGAGACAGAGAATCAAGGTAGAAACTAATTATAACAACAGGAGATAAAAGAAAATGGCAGCAAAAGAGATACTTTTTGATGTCGATGCCCGTTCCAGATTGAAAAAAGGCGTTGACATTTTAGCGGATGCAGTGAAAGTGACGTTGGGTCCCAAAGGCCGCAATGTTCTGATCGACAAGAAATTCGGCGCACCGACCGTGACCAAAGACGGTGTGACGGTTGCAAAAGAGATCGAATTGGAAGAACCGGTGGAGAACATGGGCGCACAGATGGTTCGTGAAGTCGCCTCCAAGACCAGCGATATCGCCGGCGACGGAACTACGACCGCGACCGTACTGGCTCAGGCGATCTTCCGCGAAGGCTCAAAGAACGTTACTGCAGGCGCTAACCCGATGGAATTGAAAAAGGGTATCGATGCCTCGGTCAAAGTGATCGTGGAAGAACTCAAGAAAATGACCAAAAAAGTTGAAGGCAAGGAACAGATCGCACAGGTTGCAGCTATCTCTGCTAACAACGATATGGAGATCGGTAAACTCTTAGCCGACGCGATGGAGAAAGTTGGCAAAGACGGCGTTATCACCGTTGAAGAAGCCAAAGGTTATGAAACCACGCTAGAGACCGTAGAAGGTATGCAGTTCGACCGCGGCTTTTTGTCACCGTATTTCATTACCGATGCCGATACCCAGGAAGCGGTCTTGGAAGATCCGAAAATCCTGATCTATGACAAAAAGATTTCCGTTATGAAAGACCTGCTTCCGATCCTCGAAAAAACCGTTCAGATGGGCAAGTCCTTATTGATCATTGCCGAAGATGTTGAGAACGAGGCGCTGGCTACTCTGGTCGTGAATAAATTACGCGGAACACTTCGTGTCGCGGCTGTCAAAGCGCCCGGATTCGGCGATCGCAGAAAAGCGATGCTGGAAGATATCGCAGTTCTGACCGGCGGTACGGTGATCAGCGAAGAAGCGGGATATAAATTGGAGAACGCGAAGATCGAATACTTAGGCTCGGCCAAGAAAGTGATCATCGACAAAGATAATACCACCATCGTTGAAGGTGTCGGAAAGAAAGAAGACATCAAAGGCCGTATCGCTCAGATCAAAACGCAGATCGAGAATACCACCAGCGATTACGATAAGGAAAAACTGCAGGAACGTTTGGCGAAATTGGCCGGCGGCGTGGCGGTGATCCGTATAGGCGCAGCAAGCGAAGTTGAAATGAAAGAGAAAAAAGCCCGTGTAGAAGATGCATTACACGCGACCCGTGCAGCGGTTGAAGAAGGTATCGTTGCGGGCGGCGGTGTTGCGCTGATCCGCGCTCAGAAGTCCCTTGAAAAAGGCAAGGGCGGGATCAACGATAAATTCCTCGTTGGCGACATGGGTCTTGGCGTCGCGATCGTTCGCCGTGCGTTGGAAGAGCCGATCCGCCAGATCGTAGAGAACTGCGGAATTGAAGCATCCATCGTCGTTCAAAAGGTCAAAGATGGAACCGAGCACTTTGGTTTCAACGCTTTGACGGAACAGTACGAGGATCTGCTCAAAGCCGGTGTGATCGATCCTACCAAAGTAACGCGTACCGCATTGGAAAATGCGGCCTCGGTTGCCGGTATGCTCCTGACCACCGAAGCAACGGTCTTCGAAAAGAAAGAAGATAAGAAACCCGCCATGCCTCCGATGCCGGGCGGCGGAATGGGCGACATGTACTAATGCCCAGGGGAATTCGTTCCCTAAGTTCCTGATCAATAACAGATCGGGACATATTTACAATAAAAAAACCCTGAGTTGTTTGACTCAGGGTTTTTTATTTTGTCAGTCTTATGATAACTCAGTCGCGGTGAATTACGGGTCGATATCCGGCTGCATAGGGCTTTCCTCGAAATGAGAATTTTTGATATATACTTGCCTGATCAATGACCTTTTGAATTTTTACGGCCAAATTTCCTTCAAGAGCCATGCTGTTCTCGTCCGTATTGGGCTCGTAAAAGCTAATGTCTTTCTTGTAAACTGAATCCAAGTTTACCTCTTCTATATTCCATTCCGGCCAGGTTTTCGGTTCTCCTGCAGAAATCCTTTTGACATACAGAATCACTTTTTTAGAGATATATTTCTTATTCTTCCTGAAAGTCAGTTGGTCGATCGAGATGCTGAATTCCTGTAACGTGTCCAACGTAGGAAGGCCTTTAATGAACCCCAATCCTTCGATAGTGATCGTCTTCGAACCGTAAACAAATTCCGTTACCGGGGCGCCCTTTTGTTTCGGTGTCTCTTCTAAATGCACCGAAAGGCTTTTTTGGATCCTGGAGTAAACAGCGTTGAATTCGCTCTCAGACAAACGGGATAAAACCAGTTTTCTTTTGCCATCCAGATAATGATAATAAATGGCGGTTCCGTCAGCGTACAAGCTGAAGGAAGGGGCTGAAAGTTCGGTACCGACTAAGTCCGCAGCACCGCCGTATACTCTTTTTTGAAAAACAAGATCGGTTGGCGGGCGATCAGTCAAATAAGAAATCGGGGCACATGAAATGAATGCCAAACACACCAGAGGCCAATGAGCTCGCAGAGGGAAAGAGGGATTTATTTTCATTAGTTCCTATTTTCTTTTTCGAGGATACCTATCAGTTCACTGACATCGTTGATCTCGTAATCAGCACCCGGTTCTTTGGTATCAAACACGTCGCCGTAGCGCGCAAAAACGGTGATCATGCCGAGTTGTTTAGCACCGAGCATATCGCGTTCTGCCCAATCGCCGATCATCAGCGTTTCTCCGGCCGGGACATTCAGGAGTGACAATGCTTTCAAAAAAGGTGCCGGATCAGGTTTACGTTTGAAAGTATCGTCGTACGTTACGACAGCATCGAACACATGATGAAGTTTAAGATAACACAACCGAAGCCATGCTTCACGGGTTGGCGCATCACTGACGACGGCCAGTTTGAAACCCATTTTGGTCAGCTCGATCAGTGTGGAGGAAACGTGCGGGTAGGTCACAAGCGACGCTTCGCGCGCCTGACGGTAAGCGACAATGCCGCTGGCGAGGATCTTGTGATCGATCTTGCCGAACATATTTTCCAGCAGATCGTCAAATACCGTCTGATGTTCGTACCCGCGTTCATCGTAGATCCGCCATATTCGTTGGACGATCTCTTCCTGAGGCTGTTCCAGCCCGGCATCGATCATGGCTTCAACGGCAGCCGTGATCGCGCGTTTTTTCATCGCAATAAAATTGACCAGAGTGTTGTCAAGGTCGAATATAATTGCTTTGATCATAATTATGGATGTAGATAAATATTATAAGATGTAAAACGTAAGAACGAAAACGCTTGTTGTTCTTTAGGAATAGAATTTTATATGAAACTCGTTTTACGTATCGTCTTGGTCAATGAATATCATATACTTTTTTTCGCATTGAAATATTCAGCGCAATTCCAATAAGGCTCATATTGGTCCATAATGCCGTTCCGCCGTAACTTAAGAATGGAAGCGGAATTCCCGTGACGGGCATGATCCCGGTGGTCATACCGATATTGACCATGACCTGGAACGAAAAAAGCGAAGCGATCCCAATGAGCGTAAGGTTTGCAAACTTATCATCGACCACGTCGGCGATAAGGATCAAGCGGAAGATCATAATTCCAAACAGTGTCAGTAAAATAAATGCGCCGGCAAAGCCGAACTCCTCCCCGATTACAGTAAAAATAAAATCCGTATGTTGTTCGGGTAAGAATTTAAGCTGTGTCTGAGTTCCTTCCATAAGTCCTTTACCCGTTAATCCTCCTGCGCCGATCGCGATTTTTGATTGGCGAACCTGATAACCGCTCCCCTGGGTGTCTCTTTCGGGATCGATGAAATTAAGGATACGTTCTTTCTGATAATCTTTAAGGGAATCCCATAAAGGCTCGGAAGAAAGGCCGACAATAATATTCAATGCAAAAACGGCCAGGATAATACCGGTCTTGCGCTTGGAGAAATACAAAATCCCTAAAATGATGAACAGGGTGAGAATGAAAGCTTCGAAGCTATATCCGGAACCGATGTGAACCAGTACCGTAGCAATCGGGGAGAACATTACAAAGATTGAGAACAGTGATATACCGTGCCAATATAGTATCGGCAACGCAACACTTCCGATACACAGGGCCGTTCCAAGATCGGGTTGTTTCATGACGAGAAACATAGGTATGAGAGTCAGTGCAAAAGTGATGACAATATTCGCTATATGAGCCGGGTTGACCCTGCTCAAAGCCAGCATTCGTGCGATACAAATGATACCGGCAATTTTTGCGATCTCAGAAGGCTGAAGACTGAATGGCCCGATTGCAAACCAACGCTGGGCGCCGTACCGAACGGAACCTGCGGCGAGTACCAGGACAAGCAGAACAAGTGTGACCGAATAAAGTAAAATGGCCGCGCCATCGATCAACCTGAGCGGGATCAATATGATTGCAACCATTAATATGATCCCGATGCCGAAATGGATGAGTTGTTTTGTAAAATTGAAATGCAGGTCATCCCCGCCCTGATAAGTAGCGCTATAAATGCACAATAATCCGGTACCGCACAATAAAAGCGCCGGGATCAACAAAAAATAATCCAGATCACGTAGGAAGTTTCTTATCTTTTCAACAATCATAATACTTTAAGGTACAAATTGCGCGTTCTTAATTGATTGGAATTGTTTTTCTTTTAGTTCCAGAGGATCAAAGGGTTTCTTGTTCCGTATGTAATTAAAATAATAATTCATGACTGCTGCGGAAACCGGCGCGGCTGTTTCCGAACCCTCGCCGCCGTTTTCCAAAAGTACCGCTACCGCAATTTCCGGATCGTAGTAAGGAGCAAAGCCGATGAACCAGCCGTGATAATTTCCGTGGACGTTCTCCGCTGTTCCCGTTTTACCGGCAGTCTGCCATTTGGTCCACGCCCGTTTGCCCGTTCCTTCAAACGTATTTACCACGGCCCACATTGACCGGCGCATGAGATCGATATAATCGGGTTTAACGGGAACACTTTTGATCGGATACAATACTTTACGGATGCCTTCCTGATCTTCCGCATATCGCACGAAATGCGGCTGTTGATATTTTCCGGAATTAGCGAGTATGGTTACATATTGAGCCAATTGGATCGGCGTTACTAAAAATTCCCCCTGGCCGATTCCGAGATTGACCACGGTTCCAGATTTCCAGTTATTTCGCCCGTAACGGCTGTCGAAATACTCCGTCGTTGGAACGATTCCCTTTCGCTCGTTTGGCAGATCCACACCTGTCAACTCTCCTAGCCCGAACATTCGGGCATATTTGGCCAGCTTATTGATTCCGAGCTGCCAGGCCAGATTATAGAAATACACATCGCAGGAATGCGTGATCGCATTCTGCATATTGATGTAACCGTGACCCGTCCAATTCCAGCAACGGAAACGATTTCCCCCGAGCAGGTAGAATCCTTTGCATTCGAATACGGTCTCCGGCGTTGCCAGGCCCTCTTCGAGTGCGGCAATACATGTGATCATCTTAAAAGTTGAACCCGGTGCATACCCGCTCTGAACGATGCGGTTGAACATTGGCTTATCCGGGTTTTCATTGAGTTCCCGCCATTGATCCAGGCTTATGCCTTCAACAAACCAGCGGATATTAAAATCCGGTTTACTGGTTGCGGCAAGGATATCACCCGTACGGACATCAACGACGACGACGGATCCTTTATTTTGACCCAAAGCGCTTTCTACGAATTTTTGATAGTCCAAGTCTACCGTTAAATACAAATTATATCCGTCGGTCGGGTGCTTTACAATTCCAAGATCTTTGACCACTTTTCCTTTGGCATCGCTCTGCAATTGGTGATATCCTTTCTGGCCCCGCAACTCAATTTCATAAAACTTTTCAATCCCAGCTGCACCGGATCGTTCACCAATCTTGTAGTCCGTGTCAGCGAAATCACCCGTTTTATAATAACCGATAGTCTGCTCGGTGATCTGGTTCAGGTAACCGATCACATGAGGCATGGTAATGTCCGGCGCATAAATACGGTGAATATCCACTTTAAAATCAACGCCGGGATGTTTAACTTTTTCTTCTTCCAGCTGAGCGATCAAAGTGAAATCAACGTTCTCTTGGATGGTCACAGGCGTATAAGGCCAAACGCCTTTCAGTTTCTGCCGTATGGCGTCCGGAGACATTTTAAGGCGGGCCGCCAGGTATTCAAATTCCGAAGCGCTGTTAGTATCAAATTCAGCGGGTGTGATCTGTATAGAAAACGTCGGCTGGTTCTCTACGATAAGTTTTCCGTAACGGTCGAATATCAATCCCCGCGCCGGTATCTGGTCGATCATTTTAGTTGCGTTATTCTCCGCGCGCGCTGCAAAGTAATCCGAATTGACGATCTGCAAAAAAAAGAGCCTACTTAAAAGGATCAGCCAGATGGCCCCAATGCACAGCGAAAAAATAACAGAGCGAGGGTTCATAAAATCCGTTGTTTGATCACGGTGTGACCTGTAACACTAATATTCGTATCTAACGTCGTAGTTTACAAATTTCAAAACCGAGTCCGGCGTTGTCAGCCAAAGGACAAATGCCATCACGCCGCTGTACAACGCGTTGGGAAGACCATAATTCATGAACAAAGTGTAAAAATTCAGCCGATCGTCCAGCGAATAAAAACCGTAAAACAGTAAGCTGTGGATGATGGAGCTAAAAAAAACAACAATAGGAAAATAATATTTCTCGATCAACAATACCCGCTCCGTTTTAAAATATTTTGCGGAAAAACCAACTATCGTTTTACACATTGCGGTCAGTCCGTAGAAATCGATCAGGGCGTCCTGCAGGAGACCTGCAAAAAACCCAAAAAAGGAACCGCCCATCTGACCCAAACGGATCCCGATGAATACAGTCAGGATGAGTAGCAGATCCGGAGAACTCGGTCCTATGGATAGAAAAGGATTAACAAACGTCGTTTGTAAGAGGTGAAACAACAATCCCGTTAGGCTTAGGCTCATTAACAATTGGTTTCGTTTACGGCGCATAATGTTTCTGCTTATTCTTTACCGAAAAAATAATTTTCGAACCCGATCACCTCCGTAGAAGTTTTGGAAGAGTCGGTGACAACAAAAACCTCCTCTATCGTGTTAAAGTCAACGGATGTCCTGACGTGGATGTTTTTGAATATACCTTCGATTTCATTATCGATGGCATGAACGACACCTACGCGGAAATTAGGAAGAAAGAATTCACTGTATTCCGAGGTCAATATCACGTCCCCGACGCGAACGTCCAGGTTCTTTAAAACGCCGTAGAAGCCCATCTCGTTAGGCGCGCCCTGCCAGAACACAATACCGTTCAGGCGCGTACGCTGGATCTTGGCCGCTCCGCGGAAATTTCTGTCCAACATGATCTGACACACCGAATAATGTTCTCTTGCTTCGGTAATAATGCCCACAAGGCCTCGATCGGTTATCACGTTTTGATGTTCTCGAATTCCGTCATTCAGACCTTTGTTAAGCGTGACGGTACTGAGGTTAGGGTCCGGCGCTTTCATGATGATGCGGGCGGGGATCGTCTGCAGGGGAAAATGTTCCCTGAATTTCAACATCTGCCGGAGCTTGATATTGTCTAAATAGGCATCTTCGAGTATGATGTTCCTTTTTGCGAGATCAATATTTCGTTGCTCGAGAAGGCGGTTCTTTTCTTCGTAGTTCCAAATTTTCGGGATGCGGCCGATCTGCTCACCGAGTACGGCAGAAATGTAAATAGCGCCCCTTCTGAAAAATGTAATCTGAGGGTTGGTGTTGGATTCAAGAAGTACGGCAGAAATAATGACCAGGATAAGAAATACAAAATAATTTTTGTAAACGTCAATGATCTGGTAAAAGTCATCAAGAAGATTTTTTAACTTCCAATACATACGGTTCCCTTCCTAATTCTTATTAAGACGGACCGCACAAAAAGTTAAATGTTCCCTGATGAAATTCATAATGAGACGCGTTGGATTAGTATTTTTTTGCTTTCAGAATGACTTGTTGGTATTTGGAAAGGTTCTCGAGTACCATGCCGACGCCCCGAACGACCGCCGTCAGCGGATCATCGGCAACAATAACGGGCAGCCCGGTTTCTTTCTTGATGCGTTCATCCAGACCCTTGATCAGGGCACCGCCGCCGGTAAGAACGATTCCGCGGTCGAGTATGTCTGAAGCCAGTTCAGGCGGCGTCCGTTCCAGAGTATTTTTGGTTCCTTCGATGATCTTGGAGATCGGTTCGTTCAATGCTTTACGCACTTCGGATGAATCGGTTGCAAGCGTGCGCGGGATACCGGACACAATATCCCGGCCTTTGATCTCCATGGTCAGTTCTTTAGGAAGCGGAACGGCTGAGCCGATGGTGCATTTGATCTCTTCCGCCGTCTGGTCGCCCAGAAGCAGATTATGCTGAATGCGGAAATATTGAATGATCGCTTTAGTGAGTTCGTCGCCGGCATTGCGAATGGAACGGTCGCAGACAATACCGCTGAGTGCGATGACAGCGATCTCCGCCGTACCGCCGCCGATATCCATGATCATGCTGCCTTTGGATTCTTCGATGTCGATGCCGACGCCGATCGCGGCGGCCATGGGTTCTGCAACGAGATACACTTCCTTGGCCCCGGCATGTTCTGCGGAATCACGAACGGCGCGCTGTTCTACCATCGTGATGCCGCTTGGAACGCCGATCACGACCCGTTTACCCATGAAGCGTGCCGGGCTGACTTTGCGGATGAATTCCTGCAGCATGAGCTCCGTCATTTCAAAATCGGCGATGACGCCGTCTTTGAGAGGACGTACGACAATGATCTCGTCGTGTGTACGACCCATCATTTCTTTGGCTTCCTTACCGATGGCGATGAGCTTATTGCTGCGCTTATTGATCGCAACGATGGACGGTTCGTTGATCACGACGCCTTTGTTGCGAACATAGACCAGCGTATTGGCGGTTCCAAGGTCGATCGCTATTTCATTATTGAAGATGTTGAAAAATTCCATAGGCCGAACGGTCTCCGATGATTAATGTTTGAAATGACGTATCGACGTGAAGATCATGGTCATGTTGTGTTCATTTGCCGCATCGATGACTTCCTGATCCTTGACCGACCCGCCCGGTTGGATCACCGCGGTTGCGCCGGCTTTTGCAGCGGCATCAACGCCGTCGCGGAACGGGAAAAAAGCATCCGAAGCGATAGCGGAACCTCTGAGATCAAGTTTGGAGTTTTTGGATTTCAGTACGGCGATCTCGGCGGAATCCACGCGTGACATTTGTCCGGCGCCGATACCGAGCGTACGGTCTTTGGACGCATACACGATCGCATTCGATTTGACATGTTTGACCACGCGCCATCCGAATTCCAGCGCTGCCATCTCATCCGCGGACGGCTGACGTTTGGTGACCACTTTCCATTGCGCGGGATCGGAAAATTTCACAAGGTGATTGTCGGTTTGTTGCACTAAATATCCGTCGAGTGCTTTTTTGATCTCCGGCAATTGGGCGGCAACTTTTCTTGATGCATCAAAATCATATTTGATAAGACGGATATTTTTCTTCTTACCCATAATAGCGAGCGCTTCGGTATCAAAATCCGGTGCGATGACGGCCTCCACAAATACATCGCCGATCTCCTGAGCGATCTGTGCAGTCACTTTATCATTAAATCCGATGACACCGCCGAATGCGGACACCGGATCGGTCGCGCGCGCGTTTTGATACGCGATGTGCAGGTCGTTGTGAACGGCAATGCCGCACGGGTTCGTATGTTTGACGATCACGCAGCACGGTTTGTCAAAATCGGAAACGATTCTTACGCATGCATCAAGATCGATGATGTTATTGTACGAAAGTTCCTTGCCGTGAAGCTGTTCGTAAAATTTCTTTGTTTGCGCGGCGGATGAATAAAATGATGCCTGCTGATGCGGGTTCTCGCCGTAGCGCAGATGCTGGATCTTCTTTAAATTCACAGATAAAGCTTCCGGAAATTCTTCCGCTGGTTTGCGTTTAGAGCCGAAATAACCCGAAATAATGCCGTCGTACCGCGCGGTATGTTCGAATGCTTTGACCATCAGATTGAAACGCGTTTCCTGTGAGACATTGCCGCCGGTCTTGAGTTCGTCCAGTATCTTTCCATAGTCCGATGGATCAACCAGTACGATCACATCCTTGTAATTTTTGGACGCGGAACGTATCATCGAAGGCCCGCCGATGTCGATGTTTTCAATAGCTTCTTCAAGATGGACATCGGATTTTGCGATCGTTGCCTCGAAAGGATAGAGATTGACGACCACGAGATCGATCATTTCAATACCGTG
>CAZHUW010000080.1:0-13706 GCA_964535295.1 uncultured Bacteroidota bacterium
TGACGTATACCTTGCTCCGTTGAAGCCCCAAATATACGATGGTCGTCCTTTTTAACGGTACCGCATGGCGGTCGCTTTCATAATCAAGATAATGGAACAGCATCATGATCGCAATATAGACAAGCCCGATGGTTATGGAAAAAACCAAGACCAATGAGGATACGAAGCCTGTCTGAACAAAATAATTGCCGATCATGTTCAGCATAATTCCGGCGAACCCTCCAAGCCATTCTCCGGCAAACGGCCGATAGGCAAACCGCATGGGCGGCAATGTATAGAATATACATACAAAATACCCCACACCGAAGAACCATAAGCTGCGGGGGTCGGTCCGCATATATAAAAATATAACCAGAGAAAAACTGATAACGGAAGTGATGCCGAACATCAGCCATAGCTGAGGAATCGTAGCGAGGCTTGATTTGATCACTTTGCTTCCGCCCGATTTCTCTCCAATTTTCTTATATTGGTCTGCGCCGCTTCGCCAATCGTAGATCTCATTGACTATATGCGCAGGAAATCCCTGTGTTATAGACGCAATGGCCATAACGAGAAGAAAATTCACCCAATCGATCCTGCCGGTTTCATAAAATACGACGGCTGAACTGAGCAATACCGTCATGACCGCCCACACCAGCACCGCCAAAATGCGGAATATCATGAACCAGGCTTTAAAAGGTGGAAGTTGCATAGTCTCGGTTATTGAGTCATTGTGTCATTTTGCGATTGAGCCATTTTAGAACTGTATTTCAATGACTCAATGATGAAATGAACCAATGATTCAATTTTTTTCTTCCATCGGTTTGGTCAAAATAAAGTTCAAACTCGCTTTTGCTACGCGTTTCCCGTGTTCATTCACAACGTCTACATCCACTACGTTGAGGCGGGAACCGGTTCGTATGACCTGCGCATGCGCGAATATCTTCGTTTGGGCGCGGTCGAGAAAGTTAACGTGAAGGTCCACCGTGGCAAAACTCATTTGGCCGTCAAAACGGGTTGATAAAGCAAATGCTGCCGCCGTGTCGATCAGCGCGGCTACAATGCCTCCATGAATCGTTCCTTTGCTTTTTTGACCGTTGGTGATCTCTTCCCGGTAAGCCAGCGACATATTGCAGTAATTCTTTTTAAGGTCTTCAATGGCAAAATGAAGAAGTTTATTCACATGACTATTTTTCAGACGTTCGGTCAGACGATTTCTTAATTCATCACTTATGGGTTCCTTCTCCATTAAGCTTCTCAAGTTAAGTTTTAGTTAGGTATCAGATTATAGATATTTTTGGCCTGTAATTCAACACCGTAAACGGGCTCCCAGGTTTTTATGTGTTGATTCAAAAAAATAATTTAGCTACTTTTGCAAAAGTTTTTGTTTACTCAAAACGTTCCGTTGTTATTCAAAGCACGGGTTTTCGAAACAACTTTACGGGTAAATAAACGTATAGTCAACCGTGATATTTCATTAAAAACGAAAGTAATATGATGTTCCGTTCAAATTGGTTCCTTCTTGTTATCGCCGCTGCTTTGTTATTTACATCCACATCAAGGGCGGGCGACGAAGAAAAAAAACATGTGATGAGCAGTATGAAATCGGCTAATGAGACGACCGTTTCGCTGCAGGCAAAGATGAAACAGCGGAAAATATCATCATTCATGGAGAAAGAAGTTGTCACGAAAGCTGATTTTTATTACATGAAGCCCGGAAAATATGTATTGGACCCTTCCTCAAAGGATGAGAATCAATACATTATCAACAACAAAGAGATCTGGATAGTTAATCATAAGAATAAAAGCGTGACCGTGACCAATGAAAAAGAACTGAATTTTGCTCAGTACATGATGGGGTTCGGCGGTTCGCTGGACGGCCTGGATAACCTTTTCGATATCAAGGTTTCGGCCAAGGAAAGTCAGAAAAAATTCGGATCGTATAAGATGCAGCTCACACCGCTCAAAAACACTAAATTCTATAACAAGCTGGAAAAGATCGTGATCTATGTGCGCGACGATCTTTGGCTCCCTTACGGTGCGGAACTCTATGAGAATGACGGCGATATTACGATCTGGGAATTCACCGATTTCAAGGTGAACGGTAAGATCAAAGACGACGTATTCAAACAGGAACTTCCGAAAGGGTATCAGTTAAAGAAATACGAAAACAATTAATCTCATTTCAACAAACACAGAACGGAGTGTCCTTTGAGAGTATTATTGCTGGTTTTTCTGATCGCTTTTACAGCCGATTCATCCCAGTCGCAAATAAGAAAAAAAAGAACTCCCGCGAACACATCCAATTTCAAAACGCAGCATTTTATTGGCCCGATTGTCCAATTCAATAACATCAGCGGTATCGAATGGGAAATGACCATGAAAAGCAAAAGCGGCAATTCATCTAGAAGCTCATTTTCCCTCATCGGGGGATATGCTTCCCGTTATTCAAAAATAGAGGTCGATGAGCTCACCGCTCGAACGGAGTCACAATGGATTCATGGCGTTGGTGGCGGACTGGTCTTAAATAATTATATAAATAGTCATAAGGAAGGTCCGTACTGGTCGGTTGGAGCATCAGGGAATTATTATTTCAAGAAAGGTATTGCATCCGCCGTTGAGGACGTCACGCCTGACAGCGCGGTCATCGTCAATCATAAGTCTGCGAATTTAAAAACATTTTCCGTTTTTCTTTTGGCAGGATACAAATACAACCTCTCAGAAAAATATGCCTTAAAACCAAATATCGGAGTTGGAATCATGGGCTCGCCTTTTGAAAGCAGCTCATCATCAGAGATCAACGGTATTTTCGTCAACATTGGTTGTTCCGTTATTTTCAAATGGTAGCCTTTTAATATGACCACCGAGTAGATGACTATGGATCTTTTTTCTTCACTGCCCGAGAGTACAGAAGAAAATAGCGGGAATGAAAACTCAAGCCGTCCAAAAATATATTCCGTAGCAGAGATCACCCGGCATATCAAATTCCTTATTGAAGAAAGTTTTCCCTCGCTGGTCGTTCGCGGCGAAGTGTCTAATTTATCCCTGCATTCTTCCGGCCATGTTTATTTTACGCTCAAGGATGAGCTCGCTCAGATCAAATGTGTAATTTGGCGCTCGCAGGCCGAACGCATGGGCGTAGCCCTGGAAGACGGCATGAAGGTACTGGCCAGAGGCAAGCTCTCATTATATGAAAGAGGCGGCTATTATCAGATCACTATTTCAGGTTTACAACCTGAAGGGATCGGGGAATTGCAACTCGCTTTTGAACGTCTGAAGAAAAAATTATATGCCGAAGGCCTTTTCAGCGAGGAACATAAAAAACCTATCCCTGAATATCCGGAGACCGTGGGTATTGTCAGTTCTCCGACGGGCGCGGCGATCCGTGATATTGTCAGCGTGATACGGCGCCGAATGCCTTCAATTCAGATCATCCTGGCTCCGGTAAAAGTTCAGGGCGAAGGCGCAGCAAATGAGATCGCGCAAGCCATTGAGGATTTTGACCGGCACGGTCAGGCTGACGTACTCATCATCGGACGCGGCGGCGGTTCATTGGAAGACCTTTGGGCATTCAACGAAGAAATCGTTGCAAGGGCGATCTACCGCAGCTCTATCCCAACGATCAGCGCAGTCGGCCATGAAATAGATTTCACCATCGCCGATTTTGTAGCCGACGTGCGTGCCGCAACGCCGTCAGCCGCTGCAGAGCTGGCTGTGCCGGACAGAGAGGAAGTTCTGCAGCAACTAGCCAATCTCAGATATACCCTTGCACAAAATTGTGAGAATATGATCGGCTACTACCGGGATCGTCTTAAACATTATGAGGAGCGATATGCGTTTCGCCGCCCGGAGAATATCATCGAACAATTCCGCCAGCAAACGGATGAATTTGAACGCAGGATCATTCGGCAAACACAGCACCGTATTATATCAACAAACCAAACCCTTGACCATTTAGAAAAACAGCTTTCTACGCTCAACCCGAAAAACACCCTGAAACGCGGTTATACGATAACCCGTCAGAATAATAAGGTAGTTCAGCGTGCATCGAAGCTCCAAGAACGACAACCGGCGGTCATTGAATTCTATGACGGCGCTGCGGAGGCCGAGATCACTAAAAAATAGTCGTTGAAGGGGCTTTGTTTTTTATTTAAATTGAACCGCACTGTTAAAAACAATAATCCTATAAAATATAATCTGAGGAACAAGTCATGCAAAAAAACCTATTAGACCTGATGGGCGCGGAAGCCGACTCACTTTTAAAACATCAATGTAAAGGCATTTCGAAGGACCAACTGCATATACCTGGGCCGAATTTTGTTGACCTCATCTGGAAAGATAGCGACCGCAATCCGCAGGTTCTGAGGAATCTTCAGGCGTTGTTCGAGCACGGACGTCTGGCCGGAAGCGGCTATTTATCTATTCTCCCGGTTGACCAGGGGATCGAGCATTCCGCCGGCTCCTCCTTCGCGCCCAATCCGATCTATTTTGATCCTGAGAATATCGTAAAACTCGCCATCGAGGGCGGCTGTAATGCCGTGGCATCCACGTACGGCGTCCTTGGCGCCTGTGCCCGCAAATATGCGCATAAGATCCCGTTCGTCGTCAAGATCAATCATAATGAATTCCTGAGTTATCCCAATAAATACGACCAGATCATGTTCGGCTCGATGAAACAATGCTGGGATATGGGCGCGGCCGCGGTCGGCGCTACGATCTACTTCGGCTCGGCGGAATCCACGCGCCAGATCCAGGAGGTCAGCGAAGCTTTTGCCTATGCACACGAACTTGGTTTGGCCACGATCCTCTGGTGCTACACCCGCAACAGCGCATTCAAAACGCCAGAAAAGGATTATCATACTTCTGCCGATCTTACCGGTCAAGCCAATCATCTCGGCGTGACCATTCAGGCGGACATCATCAAACAAAAATTACCGACCAATAACGGCGGTTACAAAGCGCTGACGTCGAAGGACAATCCTTACGGAAAGACCAGCGAAAAAATTTATACCGAGCTGACCTCCGATCATCCGATCGATCTTACGCGGTACCAGGTTGCGAACTGCTACATGGGGCGCTGCGGACTGATCAATTCCGGAGGGGAATCCAAAGGCGCGAGCGATATGGCGGAAGCCGTCAAGACCGCGGTCATCAATAAACGCGCGGGCGGCATGGGCCTGATCTCCGGCCGTAAGGCTTTCCAGAAACCGATGAACGAAGGCGTCAAATTGCTTAACACGATACAGGACGTGTATCTTGAAAAGGATATCACGGTTGCATAACATCATGCAAAAAACATTCACTGTCCTCGTTTTTATTTTTTTATTAGCTTCTTCCGCCCGTGCGCAATTCGACCGCAGCGGAGCAAAGTTGTACGAGAACAGTCATAAACACTCTGCTTATTTTGAAATGCCTTTCGGCGTGACCGGTCAGGGCGATCTATCGTTGGGGCTTACCTACCGCCGTTCGATAAGCGGGGAAAAATTCCTCGGCGCTTTTGGCTCTTTTTACGCCCGGCCTTACGGGAAAGCCGTCCTCGTCAAAGCCGGCCCCCGTTATTATTTTCAAACCAAAGAATACCGTTTCATTCTCGCCGCCGGTATTGATAAAAAATGGTGGATCAATAACCATTTCGATGCATTCTTATCTGCCGGCGTTGGCGTTTCGTTTGTTGATTACCGTGGAACGGGCGAAGGCGTCTGGAAAGGGCACAAATTAGAAAAGAAAGAGGGTTTTACGCCCGTGATAAGCGGCGGGTTCTCGTACAAATTCACACGTTATGTTTTCCTGCGGACAGGATATCAGTATGTGGATAATAGAACGAGTCCCGGTCACAGGATCTACGTGGCGCTCGGAGGTCAATTGTAATGAAGAAAATGTTCTTGAAAATGCATCTATACAACGGCCTGTCATTCTTTCTATTTCTTATCTTTTTTATCAACGGTTGCGACTTTTTAGCGGATAACTCCGAAGAAGGCTGTGATCCGGCCCCTTTCAATTGTGACGAGACACGGCCGACAGAAGGCAATCTTTTCATTCAAGTTACTATCAATGGAAAGAACACACAGGTCCCGGTGTACGTATTCCGCGGTGATTTTGAATTAAACGATCTGGTACTCGATACGGTACTGTCTACCAGCGGTATGACGTTGAACTTACCTATTATCGATGAAGGTTATTCGGCGGTAGCGGAATACGTTCAGAGCGACGGCGACACGGTCATTGCCATTGACGGCGATGATATTGATTTTGATGAAGATGAATATTGTGATAAGACCTGTTACGGCTCGGCAACAGGAAGAATAGACGTTCGTTTACATTGGCCAAAAATCAGTCTCTCAAAAATGCACCGCCCCTAGTGTTTGCAGCTTTTCTGCGATCAATTGAGCGATATTCGATGCGTTCAGATCCGGATTGAACGCAGGATCCAATAACTTTATTTTTTCCACACTGCCAGAGTAGCTGCCTAATTGGTAATAACTGGCAGCCTGGATCCAAATTAAATGGTTTGCAGTAATTCTAGAATCGAGAGAAAACGTGAACTCTGCGTTCTTTCGTATGACAAAATTGGCGCGGTCAATAGCAATCTGGGAATTATTCAATGCCCAAGATGTGAATGCCCATCCTGCATATCCGTCTATCAATGAATCATCCGCCGCAAGCGAAAAATAAGTGTTGGCTGACACATAATCTTCCAGCCGGATATAACACCATGCCGCACCAACTTGCGCCGTAGCGCCTTCTGTTTCGATCAGACCTTCATACTGCGCAAGAGCCTCTTCATATTCGCCGTCCTGAAAAGTGTTATTGGCCAGTTTAAGACCCGTTTCTTTCTTATCGTCCTTAGAGCAGCCGGCGATTCCAAACGCCGCAACGAGTAATAATGCTACAATTTTTGTGTTCATGAAAAACCTTAAATTTGAATTCTTGTCATAGTCAAGATTGTTTCTTATTTAACAAAAAGCATTTTTCGGGTTTTTGATATTTTTCCCGCATCCAAACGATAAATGTAAAGGCCGCTCGCCACTTGTTGTCCGGCATCATTCGTTCCGTCCCAATCAACTTCATAACGCCCCACGCCTTTGACCGTATTCACAAGCGATCTTACTTCCTGTCCAAGCATATTATATATTCTAACGGTTACATATGTTTCAGCCGGAACTTCATAGCGGATCTTAGTTGATGGGTTGAAGGGATTCGGATAATTCTGCGACAAAGATAATACTTTCGGCGCGGCCTCATGGTCCGGATTATATATCACCGCAATAGCATTCGTATTCAATAACTTTGCCGAAACCGTTCCACTTTGTCCTTCGCCTCCGGCATAAATCCACTTATCGTCGGCCCGTTGATAGATTCCAATTTTTGATTCGTCCGCACCGAAAGGCAGGCGGCTTAGTGCATTCAAATAATTTACTTCAACATCCAATCCGGATACCGGCCCGGTAGGCAACATATCAACTCCCGAATCCAACAAGATCCAATTTTCGGAAACGGAGGCCGTTTCGTTTTTGCTGACTATCAAATACCCTGTACCGATCCCACGTATTTTGTAATTACCGAAAGTAAAATCTTTATTCAGTACGCTGACATGATAGCTCCTGTTCAGACTTACGTGAAACGCGTGCGCATCTATAACCGATACATTCACCGACAAATTATTCGTTGTCGCTACTTCATAATCTCCAAAATATAAGGTTC
The DNA here is from genome assembly GCA_964535295.1 of uncultured Bacteroidota bacterium. Classification (GTDB taxonomy): domain Bacteria; phylum CLD3; class CLD3; order SB21; family SB21; genus SB21. The sequence continues at coordinate 7,681 of CAZHUW010000080.1, forward strand.
CGGATTTTTGTATTACCAAAGGCGTGGCGTTCACTACCACATTCACACTGCTCAGGTTCGAATCGGCGCCAACTGCGAAGCGAACAACATTAATGACCGGCGACGCTAACGCGCCTAGAGAAATTTGTGCGGAATTGAATTCATTAACCGCAACGGAAAAAGTGTCGGAAACGGATAATCTTCCGTCTTTGGCGGTGACTTTCAGATCCACTGAACCGGTGAAATTATCAGAAATCACAAGATATAAGCTGTCGTTTGAGATATCGCCTGTAATCCCCGACGATAGATTTTCAACGGAATAGGCCAGCGACATATTATCATTGTCAAAAAAAACAGAAGTAAGGTTTTTTATAAATACTCTTCCCATGTTCTTTGCCAATGCCGTGTCCCGCAATGCGTGCCAAATTACTGGATTATCATTGACGATCGCCAACCATATGCTCCGGCTGCTATTGACCATGCGTGTCCATATCGGGTATACTTTTCCGTCCATCGCCGCGATACCGTTGTAGTCGCCAAAAAATACTTGCTGATTTGGAGTGAACGACGACTGGCTGACCTTGAAATTCGAAAACGAATTACCGCCGTCCGTCGATTTGGCCATCCAGACTTCGGTTGCATCACCGGTTGTGTTTCTGCGATCATAAAATACGACGTAAATATGACCGGTGGATTGATCAATGGTCATCCACGGGAAAAACTGATGCCGATTGCTGTTGTCATTGTTCACTCGAACAGGCGACCCCCATGTATCCCCGCCGTCTGTGGATTTGATGATAAACACATCCGTATTGCTCGTGCCGTTCCTCTGATCGGCCCACATGACATAAACGTGGCCGTTATAAGGTGAATTGCTTATATCGCATGCCGTCACCGGAAGCCCGTTGGACCTATAAATTCCGGACACGGGAAAATCCCAACCGCCGGGCTGAGCGGTCACAAAAATATCCTGACCGAATGTAACGCCGCCATCCAATGATCGGTCCAACATAATGCCCAAGGGACCCGACCAGGCCGTGTATACTTCTCCGTTTGGCCCGACTGCAGGAACAGCACCTTCGACGGTATTATCCTCGTCAATACAGTCGCCGCCGGCATCACTGATCTTGATCGGCGATGACCATGTTTGACCGGCATCGGTGGTCCGTGAAAAAAGGATACGCGTACTATCCAATGGATTTGCGCTTCCATAGCTGTCAAACTCCGTCCACGCCATGTAGATATTATGCCGATAAGACGAACTGGACCCATCAACGGCCAGCCACTCTTTGTCCTGTTGTTTTGGCAAATTCAGACCAATACCTGCGCCGTCATTCCATGACGCTCCGCCGTTGGTCGATTTTTGTACCACGATACGGTCAATGAATGCCGGGCCTGTCGGATTGGTCAAGTGGCCGAAATACAAATGCCCGTTATTATCAAATACCACCACCGGATCACCCCAGACAGTAAGCGACGATGTCAAACTCCCCTGCGTCCACGTAAGGCCTCCATTGGTAGAATAATAATAATAATTAATATTCGCACCCGCAGCCAGATTCATAGGATTAGCAGGATTGATCGAAATGGCTACTTCATTGGGATCGGAATTATTCGCACCGCTAACCTGAATATTTGGATATTGAGAGAAAAGATCAGTTGTCGCAACCATTAATAAGAGAACAATAATTTTTCTTTTCATGATTTACACCTAAATATCATTCAGTCTTAACAAGCACCGGCGGCCAGCTTATTTAATGAATAGCATCTTCCTTGTTTTAACAAATTTATCCGCCTGCAGCCGGTACAAATATACGCCGCTGGAAACTTCTTTTCCGGATTTGTTTTTCCCGTCCCATTGAATTTCATAGCGTCCGGAACCTTTAACGGCATCAACCAGCGTTCTAACTTCCTGTCCGAGTAAATTATACACCTTGATCGTGACGCGGGTTTCATCCGGTACTTCATACCGGATCGTTGTTGATGGATTGAACGGATTCGGGAAATTCTGGTTAAGCACAAATTCTTTTGGAACGGAAATATGATCCGGATTATAGAGAACGGCATACGTTCCGCTCTTATTTACAACGGCATTTACTTTGCCGCCTGAACCCTCTCCGCCAACATAGATCCATTGCCCGTTCGTCCATTCATACAACCCCAATTTGGCGTCTTCATCCGCGGATGCTAAACGTGCAACTGCCGATTCGATTTTCAATTCTGCGGTTATGTTTGACATGACGATTTCAATATTTTCACCGTAACGTTTCCAATTCAACGGAACCGTAACGTCATCCGATATGCTCAGGAGCATATATCCCTCGGACGAACTTGAAAATTGATATTTTCCGAATACCGTCGTTTTATTTAGCAGTGAAACCTGATACAGACGATTGACCGTATCCTGATTTCCAGACAGATCGGTTGCTGTGACGGACACCGGCAGACTTCCGGTTGATGACAAAATGTAATCTCCGAAATAAACATTGCCCTGTTTTGACATGGTCACAGGCTGACCGTCAGCGGATAGCGTGAGGGCCGACAGGTTTTCATCTGCTCCGGCCACAAAACGTACGATATTCAAAACGGGCGATGCCAATGCATTAACAAAAGCAGATGGCCCGCTGTTATCGGCAACGATTACCCGGAAAGTATCCGAAGCGGTCAAGGATCCGTCGCTTGCAATGACCCTTACATTCACGGCACCGAAATAGTTAAGTATACTTTTGAGGTAAAGGCTGTCTCCCGATACCTGTGTTGAAAGGCCTGTCGGCGATACGGTGACCGTATAGGACAGGCCCGGACCGTCGATATCGGCGAAAACCGCATTGAGCCTGCTGATAAAAACTTTTCCGAAATTCTGCTGCAGCGTCGTGTCGCGTATCGATGCGATCCTGAATGGCGCATCGTTCACGCCGATGATCGTGATCAGGAACGTATCTCGTACAAATTCTGAAAAAGGGTCCGTGGCCGTTAAATATATTTCCACCATACCCGATGAATCCTTTGCAGGATACACGTAAAGGCTGTCATTGGAAATGTGGACTTTTATCTTCGTTGTGTCCGAACTCTGCGCGTCATAGACAAGGATATCGTTATCGACATCGATAAAATTAAAATTTGCCCCGCCGGCAAAGAATCCGGATGTATCTTCATTTATAATAAGGTCATTAAACCAATTGAGACTGATCGGCGCATCATTGATATTCGACACCGTCACAACGAAAGTATCCATGATGGATGCATCACCGTCATTAGCTTCGACAAATATCCCCACTTCGCCAAAAAAGTAGGCTTGGCTGATCAGATACAAGCTGTCATTGGACATTTCAGCGGAAATGCCCGCAGTCAGATTGGTTCCGTAGTAGAACAATTCATCGCCATCAATATCTGAAAAATGGTCAGAGAGCTTTGCCACAAACTTTTTGCCGAAGTCCTGCTGCAGTATCGTGTCGCGAAGCAACTGTGTAACGAAAGGCGGATCGTTGAAAGGATTAATGGTCAAAAGAAAAGTATCCTTGGCTGAAGCCAACAACGGGTCTGTCGCAGATACATAAATATTCACAATCCCGTTGGAGTCTTTAACCGTTAGAACGTACAAGCTGTCGTTAGAGATAAGCGTTGTGACCTTAGCCGTGTCGGATAAAGAAGAAGAGAATGTGATCAGGTCCCCGTCGGGATCCTTGAATGTGCCGGATAATTTAGCGATGAATTTCTTTCCCGCATCCTCATTGATGGCGCCGTCCGGTAAAGGCGCCACGATTCGCGGCGCATCGTTTAACGGAGTCACGGTAACAAAAAATGTGTCGCTTACCGTTTGCAACAATTCGTCCGCTGCGGTAACGATGACCGTACTCACGCCGAAGGAATCCGGAACCGTGACGATATGAACCTGATCGTTGACGATCTCGGCTGAAATAGTATCGCCGCCAAAGGAGATTGTGTAAGTAAGGTTTGGGGAATCAATGTCATGAAAAACCGCACTCAGATCGGCCAGTAAATGGTCTCCAGTATCTTCTGAGAACGACGTGTCTGGAATGGCCTGAGCGACGAAAGGCGCCGTTTCCAAAACACTCACCTGGAACGTATCCGCCACGGTAATGTCACCGTCGTAAGCCGTGAGCCGGATCAAGACAACGCCAGTGAAATCCGGTTGCACCGTCAGATACAAACTGTCTTGAGAAATACTTGGAATAACACCCGATGATAAATTGGCTGCACCGTAAGTTAAAAAGAAATCATCGACATCGGTAAAATTATTAAGCAGGTCGGAGACAAAAACAGTGCCTGCGTTTTTATTCAATTGAATATCGGCGACCGGGTTATTGGCAACCGGCGGGTCATTGACCGGCGCTATGGTCACCAAAAAAGTATCGGCTATGGTGAATTCACTGTCACTGGCTGTTACCATGACTTCTACTAATCCGAAAAAATTCGACTGGCTGAGCAAGTAGAGGCTGTCGCCGGAGATCATAGTCAGAATCCCTCCGGAAAAACTGCTGTCGTTGAAGCTTAACACCGGCGTGTCCGGATCAGAAAATACGCCTGTTAGATCGCGAATAAACACTTTTCCGAAATCTTCGCTAACGGTGGTGTCAGGAATCGAATTTGATACCTGAGGAGATACATTGGCGGGTTGCAGGAGGGCAAACGGCGATAAAGAGGACACGGCACCATAAATTATATTGGAAAGCGTGTCCACGGAGACCGTTGCATCGACCCAATGATCAGTTTCATAATGGTAGAGTCGAATAGCCGTTTCGTCTTTGAAATTGATACCGGAGTAATTGACCGAGACAGTTATCGTTCCCGAGAAAATATTTGATGTTGAAATGTCAAAATATTTTACCTGATTTCCAAAAATCATGCCTTCAGGTATGGCGGGTCCCATATTTGAAATGACAAGGTGTACAAGTCCGCTTTGTGTAACCTGACTGAATGTCAAAACAAAAGGGGTAGAACCCGTCGATGTATCAACCGGCTGAGTATTCACATTGGACAATACTGCCGGAGTCACTCTGATCTCATCGGAATAGCTGCTTTCGTAATTACTCATATCGGTTGCCGTGATGCGAAAATAATACGTAGTGTCGTTAGTCAATCCGGCAATTGTTTTACTAGTATCATCGACATCCATGCATGAATCTAATAGCGCGGTCGGGTTTGGCGATACTCCTCCATAGATGAAGTAACGGTAAAAATCCGACTCATAGTTCCTGTTCCATGTGATTCGAACCTGGCCGGCTAATGCCTCGGCAGTTAATCCTTGGGGCGGCGCAGGGGGAAAGTCTGTCCTTTGTACGGCTATTTTGAAAGTGTCGGATATACTTAAACTTCCATCGTCAGCGGTTATCTGTAAGTCTGCTTCGCCAAAGAAATGAAGCTCACTGATTAGATATAAACTATCGTTGGAGATGGAAGCTGAAAGACCGCCGTTGAGGTTACTTACCGAATAATTAAGTGTGGCGTTATCAACATCTGCAAAAAAATTACTTACTTTAAAAACAAATTGTTTTCCACAGTTTTCATTAAACGTCGTGTCTCGCAAGGTCGAAATTAAGTGGGGAGGATCATTCACTTGGTCGACTACAAAACTGTCAGTGGGAGAAAAGTTTGAACCTGCGAATGAATTGTCGATCGCCTGAACACTCCAATAATACTTTCCATCCGGAAGACTCTTTATCATCCAAGTTGTATCCAGGTTGACATTACCCATATGAGGCAGACTGCGAAAACCGCTCGATAAGTTTGCCATAGGAGATTTGATTTCACAACCAGAATAAGTTGTGCCGATTCTCAGATTATAACTTAATCCTTTACTGTTCGTTTGGTTATCGTCAGATCTGGACCAATTTAAGTTAACTGAATTGCCGACAACGTTCGATGATTGGTAAGGGGGATACGTCGGAATAGAATTTGAAGCTTCATGATTGTTTTGGTATATTTTTGTAAATCCATACGCGGTTGGGGAATAGTAAGGCAACGAATCCGCACCGGTTAAAAGAATGTCTAATTTCCCATCTTGGTCATAATCTCCCCAGCTGACA
>CAZHUW010000081.1:0-13660 GCA_964535295.1 uncultured Bacteroidota bacterium
TCAAAGAATACATCGACTGCCTGCACACCTGCGATGAAGCGCGTTTTTCACCGGCCGGGAAAACACAAGAAAAAACGGACGAGGTCTATCGCCGTATCCGGACCGCCATTATTAATATGGATAAAGCGATCTAAAATCATGATGAAGACGTTTTGCCTATTGGCGCTGATAATGATATCGTATGATACGGTGCGTGGACAAAGTGTTTCACCGGAACCGGCCGACCTTTTCGCCAAGGCCAACGAAAACTATGAGAAAAAACACTATTCCGATGCGCAATTACAGTATCAACAGCTGGTCGACGCCGGTTATTCATCGAAAGAACTTTTTTATAACCTGGCGAATACCTATTTCAAACTAAAAAAATTCGGTTACGCCGTTTATTATTACGAGAAGGCAAAACAACTCAATCCGAATGATGAGGATATCCTGTACAACCTTGAATTGACGCAACTATATTTGAAAGATAAGATTATCACGCCGCCGGAATTTATTCTTTATGATATTTCAAAAAAGATCCTGTATCTGCTGTCGATGGAGACGTGGGCTATTCTCAGCCTTACCGGTTGGTTTACGTTGGCAGGAATTTTTTTAATCCGAAAACTTAGGCCGGCCCAAGGGCGGCTTTTCAGTTTACTGTTTCGTGGGACTATTATTTTATTCCTGTTTTGTTCAGTCAATTTTGTGATCAATGTTTACGTACAGGAAAGAATTAGAGAAGCCGTGATATTGAGCTCCGTATCCGATGTCAGGAGCGAACCGGATAATTCTGGCAGCGTCTTGTTTATTCTTCACGAAGGGGCGATGGTTCAGATACGTTCCGAACGCAATGATTGGATCGAGATTCGTTTAAAAGACGGAAAAATAGGATGGATCCGAAAAGATGACGCGGGTGCATTATAATGGGACAAGCCGGCGACCCGCTCCGTTTATATCCCGCTCTTAAAGTAACTTTGCTTTTTATAGTTGTTATTCTCGTCATTCGCGCCACAGGTATTTCGACATCCTTTCCTCCGGACTACGCGCTTAGATTCTCATTAGCAGCATTCATTCTTTTGATTGCCGCCGTTTTTATTTATACCCGATGGAAGATCACAGGGATTATTACCTTTGTGGCGGCCGTTTTTTTTCTTGTCTCAGCGCGGTATCCGTCGGATAACTTTGAACCCTCGCATATTTCATACTTTACCCATTTGGGCCGTCCTGTTGCGGTGAAAGGGATCGTGAGCCGCGATCCGCAGACGATCAAAGATAAGACACGCCTGATTTTAGACGTTCGTTCGATACAATTGACGCAACATATAGAATTGACTACTCGCGGAAGACTAATGGTGAGCTTACGTGAGGATGCGCGGGTGGCGGCGGCTTACGGTGACGAACTTATTCTTTACGGACAGATCTATGCACCGCGTAATGAGAGAAACCCCGGTGAGTTCGATTTTGCAAAATATCTGGCCATACAGGATATTTACGGACAGATGCATTTGCGCGAAGCGCAACAGGTAGAGGCTACGGGGCGTTCGGAGGCAAATCCGATCGTGAAAAATTTCATTCATCCGATCAAACATTATGTTCTCGATCTGAACCGTTCAACTCTTTCTCCGCTTAGCGCCTCGATCCTGACCGGTTTGCTGGTGGGAGAACGCGGCGACATACCGAGTGAGGTCCTGGAATATTTTTCCACAAGCGGAACGATCCATATTCTGTCGATCAGCGGCTTGCATATTGTGTTTATCACGGCGTTGCTTTTCGGAGTCTTCAGTTTCCTTCGTCTGAGGTATGCATGGCGCGTTTACATGACCCTGATATGCCTACTTATCTACATGGGTGTGGCCGATTTTATTCCATCCGTCGTACGCGCTGGTATCATGACCGGTATGGTGTTGATCGGTACGCTGTTGGAACGGCGCGGGAATATTATCAATAGCCTGTTTGTAGCGTTGATCATTATTTTATTCATGCAGCCATTGGCCTTGTTCGACATAGGCCTCCAGTTGTCTTTCACTGCCGTACTATCGATCGTGCTGGTTTATCCCAAGCTGGAAGATTTTTGCAGGCATTTTGGTCTCTTCAAATCGGGAGAAATGAATTTAACCGAAAAGATCATCGCCTTACTGCTCGTTTCCATAGCGGCGCAGATCGGTACTATTCCGTTTACGGCGTTTTATTTTTATAAGATACCGCTGATCGCATTGGCGGCCAATGTTCTGGTTGTTCCGTTGTCCAGCTTTGTCATGGGAATCGGCTTCGTATCGGCCATAGTAGGAACTTTCTCCATGATGGCGGCCCAATGGTTCGCCAACGTGAACGAATTATCCATACTTATAATGGTGAAGATCGCCGAGTGGTCATCGAAGATCCCCCTGGCTTATATTGAATTTTACAGGATGAATCTCTGGAGTATGTTCCTCTTTTACCTCATACTGGCTTATTTTCTGTTGTGGAAAAATATAAAAGTACGGAAATACGGATTGATCTGTGCGCTTGGTTTTACAGTTGCACTGGTCTGGAAGCCGGTTGTGTTTCCTGAAAAAGGGCTGCAATTGATCTTTCTCGACGTAGGCCAGGGTGACGCGGCAGTTATACGAACACCGGAAAATAAAACGATCCTGGTCGATGCGGGGGATTGCGGAGGGAATATGGACCAGGGTGAAAAAGTAGTTGCCCCTTTTCTTCGCAAGATAGGCGTGGGACGGATCGATTACCTGATCATGTCGCACCCTCATGACGATCATATCGGCGGAATTGATTATGTGCTGAAGCATTTTGAAATCGGAGAGGTGATCGATCCCGGGCAGTTTTACCGGTCGGACGTTTACTTCAGTATTCTGTCCCAAATACACAAACGCAATATACCGCGCCGGATCGTACGTGCAGGGGACATGCTTGCAATTGATAATGAGGTTGAGCTATATTTCATGCATCCGCAGAAGCCTTATGTTTCCGCGAACGCCGCCGCGCCGTTTAACACCAATAACGCGTCGGCGGTATTCCAACTAAGGTACCGCGGTGTGAAAGCGCTTTTCATGGGCGATGCAGAACACGCCAGTCTGAAAGAATTGGAAAATTACTCGGAGATATTGCAAAGCGATATATTGAAGGTCGGGCACCACGGCTCGTGGAACGGGACATCGCAGACTTTTATTTCGAAAGTGCAGCCGCGTTTTGCCGTCATTTCCTGCGGGGAATTTAATAAGTTTAATCACCCCTCGCCCTCGGTGGTACGCGATCTTACCTTAAGCGGGGCGCGTATTTATCGAACGGATATCGAAGGTGCGGTCATATTTAAAACGGAAGAAAACGGAATTAATCGCCAACGGTGACCTATGTTTGGATACGATGTGATCATTCTGCTCGGCTTTTTTGTCGGTATGATCCTATACGCGGTTTTGACCGCAGAAGTATTGAAACGGCAGAACAAACTGGAGCATGAGTACGTTTTTCTGTTCATGATGATCATCCTAACCTTGTGGCACGGGTTTCAATTTTTTGCCCTGCTGATCAAACAGGTCTTTGGACGGCAGGCGATAGATATTTATACGGAGCTCCGCTATCTGTCGTTATACAGTATAGTCTTTCTACCTGCAGTCATGGTGCATATACATTCTGCATTTTTGGATTACGTCCATCAATTGGTCGGCCGGAAAGGTTTGTTCTACAAGATATTCCCGTATTTCTTCTATCTGCCGATCTTCCTGATCATTTATTTCGGACAATACACGATCGTCGATTCCCGCCGAAAGATTCTTGATGAAAACATGAGCTTCATTCCTGCTTTTGTCTTTTTTATAGTTTTGGCGTTGATGGTGAGTGCAGCATTGTGCGTACGAATCATCATGCTCAGCCGAAATGAAAAATGGCGACAGTTTTTTACCGTTGAGACCGTCATCATTTTCATTATTTCCGCTTTGCTCCTGTACTTTTATTTCTTCGGAGGCACGGGCAATGTGCGTCTGGACAAGTCGCTCAAAACCCTGTTGATGATCTCGTCGGTCATTCCCACCAGCGCAATGATCTATCTTTTATATAAATATCCTTTTTATTCTACCGTGGCGCGAAGGCGTTTCCTACTGGTTACGATTGCCGGGGCATTTCTTACTATTTACATCGTGACAGCCCGCGCTTTAAGGAAAATGGGCGAAGACAACCCCGACGTCAGCGTTGAAATGCTCGAGATCCTGACCGTTGCGATGCTGTTTGTTTTGTATGAGCCTGCCAAATATCTGATACGACGTATAGCGGGGTATTATGCGCTCAATCAGAAATATCTTTATCAGTCAATGGTTCGCAGGATCAGCGAAAAGATCGTAGGATCGGGAAGCATTGAAGATCTGCATAAAGTGGTGCATTCCGCGGTTACGGAAACGTTCAACGTGGAAGAGGCCGCTCTTTTTATCCTGGGTAAACATGTTTACCCGGAACGGATGTACTATTCCATTACACAGAGCCTCGGCGATATCAAGGAGTTCAAACTCGACAAGGTCATCAAGAACATACAGAGCGGCAACGGGCTTTACGAAGTACGTCGCATGAATATTTTTCATTTGCGCGCATCGGAGATCCCTTATCATATCTATCTCGGGATCAGCCTGGAAAATGATATGGTGGGTCTTTTGGCCATCGGCAAGAAAAAAACCAATGAAGAATTCACTTTTGAAGAAAAGGAGATCCTGCTGACGCTTGCCAGCCAGATCGCCATTGCGATCGAAAATATCGAGTTGGTGCAGCGACGTATCGAACTTGAATCGAAGATGTTCCAGGCGGATAAATTATCGTCACTGGGTTTGCTCGCAACGAGTATCGCGCATGAGGTGAAGAACCCTTTAAGTTCGATCAAAAGTATCGTCCAGTCTCTGCGCGATGAGAAGAAAAAAAGCGGCAGCAGCGATCACGAACTGCAGGATCTTGAGATCATCACGGAAGAGATCGACCGTTTGAATACGGTTGTGGGGCAACTGCTCAAATTCTCCCGCCCGGATGATTCGGACGTAGATGAGATCGATGTGATCAAGATCATCGACAATATCCTGACCATCCTTAGGCAGGAGACGCGGAGTAAAGGTATTCAATTGTGGACCAAATACGACCATACGCCGCTGATGATCAAATCACGCCAGGGAGACTTGAAAGAGATCATTTTTAACATTATTATTAATGCGATTCAGTCGATGGAACGCGGCGGCCGGCTCATGTTTTACGGCGGTTACGGCGTATATGAAGCAGATCTTTTTGAAACCGGACCAGAAAAGAAAACAGGCGTGGTGGTCGCGAATACGCTGTTTATGCCCGATACGTCTGAAGGATATACGGAATGGCATCTGGATCCATTGACGGTAACGTCGATTGGAGCGATCGATAAAAAAGCATCAGCGGAATTCAATCCCGAATTGCTTCCCGATCAGCGGCGGTGTATCAAGATCGCAATAACGGATAACGGCCCCGGGATCAAGCCCGAACGCATGGAGGAGATTTTCAAACCATTTTATACCACGAAATCTTCCGGAACAGGGCTGGGGTTGGCTATCGTAAAAAATAAAATTGAAGCATTAGGCGGACGGTTGGTCCTGCGCAGCGAGGAAAATGTAGGAACTTCATTTGAGATCTATATACCGCTTGATACTAAGGCGTAAAATATGAGTGAGATCGGTGAGGAAAATATTCAGCAGAACGGTACGATCAGCGTACTGATTGTTGATGATGAAAAAGCGGCACGGTACGGTATGATGAAGGCTTTGCGTCCGGAAGGCTATCGTATTGCCGAAGCCGAGGATGCACTTTCTGCGTTGAATCTGATGAGCGCCAATCCGTATGATGTCGTCGTCACGGATGTTTCCATGCCGGGAATGAACGGTATCGACTTTGTAAAAAAAGTCCGTGAACGTAAAATGGAAAGCCTGGTGATCGTGATCACGGCGCACGGGTCGGAGAAACTGGCCGTCGAGGCGATCAAATCCGGCGCATTCAATTATATGTCCAAGCCGTATGATATTGAAGAGCTACGGGCGCAGGTCGGGCACGCCGTTCAGCAGGTCTTGCTGCAGCGCGAGAATGCGCAGCTGCGAAAAGAACTTCAGATCAGTAAAGGGTTCACCGGCTTCATCGGCGACTGTAAACCGATGCGTCATGTGTATGACCTTGTGGACAAGGTCAGCAAGAGCAATGTGACGGTGCTCATTCGCGGCGAGAGCGGAACCGGGAAGGAACTGGTTGCCAAAACCATTCACGATCAGAGTTTGCGCGCGAAAGGCCCGTTCATTTCCATCAATTGCGCTGCCATTCCCAAAGAACTGATCGAGAGCGAACTTTTTGGTTTTGAAAAAGGCGCTTTCACCGGCGCCGTAGCGGCAAAGCAGGGAAAATTTGAATTAGCCAACGGCGGAACGCTTTTTTTGGATGAGATCGGCGATATGGCGCTCGAAACGCAGGCTAAAGTTCTGCGCGTTCTGCAGGAAAGAAAATTTGAACGTGTCGGCGGCACGGAATCCATTCAGGTGGATGTACGTATTCTGAGCGCGACGCACCGCGATCTGTCCAAGCTCATTCGCGAAGGCCAATTCCGCGAGGATCTTTACTACCGCATCAATGTGGTCGAGATCGAAGTTCCGCCGCTGCGAAAACGCACGGGCGACATACCGCTTCTTGCCAAACATTATCTTGACATGTACGCACAGAAACATAAGATCCATGTCACGCGATTCTCCAACGATGCTATGAAGACCCTCATGGACTATGACTGGCCGGGCAATGTGCGCGAACTCATCAACGTGGTCGAGCGGAGTGTGGTGCTCAGTTCGGGCGAAGAGATCACCAAAGATATGCTTCATGATGACCTCAAAAAAAACGACGACTTCAGTCCGATGGGGATCAAAGAGATCCTTGAACGCGGCGACGTAAGTTTTCAAGATGCCAAACAGCGCGTGGTGCGGGCGTTTGAGCGGGAATTCATCATGGAATCGATAAAGCTCAACAACTGGAATATTTCACAGACCGCGGCGAAACTCGGCATGAAGCGTCAGTATTTACAGCAAAAGATCAAAGAACTGGAACTGAATATCCAGGAAGCGAAGGAAAATATATGAACTCAGCCAGTCCGGAACCCGCTATGAGTTATCGTATGGAATCGGCGCCGCTCAACTGTGACCAACCCATCGGCATATTCGATTCCGGTATCGGCGGCTTGACCGTGGTCAAAGAGGTGATGCGGCAGCTGCCGAACGAGCGCATCATCTACCTCGGCGACACGGCGCGTGTGCCGTACGGCACGAAATCCGACCGCACGATCAAGTCGTTCACATTGCAGAGCTGTCTGTACTTGCTGGAACATGATGTGAAAATGATCGTCATTGCCTGCAATACCGCCAGCGCCGTTGCTTTGGATTTTATTTCGAATATGTTCCGCATTCCCGTGATCGGCGTGATCGTGCCGGGATCGTCCGCCGCCGTAGGGAACAGCCTGAAAAAGAAGATCGGTGTGATCGGAACGCAGACCACGGTCAACAGCGAAGCCTATCACCGAACGATCAAAAAAATGGCGCCCGATGCCGATGTGTATTCCTATGCCTGCACGTTATTTGTTCCTCTTGCCGAAGAAGGCTGGCTTGATCATGACGTGACCCGTCAGATCAGCGAGGAATATTTCATGGCTTTCGAAGGAACCGGAATCGATACGCTGGTCATGGGATGTACGCATTATCCGCTGCTCAGCGCGACGATACAAAAAGCGATCGACCGCGTCATGGGCCAGCCTGTGAGTCTGATCGACTCCGGCGTCGAGACGGCGAAACTCGCAAGGTCTATTCTCATCGAGAAACAACTCCTCACGACCAAAACACAAAAACCCGTTCACAAATTCTGTGTTACCGATCTACCAAAGAATTTTATGAAGGTTGGTGAACGTTTCCTTGGTTCAAAGATGGAAGATGTTGAAACCGTGAACGTAGAGATATTGGGATTTTGATCCTGCGTTCCCTCGGGTATCTTTGCTAATTGTATTTTCTTCCGCACACAGTATGATATTGAATAATAACGCTTACGAGATAGTATTATGGAAAAATCGGAACCCTGCATTTTCGTCATTTTCGGTGCGTCCGGCGATCTGACGAAACGTAAGCTGATTCCTGCGCTGTATGCACTGTACGATCAGGGGCTTTTATCCGATACGAGCGCCATTCTCGGCGTCAGCCGCACGGATATGAGTGATGAGTCTTTCCGGGGATCTATCCGGGAAGGCATTGAAAAATTTTCCGAGAAGAAGACGGACCCGAACCGCATCACGGCGTTCTCAAAATTGCTTTTCTATGAAGCGATAGATACGTCGGACGCTGAAGATTACAAAAAAATAGGGGCTCGGTTGTCGGCGATCGCCGCCACTCAGGGCACTTCTGCCAATTATGTATTCTATCTGGCCACGCCTCCGTCCATGTACGAGGTCATCGCCGAACGTTTGGCCGACAAGGATCTGCACGTGCAGGCAAACGGCTGGAAACACCTTGTGATTGAGAAACCTTTCGGATACGACTTTGCTTCTGCGGAACGCCTGAATCAAAAACTTCTTACACGTTGGCAGGAAGACCAGATCTACCGGATCGATCATTACCTCGGGAAAGAGACGGTGCAGAACGTCCTCGCGTTTCGTTTTTCCAATGAGATATTTGAGCCGTTGTGGAACAGTAATTATATCCATCACGTTGAGATCACGTCAAGCGAAAGTATCGGCGTTGAGAACCGCGGGAAATACTACGATCATTCAGGCTTGCTGCGGGATATGATACAGAACCATCTTCTGCAGGTGGTCGGCATGGTTACGATGGAGCCGCCGGCGCGGTTCAATGCCCGTGCAGTTCGAAACGAATCGTTGAAGGTCTTTGAGGCGCTGAGGCCCGTCACAGGAAACGATGTTGGGAAATATGTAATCCGGGGCCAATACACGGACTCTACGATCCGCGGCGAAAAAATTCCCGGATACCGCAGCGAGAAAGACGTGCCGCCCGATTCACGCACCGAAACGTATGTCGCCATGAAATTTTTCATTAACAACTGGCGCTGGAGCAGCGTGCCGTTTTACATACGCGCCGGTAAACGCCTGCCGACCCGCGTGACCGAAGTGGTCATTCATTTTAAACCCAAGCTGCATAAACTTTTTGGCGAGAGCAAGACAGCGGCAGATGCCAACCAACTTATCTTGCGAATACAGCCTGATGAAGGCATTCTGATGAAATTCGGCATGAAGGTTCCTGGCGCCGGATTCAAAGTTCAAACGGTGAATATGGATTTTCATTATAAAGACCTTTCCGGCGTTTATCTGGCTTCGGCGTATGAACGGCTCCTACTGGATTGCGCACTTGGAGACCAAACGCTTTTCACAAGGAATGATGCCGTCGAGGTTTGCTGGCGATTCATTGATCCTATCCTGAAAGAATGGAGGGATAATCCGTCGAACAAAGTGTTCGGCTATCCGGCCGGTACTTGGGGCCCGAAAGAATCCGACCTGCTTTTTGAGAACGATCCGGTGCAGTGGCGGTTTCCGTGCAAAAATCTTTCGGATGACGGATTGTATTGTGAATTGTAAGTAATGTTTGAGTTCAGGAGTATTATACATCCTTTCGGAGAAACATGATTCAAGAATATCTATTAGCATTCATCCCTATATTTGTTGCGATCGATGTGATCGGTATCATTCCGGTGTATCTAACGCTGACGGAAGGAATTCCCGAGAATCCCAAGCGGCGGGTGCTACGCCAGTCCGTTCTTACGGCGTTCCTCGTGAGCCTGATCTTCCTTGCATTAGGAAAAGTCATTTTTGTTTTTCTCGGGATCACCATGAGCGATTTTAAGATCGCCGGCGGCGTCATTTTGTTTGCGATCGCGATCAATGACCTTTTGTTTTCTACGGAAGAAAGGAAAAGCCACGAAGTGACTGCGGAAACAACCGAGATAAAGATCCTGCATACGCCATCGATCGGGATCGTTCCGATCGGCATTCCGCTGCTCGTTGGCCCCGCATTATTGACCACTTTAATGATTTCATTGGACTCTTACGGCATGATACCTACCATTTCCGCTGTTGTAATTAATTTGCTGATTGTTTATACTGCTTTGCGCTACTCGACGTATATCCTGCGGTTCACCGGACGCAGCGGCGCAAAAGGGATCGCAAAGGTTGTGACCTTGCTTTTGGCTGCGATCGGCGTGATGATGGTTCGTATGGGAATTACGGAGATCATTCAGGGGCAAATGTGATCACTTCTCGTTCGCTAGTGCTCACTCGAAGTGACAGGTCAGTTAAATTGTCAGTTCGATTGTAACGAGAACTGAACTCAAAATTCAATACACTTCTCGTTCCGCTGTGCTTCACTCGAAAGTCAGTCAAATTGTTAGTTCGAGTGTAACGAGAACTGAACTTAAAATTCAATACACTTCTCGTTCAGCTTCGGTTCACTCGAAGAGACAAGGATAAAAAATGAAGCAAAATTTCGACATAGACGAACCGGACTTTGAAGAAGACGAACGCGGAAGTATGGATCCCGATGACGCGGAAGAATTCAAAGAAGAGATCTATGCCGTCATTACGAGGAATATATTGAGTGAGGATGCGGTCGAACGCAATGACGCCCTTCACCTGATCCCATACCTGGAATGCGACCCGCGTTTATCGGATTACCTGCATGCATTGATGAAAGACTCCGACCCCAACCGTATCCTGACGGGCATCATTGGCCTCGGTTTGTGGGCTCATTCGGACGGATTTTCGACCTTGATCAATTTTCTTACCGATGCCGCGAATAAGGATATGATCACGCCAGAGATCGAAGAAGAGATCATCATCTCGATCGGAAATATCGGTGGGCATGAATCCTTTGAATTCCTAAAAAACTATTCCCTTCAGCGATACGGACAGAATATTTCCGATGAAGACGCACTCGGTATGGCTGCCGTGGAAGGTATTACACAGATCGCTCAAAAGGGACATCCGGAAGCAGTGAAATTCCTGATGGACCATTCAACGCATCCCGCATGGAATATGCGTGAGGCCTGCGCGGACAGTTTCAGCGTCCTGTACAAAGGTAAGGAAAAGATCCCAAGACCGGTTTACGATCTGCTGGTACAGCTTACTAAAGACAAAAGTACCAACGTGCAGATCGCGGCCTACATGAGCCTGGATGAGATCGTCGGACTGGACGACGCCAATAAGAAAATTCTGGCGGAGGCCCGTCAGAAACAGGTTTTCGGAGAATGAGTTCAATTTATTTTTTTATTTGTAAATAAAACCAAACCGCAAAGGCCGCAAAGCCTGCCGGGATGTATTAAATACATAAACCACAAAGAGCACAAAGTATTACACAAAGACCACAAAGTATAAAATAATCCAGCGAATCGGTTTATACGATGTGAGGCTTATGAATTTTCTTTGCGCTCTTTGCGGTTGGAAGTATTCCGATAACCAACGAGAGGGAATATGTCAAATCTGCAGACACAGTTACAAAAGATTCGAGAGGGTTTCCACCCTACGTTTTGGGTTGCGAACGGAATGGAATTGTTCGAGCGTCTCGCGTTTTACGGGCAGAAGATCGTGATGAGTTTGTATCTTCGCGACCGGTTGGGATTCACTGAAACGGAGTCGGGGCAATTGTCCGGCATGTTCGGCGGCATGATCTATTTGCTTCCGATCATTGGCGGCACGCTCGCAGACAAATGGGGATTCAAACGAGCTTTTTCCGTCGCATTCACGATCCTTGCTCTGGGTTATTTCCTCGTAGGATCGGTCGGCATGACGGCTTTCCAGGGTCTGTACGAAAACGCATCCCAATACTGGCTGCTCATGGCGTTTCTCTTTTTTACGGCCGTAGGAGGTTCTTTTATCAAGCCGTCGGTTCTCGGAACGGTTGCTGTGACATCAACACCTGAAACGAAATCGCTCGGTTATGCGATCTATTATTGGCTGGTCAATATCGGCGCGGCTATCGGGCCTACGATCGCGTATTTTGTTCGTGACAGTTTCGGCATGGAGTTCGTTTACGTCGTATCGTCTTTAAGCTGTCTGGCGATGCTGGTTGTAAACATTATGATGTACAAAGAAGTTAAGAGCGAAATGACCGAAGTCTCCGAATCGCTCGGTAAAAAGATTGCGAATCTCTTCCTGGTTCTTGGCAATCTGAAATTCATGATCCTGCTGCTTTTGTTCTCTTTATACTGGATCATGTTCTGGCAGGAATTCATCATTCTACCTTACTACATCATAGATTTCATCGATCCGAATGCGCCGTTTGAATTTATCCAGTCCTGGTCGGCAGCGGGCGCGATCATATTGCTGCAGATACCGGTTAACTATCTGACCAAGCACATTCACACGCGGACCGCGATCCTGGTCGGTTTTGCGGTATCGAGTTTATGCTGGCTGATCATCGGATTGCATCCGAGTATTCCGACGATCGTGGTGGGCATTGTGGCTTTTGCTTTGGGCGAGATCATGCAGGCGCCGCGGTATTACGAATATATTTCCGAGATCGCACCTCCGGGCCAGCAGGGATTATTTCAGGGGTACGCTTTTTTACCGATCGCCATCGCGCTTTTTGTCGGAGATCCTTTTGGCGGATGGATCTACGAGAATGCAAAACATACATCCAACCCCGGGATCATCTTTTTTATTCTTTTCGGCGTCGGTGTGGCGGCAACGCTGCTGATGGCGGTTTATAATGTGGTGGTAGCAAGGCAGGAATCGAAACAAGCGTCTTCCTGACGAGCATACTATTCATTAAGCGCGAAGGATGCAAAGCTCGCAGAGGAAAGAAGTAAGTGGGAACGTTCAAAATCGAACTTATGAAGTTCATTGAAAATTGATTTAAGATATCGGCAATTAAATATTTATAGGGAATTTACTCAGTGAACTCTGCGTGCTCCGGCGTTAACGCATTCGTTTTCCGCGGACTCATGTAAACCAATCGGGCGAGATGGATCTGAAAACAGCTGAAAAAGTTTGGTGCGTGCTGGTTCTATGGGTTGTTCCATGTTTTATTCTTGCCGCGCAGGAACCCGGATATAACGAAACTGCCACCGATTCCGTGGTTTTTACATATGACGATTCGCTCCAAGCTGCCGCTTTTGCGAAATTGACCATCCAGGAATTTCAATTCCGCGCGGATTCTGCACAGTTATCTTTCTTCTCCGACTCCTCCTATTTTTTCAAAGTGATAAGCCATGACGAGATGATGAAAACCTACCACGGCGATTTCGCCGATTGGTTGTGGGTGGTTGGCGGATTCTATGTCCACGATCTCGGCAGTTACGGCAAACCGATCACCGCATCGTCCAACGGCCTTTCTAACCGCCATGTCACGATACTTCTGGACGGCATCCCTATGAACGAACCGGATGCCGGCTGGCTCAATCTGAATGCCGTCTCTCTTGAAAATATCGAACGTATCGAGATATTCCGCGGCAATGCATCGCCGCTCTACGGGGATCAGGCCGCCGCCGGATATATCAATATTGTTTCAAGGCAATTCCAGGCCAACGAACCCGTGACGTCGATCAAATTCCGTTCGGCATTCAGCCCTTTCCAGGATATCGGAATTTATTTCGGCCGCAACCTGGGATCGCATCTTCAGGTGTTTGTCGGCGGATCGGCAAAAGAAACGCCGGGCGAACAAAATGTGCAAGGGCT
>CAZHUW010000082.1:0-13507 GCA_964535295.1 uncultured Bacteroidota bacterium
TTTCGCGGCGTTACGTTCCAGTTGTTTTTTGATATTCCCAAGTCCCTTGTCTGCCAGATCCTGCGTGATTTCGCGCGCAATGGTCTTGAATCCGGCCGCGGCCGAAATCTGAGCGATTCCCGAACCCATAAGTCCGCAGCCCAGAACGCCGATGGTTTTGATGTTTTTTACATCCATGATCTTAATCTCCTTCTTAGGTGTGAATTGAATCTATTTTTCTTTCAGCAGAACATTTGTTTGAATGATCCACGCATCGGCGTATCCCAATGATTTGGCGGTACGTCGGGCCTCTTCGGCTTTTTCACGATCGGTGAAGTTACCCGCGCGTACTTTATAATACGGTTGCTCATAGTCCACATAGATATCGGCACCCAATTTGGTGCCGGCCTCATCCCTGACAGCCATCGCTTCATAATAATCGGTGGTCGAATACAACTGAACCCGGAAACCGAAAGCGATCTGTTCTTTGTTCTCTCTGTAATCGCTGGTATGATAGATAGAATCGGTTACGTCCGTTATTCGGCCGGCGCTGCCGGGTTGCTTTTTATGGATCACCCAATCATCGTCATCCAAAGAGAGTGGATCAAAACTTTCATCGAAACGCGATTTTTGCTGTTCCGCGGATTTCGCCGTATTTTGTTTTTCCTGATTCGTCATAACCGTCTTTTCAGTGCCGGTACACGAAAAAGCCATAAAGATGAAAGTCAAAAAAAACGATCTCATGGTTCATTATGATTAAAAAGTATTGTCAATTCGGCAAAATCACGGATCAAATGGTCCGGTTCGTATGACTGCAGCATTTCCGATGTCGTCATTCCCGAAGAAACGGCAATTACCGGGATGCCTGCGTTTTTTGCCGTCTGAATATCGATGACGCTGTCGCCTACAAATATGGAATCATATTTATTTCCACCCAATTCCTCTATCGCTTTCAAAAGTCCCGCGGGATCCGGTTTCAATGACTTCACATCCTCATATCCGATGATTACGTCAAAAAAATCGTCAAGATCCGTCTCAATCAGGGTTTCTTCAATGGTTGACCTGCGTTTGGTGGACACAATGCCAAGTGAATATAGATTTTCGTAAAACCATTGAATCGTTTCAGGAACATCTTTCAGAATCACAGTATTTTTTACCATGACGCCGGTATCCGCAAATTCCATGAAAAGCCTTTTGCACGTCTGGATCTTTTTGGTATCCAACGGGTCGACGAATTGTCCGAAAGTATCTTCCAAAGAATGACCTATCATATGCCGGATCTTTTCGTGATCTGCGGACTTTTCCCCAACTTGTTCGAGTGCATAATTCACACTGGCTATGATGCCTTCGGAAGAGTCGGCCAGTGTATAATCAAAATCAAAAAGAATATGATGGATGTTTTTCATTTAGCCATTGAATCATTAAGCCATTGGGTCATTTAGTGCGGTCTATTTAATTTTTTTAATGACCGCGGGCAATTCATCTAAACTAAATATCTCGTGATCCGGTTTGATTTTGCCTTTTTTGATTTTTTTTCGATCGTGATTGAGCCAGGCCGTTCGAAACCCGGCTGCGTGAGCGCCTACAATATCCTTATCCAATTGATCACCCACATGAAGTATCCGGGAAGGTTTTAGATCCCATTTTGCCGCCGCCATTTCAAACATCAAAGAATGCGGTTTTGAAAAGATACAATCCGATGAGTATAAAGTAAAATCAAAATAATCCAGGATCTCGAGCCGCTCAAGAATCTCACGGGCAAGATTTCCCGGAACGGCCGTATTGGAAATAACGCCGCACCGGAACTTTGCATCTCTAAGTTCCTTCAGAACATCCCTCACGTGGTCCATCAGCAACCGCGCATTCATGAGCGGAATAAAGAAAGTGCTTAAGAGAGTAGCCGTACTAATCGAAGCCGGAATATTATAATATTCATGCATAATCTGAAATATTCTTTCAGCGGGAATTTCATGATGGTGCTTGCCGATTGTTTTTTCAAATACGCCAACCAGTCTCTCATAAAGGCCGCTCCACTCATTCAAGGTCGGTTGTTTGAGATTTTGTTTCGAAAAAACACTGATGTGGTTTAGAAATCCTGCTTTCTCGAGTTTTTTCCAGTCAATATTATCCTGACGCAACAGGGTATTTCCAAGATCGAACGTAACGGCTTTTATCATGAAGGGGAGTGTTTAAAGATTGAAACAATCTATTTAATCAACCTAAAAAAAGCAATGTGTTTTTAAAACCGCTCTCCGATTGCTTCGTATCAGTTGGACTATATCCTTTTCAATTAAATTGGCACTTTACAATACCTTTTTTTTGCAATATATTGGTCTATTATTTCATGCCAATTGTGTGTATTGGACTGTGTTAAATTGTGAGTAATTGGACTATCATAAAACCAATATAATTTGTTTTTATTTGTTTTAAAATAATTACGAAAGTAAAAAAATTGAGTGGTTCACGAAAACACCTATTAGCAGGATTTTTCTCTTATGTGATCTGGGGATTTGTACCGATCTTTTTTAAAGAGATCCACACTCACGATCCTTACGAAATCATCTATTACCGGATAGGGATCGCGGCTTTGGTCATGGCGCTGGCCGTGAGTTTCGATCTTAAAAAAACATGGGAAGATGTTACGGCTTTATTCTCCAGGTCAAAGAAAGATTTTTCGTCCATGCTGGCTCTCAATGCCGTTGGAGGCCTTCTGCTGGTCGCCAACTGGATCTCCTATGTTTATGTGATCAACAATATCAGCGTGAACGCCGGCGCCTTTGCATACCTGATCCTGCCCATCGTGACTACCTTTCTTGCTTTTTTTATTTTGAATGAAAAAATGAATCCGTTCAAATGGGCAGGAGTAATTCTGAGCGGCATCAGTTGCTATCTCATCGCGCATGTGGATATCAATCAGATACTTTATATCTCGATTATAACTTTTTCCTATTCATTCTACATGATCACGCAGCGGCGAAATACTTTTCTTAATCGGAAGATCTCCTTATCGATCCAAATGGCTCTGGGCGCGCTGTTGATGCTTATGCTAAACCCTGTTGCGTCGGAAGGTTCCGTCCTGGATGCCCATTTTTGGATCTTCATCACTATTATTGCCGTTGTGTTTACCGTAACGCCTTTGTTACTGAATCTTTTCGCGCTCAATGGCATGGAATCCTCACAGCTGGCATTTTTGATCTATGTCAACCCGATCACAAGTTTTCTTATCGGCGTTTTGATCTACGGCGAAACTCTCGAGTTCGTTGCCGTAATAGCCTATGCTCTTCAAGCGGTGTCCATCATGATCTTCAATTGGGACCTTCTGATAAAAGTCATTGAAAGATCGACCGGCATGCGACTAAAACCTATACCTGTTGAAATTTCAGATGAAAAACCCGGTACGCCAAAATGACAGCTCTTGATACAAATGTGATCACAACCTACCTGGAAATGTTCGAGAATCCTTTATTACCGGCAGCCAAGGAACCGGGCGACAATCTGATCATGCGGGCAAGCCATCCGACAGTTCCTTTTTATCGTTTCTTATACAACACCGTAGGCGGAAACTGGCAATGGATCGACCGGAAAAAACTGAGTGACGATGAATTAAAAACGATCATTCAGAATGAAAAAGTTGAAGTGAATGTTCTATACATCGAAGGTGTTCCAGCCGGATATGTTGAGTTGGATTTCAGCCAGGAAAAAGATGTTGAGGTTTCTTATTTCGGCCTGATGCCGGAATTCATCGGGCATGGGCTTGGCAAGTATCTTTTATCGTGGGCTGTCAAATCGGTTTGGGCAAGAGAACCAAATCGTTTGTGGGTTCACACCTGTTCTCTCGATCATCCGGGTGCGCTGAAATTGTATCAGAAATGTGGATTTAAAATCTACAAAACCGAAGAACATAAAATAACCCAGGAGAATCAATGACTAAAGAAGAGCGAGCTGTACTCATTCAAAAGATCAAGGATCTACCCGCACAAATTGAAGCGGCTGTGAAAGGCCTTAATGACTCACAACTGGATACTCCGTATCGGGATGGCGGATGGAACCCGCGACAGGTAGTGCATCATCTGGCCGATTCTCACATGAATGCTTTCATTCGAATGAAATTGACACTGACTGAGAACAAACCTCCACTAAAAGGATATGATCAGGACGCATGGGCTGAACTCGAAGACGGCAAGAAATTGCCGGTTCAAGATTCACTGGCGATCATTAAACCGCTGCACGCGCGCTGGGGATATTTACTCGATCGTATCAAAGATTCTGAATGGGGGCGCCTTGCGCATCATTCCGAAAGAGGTGAAATTACGCTTGAAAATCTTTTGACCACATACGGAAATCACGGTGAAAAACATTGCAAACAGATCACCGATCTGCGTAAAAGGAACAACTGGTAATGAACATTCGAATTGAAAAAATGACCGCGAATGACTGGAATGCCGTTCGGGCGATCTACGAAGAAGGCATCGCGACCAAGAACGCAACACTTGAAACCAATGTTCCGGATTGGGAAAAATGGGATGCCGCTCATATCAAAGAATGCCGGTTCGTCGCCAAAGAAGGCAAAACCGTTGCCGGCTGGGCCGCTTTGACGCCGGTATCCGGACGATGCGTATATGCCGGCGTTGCCGAGGTCAGCGTATATATCGGAGAATTTTTCCGCGGTCGCGGAATCGGAAAATTACTGCTGAGTGAATTGGTTAAAAGTTCCGAAGTCCAAAGCATTTGGACCGTTCAGGCCGGGATACTCAAAGAAAATATTGCTAGCATCGAACTGCACAAAGGGTGCGGGTTCAAAATTCTCGGCGTAAGAGAAAAACTCGGCAAACTCAACGGCGTATGGCGCGATATTGTTCTAATGGAAAGAAGAAGTTCCGTTGTTGGAATCGATTAACAATTAAAAATGGAGAAAACATGAGCTCAATACCCCGTCCTGAATCAACCGAATATTTTGAATATTACCACAAGTACATAAAACTGGTCCCGCCGGGTGACCTATTAGATCAATACCGGAGCGTGCATGAACAAACTCAAAAACTTATTTCTTCACTAAATGAAGAGCAATTGAATTACCGTTATGCTGAGGGAAAGTGGTCCATTAAAGAGATCCTGATCCATTTAGCGGACGGTGAACGCGTTTTCGCTTACCGCGCGCTGCGTTTTGCACGAAAAGATACAACCCCGCTGCAGGGTTTTGATGAAAATCTGTATGCTCCGCAATCCAAAGCCGCCGAACGGAAAATAGACGATATACTCAGAGAGTATTCAGCAGTTCGTGCGGCCAGTATCGAACTATTCAAAAGCCTTGACGACGAAGCGTTAAAAAGAAAAGGAACTGCGAACGACAAGGAAATCTCCGTCCGGGCATTGGCATACATTATTTTAGGGCATGAACTTCATCATCTAAACGTCATCAAAGAACGTTATTTGAAATAGGGAACCATGATCACATATAAAACAGGAAATGATATTGATCTTGACGAGATGATCGATCTTTACCGCGCATCCACGCTCGGCGAACGCCGGCCTATCGATGACCGCGAAAGGATGCGGCAAATGTTAACTTACGCTAATCTGGTTATTACGGCTTGGGACCGCGGGCAGCTTGTCGGTATTTCCAGATCCATGACCGATTTTGTGTATGCTACTTACTTGTCCGATCTTGCAGTCAGACTATCGCATCAAAAAGGAGGTATCGGGAAGGAACTGATCCGGCAAACACAACTTGCCGCGCCTAATGCAAGCGTGATATTGTTATCAGCGCCTAAAGCCGTTGAATACTATCCGCACATCGGCTTTACACAACATCCGAGCGCGTGGATCCTGCGCTCCGATGAAAAGGTCAAATAAAAATAATAGAATGTATATTTCAAAAATAAATATTTTTCCGATCAAATCCTGCAGAGGATTCAGTGTACCTGCCGCAGACCTGGACGAGTACGGAATGGTCGGCGACCGGCGCATGATGATCGTTGACTCGGAAGGTACGGCATTAACTCAAAGGGATTTCCATTCATTAGGTTTTGTGGAACCGCTGATGACCGGTTACACGCTCACACTTCGCGCCCCAAAAATGCAGGAATTAACCGTTCCATTCGATGATTTCCCCGAACAGCAAATTGCGGTTGATATTTGGGACGATTCGTGCGTCGCTTTAGATTGCGGGAAAATGATCGCGGAGTGGTTCAGTGATTACCTGCAGACAACGAGCCGGCTTGTTCGTATGGGCCATCATTTTCAAAGACAAATCGATCGTAATTATACCTCGCGGGATGAGCACGTAGGTTTTACCGACGGTTTTCCAATACTCATGATCTCCGAGGCGTCGTTGAATGATCTTAATACAAGATTAGAGGAACCTATAACCATGAATCGTTTCCGCCCTAACCTGACGGTAGCCGGATCCGATGCCTTTGCCGAGGATACGTGGAAAAAAATTAAAATCGGCGATTCGGATTTTGAAGTTGTAAAGCCGTGTGCGCGCTGTGTGGTCACGACGATCGACCCAAAAACGGGCGTGAGCGGTCCTGAACCTTTGAGAACGCTTGCAACTTACCGTAAAACTCAAGATGGAAAAGTGATGTTCGGACAAAATGTGATCCATGTTAAGAAATCGGGAACTATTAATGTTGGTGACTTTATAACCGTACTCAAATAAAAAAACCTAACCGGGCCGATGAAATATGAAAATACCGTTATACCAGATCGACGCGTTTACAAACACCTTATTCAAAGGCAATCCGGCTGCGGTCTGTCCGCTCGAAAGTTGGCCGGACGATAAGACCCTCCTGCATATTGCCGCGGAGAATAATTTATCCGAAACCGCTTTCTTCGTCAAAAACGGCAATGGATATAAGTTGAGATGGTTCACTCCGGAAGTAGAAGTCGACCTTTGCGGCCATGCCACCTTAGCTTCTGCCTATGTGATTTTCAATTATCTCAACACGTCGCTGAACAAAGTTGAATTTGAAACCCTCAGCGGAAAACTCACGGTGCACAAAGAGGCCGATATGCTGTCTATGGATTTTCCGTCGCGCAAACCGATTGCATGCGAACCGCCGACAGAACTGATCCGCGGGGTCGGCGGCAAACCGGTGGAGATACTGAAATCGCGGGATTATTTCGTAGTGTATTCCTCGGAAGAAGAGGTTAGAGACTTGGCACCGGATATGAGTTTACTCAAAGATCTGGATGCACTGGGCGTCATCGTTACAGCTAAAGGCGATCGTTCCGATTTCGTTTCGCGGTTCTTTGCTCCTGCCGCCGGAATCGCCGAAGACCCGGTAACGGGTTCTGCTCATTCCTCGCTCATCCCATACTGGTCGGAAAGATTCAAGCGGCTCCAATTGCACGCCCTGCAGATTTCCAAACGCGGCGGCGAATTGTTCTGTGAATTACGCGGTGACCGGGTCAGGATCGCAGGAAACGCCGTGAAATACCTGATCGGATCGATCGAGATATAAAAGATCTATTTATGGTTAGCACCGATGAACTCCGCAGGATCGGAGTAATGATCCGACCGGCAACTTTTGACGACGCGAATGTATTGGCTTATCTGAGCCGCAGGACATTTTCTGAAACATTCGCGCATCTTAATTCTGATGAGAACATGAATGACTATTTTTCGACGCAATGTACGGCTGATGCTCTGAGTGAAGAACTGAAAGATCCTGCTTCCACTTTTTTGATGGCTTATTTTAACGACGAAGCAGTAGGATTTGCGAAATTGCGCCGAAACCACGTTCCTGCTGAAGTAAAGGAAAAAAATGCGATTGAAATTCAAAGGCTCTACGTGATCAATAAGATGATCGGTAAGAAGTTCGGCAAATATCTTATCGAAACATGTATCGAAATGGCAAGACTTGAGAATTTCAAAACGATCTGGCTGGGTGTGTGGGAAAAAAACCAGCATGCGATCGCATTCTATAGACGGTTCGGTTTCGAAACCTGCGGGACACAGATCTTTGAATTGGGTAAAGACCGCCAGACCGATCTTATGATGAAAAAAAATATTATGAGGTGAGATGATGTTCTTTCAATTAGACAAAGACAGCGGCATACCGCTTTATATTCAGATCGAGACCAATATCGCGGCTTTGATCCGATCGGGCGCGATGAAACCGCTTGAGCGTCTTCCGGCAACGCGGGAACTGGCCGAACAGCTCGGCGTTCACCGAAATACGGTTGTTCAGGCCTATCAGGAACTTGAGGTCAAGGGGATCACTTTTTCGCACATCGGCAGCGGAACGTACGTGAGCAAATTTACTTCCGTTGGCAAAGAAGTAATTCCGGAATCGGTTTCATCAGTCAATTATCAAAAACAAAACGCTTCGTTCGAGGGCCTTTATGCGGATCACTGGATGAATCTTGAAGATATCGATCTCATAGATATTGAGAATACGATCCGCAGCTGCGAATTCCCAAAAGGCATCATTGGTTTTTCTTCCGTCGTTCCGGATAAATCCTTGTTTCCTCTGCGCGAATTTCAAAACTGCACTTATCATGCGCTCCAGAAATACGGCGTGGATCTTTTGGAAATGGGTAATACGCAGGGCTTCGAGCCGTTCCTTAATTACCTGCCGAATTTTCTGATGAAACGCGGCATGCGCGTAAAAGCTGACGACGTGGTCATTGTAAGCGGCATTCAGCAGGGTCTGGATCTTGTCAGCCGGATCTTTTTGAATCCGGGCGACACCGTTGTCACCGAGGAACTGACCTACCGGGGAGCGTTACGCATCTTTGATTCCAAAGGCGTTAACGTGATCGGCATTCCTATCGATCAGGACGGGATGCGGGTTGACATGCTGGAAACGATATTGAGCCGTCACCGTGTTAAAATGATCTATACGATCCCGACCTTTCAGAATCCTACGGGAGCGGTGATGTCATTGGAGCGAAGAAAACATCTGTTGGCGCTGGCGGCTAAGTATCAGATACCTGTTGTGGAGGATCAATTTGCCAACGAGCTGCGCCTTGAAGGCGAAGACATTTTACCTTTATACTCTCTTGATGAGAATGGCAACGTTATCGTGGTCGGCAGTTTTTCAAAGATCCTTTTTCACGGCATACGTTTAGGCTGGGTCATTGCGCCAAATAAGGAATTCCTGTCCAAACTTATCATGGCCAAAAAGATCACAGACTGGCAAAATAATTATCTTATTCAGGGGGCTATACTCGAATTTTGCCATGAGGGATATTTCGACAAATATCTGAAAAGAAAATTGAAAGTGTTGAAGGACCGGCGGGATACCATGTACCGAGCCGCGCAGGAATTTTTCCCGGAGGAGATGGTGTGCAATCGCCCGATGGGAGGTTTATTCAGCTGGGTTGACATGCCAAAATATATCAATGCGTACGAACTTCTCATGGAGTCCAAACGCAAAGGCGTATTATTCACTCCCAAAAGATTTTTCGCCGTTCATTCGGATACGGATAACGGTATGCGGCTCGGTTATATCAGCCACGAACCCGACATTATCTTGGAAGGTATGAAAATATTAGGCGATCTGCTGAAGCAGGTTCAATTCAGCGCGCAATCGAATATTGCCGCTGAAAGAGCGGCTGCACCGGTCATTTGATCAAGTATTAAGGAATCTATGAAGGATACAAAAAAATTTAACGACTTCAGATACAAGACGGATCCTCAGGAGATCAAGGATGTAGGGTATCAATTTGTTGATCTGCTCGCCGGATATTTGGATCGGGTTCAAAATTCCGATACGACCGTAGTTAATTATATGTCGCCCGAGGACGCTTATAGGATCTATGACGAGCCCATTCCAAAAGATGGGCTGCCTTTGGAAGAAGTGATGCGTGAGGTGGCCGACCCCCTTTTGAAACATGCACAAAATCTGGCAAGCCCCGCCTACGTGGGCCATCAGGTGTGTCATCCGATGGTCCTTTCTGCTTTTGCAAAAGGTCTGAGCAGTGCGATCAATCAGGGATTGGCTATTCAGGAAATGTCGCCGCTCGGCACGATGATCGAAAAACGTGTGATCCGATGGATCTGTGATGCGGTCGGATTTACTCATAACGGCGACGGAACGATCGTATCTGGAGGAACGGAAGCAAATTTAACCGGTATCATGGTCGCGCGATCCGTCAAGGCAGGACACGATATCTGGAAAGAAGGTTCCAAACTTCCGCTTGTTGGGTTTTGTTCCGCAAGAAGCCACTATTCCGTGGAGCGCGCTTTTGGAATTCTCGGACTCGGCACGCAGAACCTGATCAAGGTCAAAGAGACTTCCGGCTTCAAGATGGATATTAAAGATCTTGAACGCGCGATAGAAGAATCCAAAGCCGCCAATAAAAAACCATTCATTGTCATTGCCACCGCCGGGTGCACACCGGTTGGTTCGTTCGATGATATTGAAATTATTTCTGCGGTCTGTAAAAAACACGAACTGTGGCTGCATGTGGATGGCGCGCACGGCGGTTCGTTCGTTTTTTCCGGCAAGATACGCCACCGCCTCAAAGGAATTGAGCTGGCCGACTCGATCGCACTCGATCCGCACAAGATGATGTTCATGCCGCTTAATTTGGGCACCGTACTTCTAAAGAACCAAAAACATTTTGATGAAACCTTCAAGGTCAATGCACCTTACATCTTTCACAAGACTACAACGGAACTTGGCTGCATCAATATAGGCGAGCGCACGATCCAATGTTCCCGTGGTTTCGAAGCATTCAAGCTCTGGATATGCCTAAAACATTACGGCATCCGGTATTTTGCCGATATGATGGATCATTGCGTGGAAATGACACAGTATTTATATGAGCAACTTGCGGCGGCTTCCGATTTTGAAACGGTGAATGTTCCGGAATCCAATATCTTGTGTTTCCGACATGTTCCTAAAAAACTGAGCGGTGCCGATCCGGATAAAATTGACCAATTTAATTATCAATTAAGAACCGCTTTGAATCAAAGCGGCAAAGCCTGGATCACTACTACAGTTTTTGCCGGCAAACGGCTGTTGCGCACAACTATTATAAATCCTAGAACGGCACAAAAAGAGATCGATCAATTGATCATCGATATACGGGAGACCGGACAACACATTTCGTTTTGACCACAAAGGATATTTAAATTGAAAAAAAGCTATTTACCGACCCTTGTCATATTTATTCTCTCGTTCATCTGGGGATCCACTTGGGTAGCGATCCAGTTCGGCCTGGAGAACCTTTCGCCTTTTATGTTTGCCACGTCACGCTTTGTGATCGCTACGATCCTGGTGTACATCGTGATGCTCGTACAGAAAATTCGTTTTCCTAAGGACCGGCATACATGGAAGGTCATGGTCGTCATCGGTTTTTTTCAGGCTTTGGACTATATGTTCGTTTTTTGGGGAGAACAATATGTAAATGCCGGAATCGGCGCGATACTCTTTGCGACCATGCCATTCTTTGTTGTGATATTCAATTATTTCATGTCTCCAAAACATGAAATGACCTGGGTTCAGATCGCGGGGATCACCGTTAGCTTTATTGGCGTCGTTTTTATTTTTGCAGATGACTTTTCGTTTACTGACAAATCCATACTGGGCGGCATATCCATGATCTTAGCCGCAATGAGCGGCGCTTATATGAGCGTATATGCTAAGCTTTACTCCAATCATATAAATCCCGTTACCAACACTTTTGTGCAGATGTTGGTATCCGCTTTGAGTCTTGGGGTTCTGAGTCTGTTGTTTGAATCGACGCGTCACTTTGAACTCACCGTTAATGGAACTTTAGCCATATTATATCTTGCCGGATTCGGATCGGCGTTTGCTTTTATCTTATATATGTGGGTCATCAAAAAAGTTACCGTAATCGAAGCGTCGATCATCCCATTGACTACGCCGATCGCCGCGGTGGTTTTGGGATGGTTAATGCGAAATGAAGAATTCGGCCTCAATGTATTCTTTGGCGGCGCGCTTATTCTCTTTGGTGTTTATATGGTCAATGTATTATCAACTAGAATAACTTCGAAAAGCGGAGAGACGCCGGTTGAAGTTCTACCGACGGCCGAGCCATGACCGGTGATGGCCGGATGAAATCAATGATTGCAAGATTTATGATTTTTGTATTACATTATAATTAGTTAAAGAAAGAAAGGCGGGTCATGAAAACCGAAAGCAAAAACAGCGGTAATGGACATCAAGAAGATAATGTCCTTAAAGGAACTTATAAGGTCAAAGTTGGCTTAGCTGAAATGCTCAAAGGCGGCGTCATTATGGATGTGGTCAATGCCGAACAGGCTAAAATTGCCGAAGACGCCGGCGCCTGCGCCGTCATGGCGCTGGAACGTGTTCCGGCGGACATACGCAGGGACGGCGGCGTTTCACGCATGAGCGATCCGGAAATGATCTTGAAGATCATGGATACGGTAACTATACCCGTTATGGCCAAAGCGCGCATCGGACATTTTGTGGAAGCGCAGATCCTGGAATCGCTCGGCGTCGATTTTATCGATGAAAGTGAAGTTCTGACACCCGCAGATGAGACCAATCATATTTTCAAACATGATTTCAAAGTACCGTTTGTCTGCGGCGCAACCAATTTGGGCGAGGCGCTCCGCCGAATCGGCGAAGGCGCCGCAATGATACGCACCAAAGGCGAAGCGGGCACAGGAAATGTGGTCGAAGCCGTTCGGCACATCCGCACGATCGTCGGCCATATCAAGAAGTTATCCGTCATGGGTGAGGACGAACTGATGAGTGAAGCTAAGACGATGGGCGCTCCATATGAACTCATACGTTGGGTGGCAAAGAACGGCAAACTGCCGGTTCCAAACTTTTCTGCCGGCGGTATTGCGACTCCTGCCGACGCGGCTTTGGTAATGCAGTTGGGCGCGGAAGCCGTATTTGTCGGTTCCGGTATATTCAAATCGGGTAATCCGGCAAAGCGCGCCGAGGCGATCGTAAAATCTGCGACGCATTTCCGGGATGCGAAGATCCTTGCCGAAGTATCCAAAGGTTTAGGCGAAGCAATGGTCGGGATCAATATTGATACTCTGAACGCCAGCGAATTACTGGCGACCAGAGGATGGTAATTCATTTAATACGTTGTGAGACAAGGCTGAATAAATGAGTCTGGAACGAAACCTGAAAATGCTGCAAGACATTCACAAAGCCTGCCGTGAACCACTTTTTGCGGTGATGGCAAATTTGCCGTACGAACAATTATACTGGAAACCCGCGCCGGAATCGCGTAGTATAGGTGAGATCATCCGCCACCTTATCCGTGTTGACATGTGGTTTCTTGCAAGGCTTGGGTTCGAACCCACCGTCCGAGATAAAAAAGATGCAAAAACGGACGAGATCCTTCAGATGCTGCAAGGTACCTATGAACAGATCGATTCGATCCTTAATTCGTGCAAAGACGAGAAAGAACTTCTTAAAAAAGTAGAATCCAAGGATAACATTCGGTACAATTCCCTGGCCGCCATGATCATGCATGTAAGTCAGCACTATAACTATCACCTGGCACAGGCGGTTTATTTGAGGCGTGCGCAGGATAGAAACTGGGAAGCTCCGCTCAAAGG
>CAZHUW010000083.1:0-13384 GCA_964535295.1 uncultured Bacteroidota bacterium
TGACGTAAAAGGGTTGTATGAAATATCAAGGTACGCCAGGCTTTGAAGATTCTGTAGCCATGACGGAATAGGCCCGGAGATCTGATTGGAAGAAAAATATAATGTCGAAAGCGAATTCATACCTGTCAGATCAGGCAAGGCCGTTATTCCGATACCGCTCATAACTAAAGTCTGCAATTGGGTCAAATTACTGATCGGCGCTGAGGACAGATCCCCCACGCTCATAGGATTGCCGCCCATTTCAATACTGCGAAGATTAGTCGCGTTCCAAAGTTGAACAGGAATGGTGCCAGTCAGCTGATTGCCATACAACATCAGATAGCGTAACCGTGATAAATTTCCAATACCGGCAGGGATAGATCCGGAGAATTTATTGCCACCAAATTGGATAATGTCCAAGGCCGTCATGTTTCCTATATTTGTCGGAATGGGTCCCGTAATACCGCCATTCTGATTATCCTGATACGACTGCCCATAGAGATCGAGAATTTCAAGGGCTTTCAGGTTGGTGATCTGATCAGGCAAGGTCCCGTTGATCCTATTGTAGCCAAGACTCAGGTTCTTCAAACTATCCAGATTCCCGATCGCAGCGGGTATACGTCCTGCAAGGCTGTCGTTATACAAATCAATTGCTGTAACTCTCGTTGCCCCTGCGAAAGAAGTCAACGTCACGCCATACCAGGTAGAAACCGGATTGCTGGTTTTCCAATTGGCCTGATTGGGCCAGTTGATACCATTGAGACTGTCGTAAAGTGCAACCAGTGCAAGAGAATCAGCAACGGCCAGCGGCGGCGCAATAACCCGGAGATTAAACGTACGAGAGGTCAGGGTAAGTCCGGGAACATTTGCATCCGTAATCTGACAAACATAAGGTGCTTCGTCCAAAGGTGCTGCGGAGGATATGGTATAATTGACGCTATTAGCCCCTGAGATGGCAACGCCGTCTTTGAGCCATTGATACGACTTGATACCGCTGCCGCCGACCAAGATTCCTGAAACACTCATCGTTACAGGTTGACCGGAAGAAATCAGCGTATCTTTCAAGACGCCAACACTGTCTTGCGGTGAATAATTAAAGTATGAAGACGCCCTGCCTAAATTCTGTTCAATATGAGTGAAATTAAGTTTGTTGGTATTGACATCTGAATAGCCAAGACCGGTGACTCCTGTAAGCGCCGGAAGCCCTGTCAACCGATTATAATTCAGGTACAGATAATACAAACTCGGCATATTTAAATTTGGAACCGCTCCGGTTAATTGATTGTATGCAAGATCCAAATATCCCATATTGGAAAGGTTTCCCAACTGCGCCGGTATCTGGCCTGTAAGTTGATTGCTGCTCAAGTTCAATGAGGTCAGATTTGTCAGGTTGCCAATAAGCGGTGAAATCGACCCTGTCAGGTTCATATTAATCAACTGCAAATTGGCCATTAACGGTAAATTGTAAATAAATCCAGGGATAGTATCGGGACTAAAATTATTATAAGACAACGCTAATCCTGTAAGTCCTGTCATTGATCCGATCCAAGACGGAACCGGGCCGGTTAGCTGGTTACTTGAAACTTGGAGATATTTTAAATTCGTAAGACCGGACAATATTGGAAGACTTGTAATATTGCA
This sequence comes from uncultured Bacteroidota bacterium, assembly GCA_964535295.1. Lineage (GTDB taxonomy): Bacteria > CLD3 > CLD3 > SB21 > SB21 > SB21. The sequence continues at coordinate 1,621 of CAZHUW010000083.1, forward strand.
TCCATTCAGATACAGATATTGCATGTTGGTTAGATTGGCAAATGAAGATGGTAAGGGCGCTGCATCCAAACTATAATTACTGCTCAGTTCAAGCGTTGTTAACTGCGACGCGTTGCCGAGTGTAGCAGGAATCTGACCGGTAAAATTGTTGTAATATAAATTGAGTGAACGCAAACTGGGCATACTGCTCCAGAACCCGGGAATAGTTCCTGAAAACTTATTGGCGCCAAGTTCCAGCTCGGTTAATCGCGTAAGATTTACAAACTGTGAGGATAGAGTGCCGGTTAACCCGTACTCCTCCCCCTGAAATCTGATTCCATAAATATAAAGATTGGTCAACCGTTTCATTTGAAATAATGAATCGGGTAGTAGGCCTGTGAGTTTGTTGTATGATAGAGTCAGTTGATATAAACTGTCCAACCGACCGATGGCATTAGGAATCCTGCCCGTCAAGTTATTAGAGGATAAGCTCAAGTAGCTAACGCGATTAAATAAAGGGTCAATCTCAACGCCAAACCACGTGTTAATGGGGCTGTTTGTCATCCAGTTTGCCTGATTAGTCCATCCGGAGCCCCCAAGACTATCATAAACGACCCGCAAAGCCAGCGAATCTCTTTGCCTTCCGGTCTGCGCCTGCGATTCTGTTACGGCGGCTAAAAGTATCAGTACCGTTAGTAATAGCTTTTTCATTTTATTTTCTCCTCAACATTGTAATCGTTGTTAATAGCATTATTGCGGGAATACAGGATCCGGTATACCGGAAGGACTTTTCTTTCCTCCGCCGCCGCCGCCAAGAAGCACGGCCGCACCGCCGCCGCCTAATACTGCTACGCCGCCGATCACATACCACAGTGTCTTACTTTTTCCGCCGCCGGCCGAAGCTTTTTCCTCGGTCGCAACTTTTTCCTCTTTCTTCTTCTTGCCTTTTTCTTTCGATTCCGTCAGCGTTTTGCCGGCAAATGAATTGGCGATCACTTTCATCACGTCGAGCATACCGTCGATCTCGCCTTTGTAGTCCTGGGTCTTAGACTGCAGGATCTTCCCCGATTCCACATCGATGAGGCGCAGGTCGATCGTATACGTCGATCCCAGTTTTCCAAGGTCCCCGGCGATCATCTGCGTCACACCAAGTAATTGCCCGACCTGTACCGCGCATTCGGCGGAATTACATTGATCGGATAAATTAAAATCCTGCGCCTTAAGGATATCGTTCATTTTTTCACGTTCGACTACATCAAAAACCTGCGTCTGTACAAGGATGCCGCGAAACCGGTTAGCCAGCGTTGCAACTTCCTGCGGTGTCAATCCACCGGTCGTCTGAAAATCAAGGACGGCAACCGATACTTTTTTTACTTGCGTATTTGCGGTACTCAGACTGAGTACCAATAGGATAATTGAAATGAAGGTTTTCATAAACCATCGCCTCCTCAGATTGGGAATATTGAAGAAAATATATTACAGAATGGACAGGTTATTGATGGGACCCGTTTGACAATTTAAGCAGCTCGCCTTCGATCTTCATTTCGTCGCCGTCAACGTAGCCCTTTTTATAGAAGTGGACACTACCGTCTTTATTGATAATCACCAGGGTCGGTAAAACGGCCAGCGCATTACCGCCGTCTTTGACGTTGAATTTTTCCGCCACTTTGCCATAAATATCCATAAGTATAGGAAGTTTGATAGGCGTTTTCACCAAATGTTCGGTTACTTTTTCCTTGCTTTCCGCGACATTGATGAGGTAGAATTTAATGTCGGTATACTTTTCAGCCAACGTTTCGAGCTCCGGAATCTCTTTTCTGCAAGGCACACACCAGGTGGCAAAAAAACTGATCACCACGTGGTTCCGTTCTTTTCGCGCTTTAGGCAATGTCCGCGTTTCTCCGTAAAAATCACGGGAGTAGAATTCACTGCCGTCAAGGCCTTTCAAAAAAAAATTCGGCGCCGGTGATCCGGGTTCCAGTATGGAGTCTCTTTGTGCATGAAGAGATAACGAAGTTATCACAAGAAAAAAAGCGGAATAGAAGCAGTTTTTCACTTTAACGTTCCTTAGGTTAGAACCGGCAGAGATGATTTTTTATGAGAACCGGGATATGAATCAGATGAGCAACGTCTGAATATAAACAATATCGACCTTGCAAATCAAACAAAAAAACAAAAAAAGCAGCCCCATGAACATGGGACTGCCTTTCATTGCAGGTGTAAACCAATTGTAAACGCTTATTTTTTCACAACCCAAACTTTGATCTTGCCGATGACATCCGTGTGCAGTTTGACATCGACCGTATACAGTCCGAGAGCCTTGATCGGCTCTTCAAGAATGATCTTTCGCTTATCGATCTCAATCCCTTGTGACGAGAGAGAGTCTGCTATATCCTGCGAGGTGACCGATCCAAAGAGCTTATCCTCTTCACCGACCGACACCGAGATCGTTACCGAAGCGGCCTCGAGTTTTTGGACCATTTCCTCAGCCGAAACTTTTTCCTTTGCTATGCGCAGTGCGATCTGTTTTTTCTCATTATCGTATACCGATTGGTTAGCCTTCGTAGCTACCAGCGCGAGGCCCTGCGGGACCAGGTAATTACGTGCAAAACCGGGTTTCACATCGACGATCTCGCCGGCGTTACCCAGATTTTCCACGTTGTTTCTCAATATTACTTTCATGACATTTCTCCATTAAAAAAATTATTTAACAATTCTATTGTCCAAAAAGCACAGAAGGCACAAGATCATTTCAAACAAACGCCTCAATTTAATGGCAACTTAACATTTCTCTGTGACCTCTGTGGCTTCTTATCTGGTCATATCCGAAACGAACGTCAGCATGGCAAGGTGACGCGCATGTTTGATCGCATTGACCAGTTGGCGCTGATGCAAAGCGCATACGCCGGAAGTTCTGCGCGTCAGGATACGGCCTTGTTCCGATGTGAATTTCGTCAAACGCTTGGTGTCGCGATAATCCACGAACAAGGTCTTATCTTCGCAAAAAGGGCAATTCTTATGCTTGAGAGCCGCATTCTTCTGATTCCTCTGGTCTTTGCGTTTTTCGCGTCTTTCTTTACTTTCACGTGCATTCATACAGTTTTCCTTTAATTATTTTCGTTGAACTTTTCGCCGCTCACGTTCACCTACAAGTTTTCCCGTATAGATAGCGGCGTTGAAACATTCCTGTCAATCCCGGTTACACAAAAATCTCGTCCTGGGCTCCGGGTTCCTTGACGGGCGCTTTCTCGCGTTTGCGTTCTTCACGCAGCCGTGAGTCGATCAGCATGGTCGTATGGCGGAGAATATTCTCTGTAATGTGATAAAAGTCCGTTAAAGCCTTTACCACTTCGCCGGGGCCGTCAAATTCAATGCACGTGTAGTGTCCATAGGTCTTCTTGTGAATGGTGTAAGCCAGCTTGCGCTTGCCCCACTCGTCCACCTTTGTGACGGTGCCTTTGTGGCTGGCGATGACTTCTTTGGTTTTCTCGACAATGCTCTTGACAACATCGTCGCCGATCTGGGGATCGATCACAATCACAGTTTCATAACTGCGGTTTTGACCGGGCAGACCTCTGCGGGTACGTTTGGACATTAGGAACTCCTTCCCTTTGGTCTTTTCGGTGTCAGCGTTTGAGAAGACAATTATTATTTCCCAATTCTGACACAGGGTTATAGAAAAAATAAAATATCAAATAACAACAAGCTCTGTGTTCTCTGCGGCTCTTTTATTACTTCGCGCCGCCGATACGCATACCGTAGAACGAACGGTGAACGAAGAAAACCGAGATCAGGAAGAACGTCACGGCCAGCGTATGGGTCATTCCCGAACCAAGGTCCATTTCAAGGCTGACCGCCAGCTCGACCGCAAGCAGACCGAACAACGTGGTGAATTTGATCACCGGGTTCATCGCGACCGACGATGTATCTTTGAACGGATCGCCTACGGTATCCCCGACCACGGTCGCATCATGCAGAGGCGTCCCCTTTTGTTTAAGGTCCACTTCCACGATCTTCTTCGCATTATCCCAGGCGCCGCCGGCATTGGCCATGAAGATCGCCTGATACAATCCGAAGATCGCAATGGAGATCAGGTAACCGATAAAGAAGAACGGCTCTGTAAAAGCAAAAGCCAGCGTTCCGAAGAACACTGCAAGGAATATATTGAACATACCTTTTTGAGCATATTTCGTACAGATCTCAACCACTTTTTTGCTGTCTTCAACTGAGGCTTTGACGACACCTTCTAACTTGATGTTGGCTTTGATGAATTCCACCGCGCGGTAAGCTCCCGTTGTAACGGCCTGCGTGGATGCGCCGGTGAACCAGTAGATCATCGCGCCGCCCGTAACCAGTCCGAGGAAGAACGGAGCATGCAGCAGCGAGAGATTCTGCACATCGTGAGTAAGGCCGCCTGTGAGCGCCATGATGATGGAGAAGATCATGGTCGTGGCGCCTACGACCGCTGTACCGATCAGAACCGGTTTGGCCGTCGCTTTGAATGTATTGCCCGCGCCATCATTGGCTTCCAGTAAATGTTTCGCGCGTTCAAAATTAACGTCGATGTTGTGTTCTTTCTTCAGATCGGCAGACACATTGGGCACCTGCTCGATCAGGGATAATTCATATACCGATTGCGCATTGTCCGTCACCGGCCCGTAAGAGTCTACGGCGATCGTTACGGGACCCATTCCCAGGAAACCGAAAGCAACCAGACCGAAAGCAAATACGCCCGGCGCGAGCATGATCGCCGTTAATCCCATCGTACTGAAATAATACGATATGGCCATCAGGAGCATAATGCTGATGCCCAACCAATAGGCTGAAAAATTACCTGCAACAAAACCCGACAGGATCGTGAGGGAAGCGCCTCCTTCTTTGGAGGAAGCGACCACTTCTTTTACGTGCGTGGATTCCGTCGACGTGAAAACTTTGACCAATTCCGGAATGATCGCACCGGCTAAAGTTCCGCACGAAATGATCGTGGACAATTTCCACCAGAGAGTGGGATCGTTGCCGAGATTTGGAATAATAAGATATGAAGCTAAGTAGGTCATGACAACGGATGTGATCGACGTGAGCCAAACCAACGAGGTCAGCGGCGCTTCAAAATTCATATCATCCGAATTGCTGTAACGCGCTTTGGCAATGGCTTCATTCACAAAATACGCGCCGGCGCTGGCAATGACCATCATGACGCGCATGATGAAGATCCACACCAGCAGCTGCACCTGGATCAGCGGGTCCGTGATCGCTAGAAGAATAAAAGTGATCAAAGCTACGCCGGTCACGCCATACGTTTCAAAACCGTCGGCGCTGGGCCCGACCGAGTCGCCCGCATTGTCGCCCGTGCAATCGGCGATCACGCCGGGGTTACGCGCATCGTCTTCTTTGATCTTGAATACGATCTTCATCAGGTCGGCGCCGATATCGGCGATCTTCGTAAAGATACCGCCGGCGATACGCAACGCGGCTGCTCCGAGCGACTCGCCGATCGCAAATCCGATAAAACAAGCGCCGGCATATTCGCCGGGAATAAACAATAAAATACAAAGCATGATCAGAAGTTCCACGCTGATGAGGAGCATACCGATGCTCATACCGGCGCGCAGAGGGATCGCATAGATCGCATGCGGTTTGCCTCGTAAACTGGCAAAAGCCGTACGGGAATTGGCGAACGTATTGACGCGAATACCGAACCACGCGACGCCGTAACTTCCTGCAATACCTACGAGGGAGAACAGCAGGATAACGGGAAGCGTTACGGCAACCGGTTTATCCGGAACCGGCGCGAGCCAGCCGAAATAAGCCGCAATGATCACCGCGATGAATGCCCAAAGAACGAGGATGAATTTACCTTGCGTAATAAGATATGTTTTGCATGTCTCATAAATAAGATCGGAAATTTCAAGCATCGCTTTGTGAACGGGCAGATTTTTCAGGTTCATATACATCATCAAGCCGAACATAAGGCCCAGAAAACAAATCACCAGGCCGACCAGCAATATGGTGTGGCCGTCGGTTCCCAAAAAGGATACCGTTGACAGATCTGGCAGTTTCAGGCTGGCTTCGCCGCCGGAGTGCTTCTTTTCTTCCTGCGCTACAGCCCATGCAGAATTGACCGCCAGCATAGCTATGCCGGAAACAAACAATTTCAAATAACGACTAACGGCACCGATTCCCGGTAAAAGTGATAGATCCATTTTGATGGATTCCTTTCGGTTAGTGTGACATGAATATAGTTTCATACTTTTTTTATTTGCTGCTGTTGTACTTGTTCATACACCGGTCGATATCGCCGGTTCGAATAAAATCCATAACGGCGTTTCTCGCCTGATCTATGGTTGCGCCTATCGTTTCAAATTCCGCCTTATCAAACTTTGAAAGAACAAAATCCGCTAGGTCCATTTTCGCCATGATCTCGTTGGCGATCCCGATCCTGAGCCTTGGGAACTGGTCGCTGTTCAAATGAAAGATCACCGACTTGAGCCCGTTCTGTCCGCCGTCGCTGCCGCTTTTTCTCATACGAATCGTTCCAACCGGAAGCGCCGCGTCGTCGCAGACGATCAGAATATCTTTCAGTTCGATCTTATGGAACTGGACGATCTCCCTTACCGCGATGCCGCTGTTATTCATATACGTCGTAGGCTTCATCAGCCATACACGTTCACCGTCAACGTCGCCGCTCCCGATGTCAAATTCCCCTTTGCCGGATCGCAGAGCAAAGCCCAATTCTTCTGCCGTTTTGTCAATGACCATGAATCCGGCGTTATGGCGCGTGCGCTCATATCTGGAACCCGGATTACCTAAACCTACGATTAATTTCATAAACCGATAACCGTCGCTTGCCTTGGCTCATCGAAGCCAAATTGAGCAGAAAATCAGCGGGATCACACCCGCTGATTCTGCTAAAAATGATAACCGATGGATTGACAAACCGAACGGTTGATTGGGTATTATTTCTTTTCGGTCTTTTCGGCGGCTTTCGGAGCAGCTTCTTTGGCTGCTTTCGGAGCGCCTTCTTTGCCTTCGCCTTCAGCGGCCTCTTCTTTACCTTTACCGCCGACCAGTTCAGGTTCGGTCGGTGCGGCCGTTGCCTCGGCAAGAACGGATTCAAGGGCCTTCGGAATAACGACGGTACAGACCGATTCGTTCTGAGGATTCAGGATCGTGATCTTGTCATATTTAAGATCACGCACGTGGATACCTTTTCCGATGTCGATATTCTCCACATTGACCTCGAGATGGAGCGGAATATCGCCGGGCAGACATTTGATATGAAATTCATTCATGTCGTGCTGCAGAATGCCGCCTCTGGTTTTTACACCTATAGGCGTTCCGACAAATTCGATCGGCACGCGCACGTCGATCGCGCGGTCCATACGTACGCTCATCACGTCGATGTGAATGACCTTCCCCGTCACCGGATCTTTGTCAAAATCACGAATAAGAGCTTTAAATTCTTTGCCTTCCAAGTTGAACGTCACCAGCGTGTGTTCAGACTGAAGAAACTTCACCAACGACAACGCGTCAAATTGGATGGTCATATTTTCTTGTCCAAATCCGTAGAATACGCCGGGTACTTTCCCTTGTTTGCGGCTTGCTTTGGCGCTGTGCTTGCCAGCGTCTCGGCGCTCCGCAGTCAATACGATCTGTTCCATGGTATCATCCCCTGAAATTAAGTTATAAGATAAATTAGTGAATTAACTAAAACTGCCACTAAGTCTCAAAGACACAAAGTTTATCTGTTGATCCGTTATCTCTTGGCGACTTTGTGTCTTTGCGGCATAAATCCTGTTTCAATGAAACAACACGCTGATCGATTCCGCCTTATGAATACGCGCGATCGCCTCGGAGAAAATATGCGCGACGGAAACCACTTCGATCTTCTCGCAAGGCGCCCGCATCGGTATCGTATCGGTCGCAACGATCTTTTTGATCGGCGAGGCCATGATCTTATCGATGGCGGTCCCCGAGAGGATCGGATGCGTGCAGGCGGCAAAAATATTCTTGGCGCCTTGCGCCTTTAATGCCGATGCAGCTTGCGTCAATGTTCCGGCCGTATCGATCATGTCGTCGATCATCAATACGTCGCGCCCGTCCACATCGCCGATGATATTCATGATCTCCACATCGTTGGCTTTGGGACGACGTTTATCAATAATGGCAAAATCGGCGTCAAGCCGTTTCGCATACGCGCGGGCCAGTTTTACGCCGCCCATATCGGGCGACACGATCACGGAACCCGGCTTCAATTCTTTTCTCCAGTATTCCGTCAGCACGGCCGATGAATACAAGTGGTCCAGCGGAATATCAAAAAAACCCTGTATCTGCGCCGAATGAAGGTCCATCGTCAGAATGCGGTCGACGCCGGCGTTGGTCAGTAAATTGGCCGTCAGCTTGGCCGTTATCGGCACGCGGGGCTGATCTTTACGGTCCTGGCGCGCATAGCCGTAATACGGGATCACGGCGGTGATACGGTAAGCCGAAGAACGTTTGGCCGCGTCGATCAGGATCAGAAGCTCCATCAGGTTATCCGCCGGAGGAATCGTGGGCTGTACTATGAACAGGTCCTTCCCGCGTACGTTCTCGTCGTATTTGGCAAATATCTCACCGTCGCTGAAATTAGTGATCTCAACTTTACCTAAACTTATGTTCAACCGCTTTGCAACATTTTCTGAAAAGGAGTGATTCGCACGGCCGGAAACAAGCATTATTTCATTTACATCAACCATCGCCCAAGGATCTTCTCAAGGAGAATTCGTATAATCAACTTCCGATCAATACATTTGCTGGGGTGCAAGGATTCGAACCTCGGATGGAGGGACCAAAACCCTCTGCCTTACCACTTGGCTACACCCCAATCAAAAAATTCAAAGAACGTTCAAACAAAATCGCAGACCGCCGCAAAACAGTCGGAAAACTTCGGGATCATACTTTCTGGATTTTGGGCCTTATCGAACAATCCGAACACGGTAGAACCGCTTCCCGACATCCTCGCAAAAACGGCATTTTCTTTTTCGAGCATTTCCCGCAGAACCCTTATTTTATCATGGTTTGCGAAGACTAAAGGTTCGAAATCATTGCCCAAAAACGCCCTTTTTTCCAAAGGTGCGCTAAACATAATGGATTTTGCCTTATTTGTCAAGTTTAAACTTGAATTTTCAGCGTTTTGCGCGTCCAAAACCTTTTTGAAATTCTGGTAGGCCCACGGGGTCGGAATGGCAATATTCGGATAGACCAAAACGATCTTTTCCGTTAGGTCCCACGGAAAATATTCCAATATTTCTCCGCGCCCTTTTCCCAAAGCCGTCGACCCTTTTCCCAGCAGGAATCCGACAAAAAACGGCACATCAGACCCGAGTTGCGAACCCAGGTCCATTAATTTCGACTCGCTGATGCCAAGTTCGTATAGTTTGTTGACTTCCGTGAGCACGCAGGCGCCGTTACTGCTCCCGCCGCCAAGTCCTGCGCCGATCGGGATCGATTTTTCGATGTGAATATCCGCGCCGATCTTCCGCCCCGTTTCATTTTCCAATAACCGCACCGCTTTGGCCGCGATATTCGATTCATCCAGCGGAACGGCAGCCTGCTGTGAAAACAGCCGTACCGATTGTTGATCGTTCTTTTCAACGGAGATCGTATCGGACAAACTGATTATTTTGAATATAGTCTCAATATCATGATACCCGTCCGCGCGCTTGCCGACGATCTTTAAACCGATATTGATCTTTGCGTAGGAACGCATGACCGAATAATGATCCTTCAACGCATTATTTCCTTCAAATAAAAAAGGCTACCGAGTATGTAGCCTTTGCAAAAAGCATGGTTTGTTAATTAAGCTTCTCTGCCGCCCAGGCGGATCGCGGGAATTTCATCAGCCATAACGACAGGATGATGAGTCCCATGTCTTCAAGGACCCGGTTCCATCCGACCATCGTTTCGGAATCGCCCGCTTCGAAGCAGCCGCAGCTGATATCCAGGCCCCGCAGAATCGCCGACACCAGCGCAACGATAAAAATAAATAACAAGACGCCGAGTATCGCCGCATTCGAACGCACCCAGATCCCAAGTATCAGCAATGAGCCGCAGCACAATTCCAGCCACGGCAACCATATCGCGGCAATATTAACCGCCGCGGTGGGTAGTATTTCGTACGCCTCGATATTCTGCGCAAAAGGTTCCGGGTACCGTATCTTGTCGATACTGGCATAGATAAAAACGGCCCCCAGGATGATCCTCGCGGCAAGAGAAATCCATCCGGCATTTGAGCCGGCAAATGATCGGATCCTGTCTATCATTTTTTCACCTCGGTGGAATTCCGGTCCATGGGATATTGCGCCAGGCGCCATTCCTGCATGCCGCCGGGATAGAGAAGTACTTTTGTGAATCCCGCTTTCTGCATGGTATTGATCAGAAGCTGCGCTTGATTACAATTCGGCCCTTTACAATACACCACGTACGGATCGTCCTTTTTCATGCGGTCCAGATCCGGATTAAGCCCGGCTGTTTTATAATAAATATGCTTCGCATTTTTAATATGTTCCGACTGATAAAATGACGGCGGACGCGCATCGATGAATACCGCAGCGCCGGCTTCAAAGAGGACATACGCTTCAGCCAGTGTAAGCGTGCGATTGGCTTTTCCGAGGATCTCATCGGGCGTTTGATTGCCGGCGGCTGCCGATGCAAATGACGGACGTCCGGAGGCAAGCAGCGATATTCCATTCGGACTAAAACCGTTAAATATCAAACCGGCAGTAAGGCTGCCGAATAGTAGGATCATGGTCTGTATGTGAATTTTCTTTGTCATGACGGTTAAAATAGGGTTCTCAATTACAATAGACAAGAAAAAAGCTCAGACGAAGCATCTGAGCTTTGATCATCCTTTTTGTTCCATAAAAATTTGTCACTGCTCAACAGAAAAGAGTAACGAACAAGTGTTTTCAAAATCTCAAACCTCAAGCATCAAATAACAAATAAGGTTCAATGGTAAAAATACGAAACATCATTCTCATCGAATGTTTCGGACATTTGTATTTGGGATTTATTTGTAATTTGTTTTTTGAGTTTTGACTGAAGGACTCCCGGAGGAGCTGCAAAATTTCTATTGTTTTTTGTGATGCTCATCGATCGGATAGCCCGCCGCGCGCCATTCATCCATGCCGCCGGGGAAAAGAAAGACGTTCGTAAACCCAAGCTCATCCAGTTCTTCTACCAGGTGCTCGGCCTGTTCGCATTTCGGCCCGCCGCAGTAGATGATCATCAGCTGATCTTTCTTGATATCCTTCAGTTTGGAATTCTCTTTGGCGGTCTGATGGTAGACCCATTCGGCGTCTTTGATATGCGCCATTTTGTAGAGAACTTCCTGGCGGGCATCGACGAAAAGGGCGGCTTTCGTTTTAAACAGCGTGTAGGCTTCGTCGATCGAGAGCTGTTTGCTCTTTTTCGGATCCTGCGTTTCCATCCGCAGATAGGATTGCTTCACGGCCGGCTGCCGGATCAGGTCCAGCCTTTTCGGGCTGAAATGATTGAACGCCATGCCGCAAAGAAGACTAGCGGCGCAGATAATACTGCATTGAAAAAATAGTTTTTTGAGTGTCATAAGGATTTAATTTTATGTGAATCTATAAAATTTAGCTATGATTGAGAGTAAAGACAAGGCTAATTTTTTAAATAAAAAAGCTCAGAATGACTTCTGAGCTTTTTTTTTTGCGCGGATATGTCCGCCTGGCGGAGAAGGGGAGATTCGAACTCCCGGTACAGCTTTACAACCGTACGGCGG
>CAZHUW010000084.1:0-13337 GCA_964535295.1 uncultured Bacteroidota bacterium
CGGCTCCCATCGTGGTTCCTTCCAGAATCACGTTCACACCGGGAAGAGCGTCGCCCGTCTCTTTGTCCTTGACCACACCGGTAATTTTACCTGTGTTGCCTGCGAACAAATAGAGAGGCAGCAGGAAAACCGCTACTGCAGCAAGCAATAACCGTTTTACGATTGTACTACCAGACATAAGAGTCCTCCTTCTGTTATTAGGTAAGATGAGAAATTAAGGAATTACGAAAAAAGACGAGATAAAAAAGGCATCGTAACTAAATGATTGTGTTTACCTCCTTTTACTTTATAGTGTTAAAGTGTTAACTATAGAAAAGAAATGGCAAAATATTTCGATCATCCTTTCGTTTAGTTTATGATTGAAAAAAATGTTTTTCGCGCCATTTCTTTCCGCGCATCATAAAACGTGAGAGATGATTCTGGTTTTAGAACAGACGTCTTAAATACTCTTTAAATAGATCTGAATTAATTGATAAGCCTTTAATACTAAAGAAATTTGATATGTCAACTGGCGGCGGTGTTTGTCATTTTGATATGATTTGGCGACACTACACTACCTACTAAAAGAACTTAGTTAATTCAATATATAACCCTCCAAAATTAATGTCAAGATTTTTTTTTCATCACAAATAACGTGTAAACAAAACATTACAAAAATGAAGCCTGTCTTCTTTTGCCAATTTCTGTGATTCAGGTCACAGCCCAAGAGGGTTTCCGCATGATCTAAAAAGTTCTGAACTTAATTATTGAAATGCGGAATTTTTATACATATATTAGCCCCGCTTTTGAAACTTCACAGTCTTCCCTTATATAAATAGTAATTCTAAGGGTATTATTCCATGTATCTTTCCCGTCTGGAGATTTTCGGGTTCAAGACGTTCGCCCAAAAGGTAGACTTGCATTTTGATGACGGCATTACGGACATTGTCGGCCCCAACGGGTGCGGCAAGTCCAATATCGTAGACGCCCTCCGCTGGTCACTGGGTGAACAGAAATCCAGCGTGCTGCGAAGCGAAAAAATGGAAAATGTGATCTTCAACGGCACCAAAGGACGTAAACCGCTGAATCTGGCCGAAGTAAGCCTCACTATTCAGAATACGAAAAACATCCTCCCGACCGAATATACCGAAGTTACTATCACCCGCCGAATTTACCGTTCGGGGGAAAGTGAATATTTCCTTAACCGCTTGCCCTGCCGTTTGAAGGATATCAACGACCTCTTTATGGACACCGGCATGGGCGCTGACGCTTATTCGGTCATTGAGCTTAAAATGGTGGAGCAAATCCTCTCAGATAACACTGAAGACCGGCGTAAACTATTTGAAGAGGCTGCCGGCATTACCAAATATAAGATCCGCCGGCGACAGACCTTCCGTAAACTGGATGCAACCAAAGCCGATCTTATGCGGGCAAACGACATTATTGCCGAGATCGAAAAAAAGGTCAATTCACTTAAACGGCAAACCCAAAAAGCTAATCGTTTTAATAAATTAATGTCCCAACTCAAACTGGAAGACGTTCGACTGGGCTATCACGACTTCAAACGCCTGTCCGACGCCATTACCCCTCTTGAGAGCCGGCTTTCCGGTTTAGAGAGTTCGGCCGAACAATTGCTCGGCGAAGTGAGCAAAAAAGAATCGGAAGTAGAAGAACTCAATACGGTTCTTATCGGCAAGGAACAAAAACTCCGTGAAACTCAGATCGAGCTGGAGAACAAAGATAAACAGATCAAAGCCATCGAAGAACATATCCTTATCAGCCGGGAACGGAAAAACAACCTTCTGGACCTTATCCGCCGTTATTCGGAGGAAAAAACCGTTTCTTTGGAAAAGAAAGAAATGCTGGCGAAACGTATCGAGGAATTGACGGCATCGATCGAAAATTTTGAAAGCCAATATCTTGAATCCAAAGAAAGCCTTTCGGTCAAAAAATCGGATTTTGAGAGTTTCGACGCATCCATCAATGATAAAAAAACGGAACTTGAGAAAAAACGCAAAGAACTGGTTCAACTGATCGATGAGGTAGCCAAAAAACGCAGCGCTTATCAGTTGACGAGGAACAACATCCAGAATCTTGAACGCAAGATCGGCGATCTCAAGAAAGACAATGAGGTTTACACCTCCTCATCAGACGATGCGCTCAGCGTGCTCGATGATACACAATATGAAAAGAAAAAGTTAGCCGATAAGATCGACTCGCTGAAACAAGATATCACCGGTCATCAGCAGCGTTTGGATACATTGCGCGTAGCTTTGGATACCTTAAGGTCCGAAAAGCTGCATGCCGAAGCCGATATTCGCTCGATAAGTTCCCGTATCGCCATCATCCAAAAAGCCATTGAATCCCATGAGGGGTTCCCCGAAGGCGTACAATACTTGTTGCAGGAAAAGCCGTCCGGTATCGATACCACGGTCGCCGATGTCTTATCCGTCAACGAGTCCTATAAAAAAGCTACCGAAGCCGCTTTAGGGGACAGTTTCTCTTTTCTGATTGCCGGAAAGGCCGATTCGATCAAAAACGCCATCTCCAAACTTACCGAATCCCAAAGGGGCGTGGCCACATTTCTCAATAAAGAAAACCTATTCAAATTCCGCTTAAATCTGAATACCGAGGAACTCAACTCGGTTCGAAACGAGATTATTGGCCTAGCAACGGAACTTGTTAACGGCGATGATCCACAATTGATGCAACTGCTTTTGGGTGATGTGGTATTCGTGGATCATTTTGACAAGGCTACGGCTTTAGCCGAGCGATACCCGCAATTTCGTTTTGTCACTTTGCAGGGTGAGATCGTCAAGGGTAATTACCTGATCAGGGGCGGCAGTCAAGCCAAGACCAGCGATACGATGATCGGGCAACGCGAAACCTTGCGTCGCCTGCAGGAGCAGGTCACTCAGCTTGAAAAACAGGTTCTGGATGTACAATCAAAGATCACGGATCATGAAGAACAGATCCGTGAAACCTCAGCTAAATTGATTTCGGACCAGGAAAGTCAAAGGGTTTCAGAGCAAAAACTCCTTTCACTGGATAAGGAGATATCCCAATCCGAATATGAACAAAAAAGATCCAAAGAAACCCTAGCCAAGAATCAGGATATCATCGATCAAACGGCACGTGAACTGCAGATCTTTCAGGCTAATCTGGAAGAAATGGGACCTCAAATGGACGAATTGGAATCGCGCCGTGGCGAATTGGAACTTGAAACACGGAAGCTGGAGCTTCGCCTGAACGAACTGGAAAAAGAGCGCCGTGAACGGTCCGAATCCGTGAATGAACTGTTTTCATCCTTTGTTCGCCTTGAAAGCGAGATCAAGAATTATCAATCCAATATTGACAACAGCCGTCAGCAGATAGAGGATATTGATGCTACCGTCGCCAAACATGAAGCGGAAACGGTTGCCGCAAAATCAGAGATCGAAAAGCTTGAAGTCACGTCCGTAGATCGTGAGTCCGAATTGATCACATTGTCCAAGTCGCGCGACACGATTGAACAGGACCGCGACATCGAAGAAACCGATGTTGTCAAAATGAGGGAAACCGCCGGTAAGATCGAAGCCGAGTTGAAAAAGATACGCCGACAGCGCGAAGAACTTTTGAATTCCCGTCATACGATGGAACAGGAGCATAACGATCTTCGTTTCGAGATGCGCAGCCTGACGGAACGTATCCAGCGGGACTATGATTTTGATCTGGCCAAGGATTCATTTGAGACCTTGCTTTTAACCTCGGGTGTAGACTCCAAAGACGATGCGGAGATTGCCGAGATGGAAGACATGACGGCCGAACCTTCTTTAGCTGAGGGTGAACAGGCTGAAAAAACACTGGATGAAGTTCTGGACAGTGACCTGCCTCAGGAAAGCGCCGCTACATCGGAGTTTGATCCGACCGTTGTAAAAGCGGCGATCGATGAACTGCGCCGCAAGATCAAACAGCTTGGTCCCGTGAACATGGAAGCCTTTGCAGAATACAACGTAGAAAAAGAAAGACTGGATACACTGGTAAAACAACGGCAGGACCTTTTGGAGGCCGAAAGCCAGTTGATGCAGACGATCGAAACGATCAACAATACGGCTCAAAAACAATTCATGGAAGTGTTTGACCGTATCAAACAGAATTTCATTTCGATCTTCACTTCGCTATTTGAAAGCAGCGAAGCCAATCTGGAACTGGCTAAGGATGAAGATCCGCTTGAAGCCAATATAGAGATCCTGGCCAGACCGACCGGAAAAAAGATCCAACATATCGCCCTCCTCTCCGGAGGGGAAAAGACGTTGACCGCGATCGCGCTTCTTTTTGCGATTTATCTGGTTAAACCCAGCCCGTTCTGTATTCTCGATGAAGTGGACGCACCGCTCGACGATACCAATATTGATAAATTCACAAAGATCCTCCGGGATTTCTCCAAAGACACTCAGTTCATCGTAGTGACGCATAATAAGCGGACGATGGAAGCCGCACAGAACATATTCGGTATCACCATGCAGGAAGCGGGTGTTTCCAAAGTCGTGTCCGTAAAATTCAATAATAGAGACATTCAGTCGGATGATATCGAGGAAATCATCCGTCAAAACCAGGTTGAGGTTCTGTCCCAAGAAGGGCAGGAACCGCCGCCTGAAACGCCTGCCGAAAATCCTTAATCCGATTAGTCATTTCTTGTCATGATGTCTTCTGCAAGATTTTTGTGGATACTGACCACATATTTATCTATTATTTATTGAATTTATTCCATCCGGACTCTATGGAATCCTTGGAGGCAAAGAGAAATCGGGCACGACGCATCGTGCGTGCGTTGAAAAAAGAATATCCTGACGCTCATTGCAAGTTATCTTTCCGTTCCCCTTTCGAATTGTTGATAAAAACTATCTTGTCCGCACAATGCACGGATGAGCGCGTGAATCAAGTTGGAGAAAATCTTTTCGCAAAATATAAGAACGTTCAGGGGCTGGCATCAGTTCCTCAAAACAACCTGGAAAATGATATACGTTCTGTCGGACTTTTCAGATCCAAAGCAAGTCATATCATTAATTGTTCTGATCTTTTGATCACTCAATTCGGCGGGCATGTTCCGAATGATCAGAACCGCTTGATGCAATTGCCGGGTGTCGGAAGAAAAACAGCAAATGTGATTTTGGGCAATGCGTTCGGTATTGCGTCAGTGGTTGTAGACACGCATGTGATCCGCATCGCTCGCTTGCTCAAATTAACCCGTCACCGTGACCCTGAAAAAATCGAATACGATCTGATGAAACTTCTTCCGAAAAAAGAATGGGTCTCTTTTTCTCACAGGGTCTCCGATCATGGCCGAAATACTTGTGTAGCCCGGCGTCCCCAGTGTTTCCGGTGCTGCGTTCAAGAGAATTGCCCGTCCGCATATGTCAAAACCAATCAAGCAGAACAGGGGGCGTTGTGAACCCGATATTTCGCGCGGCATATGTACTCACCTTTAGCCTGCTTTTCCCTGCTTTGATTTTTCCCCAAAAGCTTTTTATTAAGAATTATACCACCGCCGAGGGTCTTGCTCAAAACCAAGTGTTTGCTATCAAACAGGATCATTTGGGGTTCATGTGGTTCGGCACAGGCGGCGGACTGAGCCGCTACGACGGGCGCACTTTCAAGAATTTCACCAAAGAACACGGTTTGGCCAGCAACGTTATTCGCACGATCTTCGAATCGTCCGACAACCGTTTGTGGTTGGGAACTGACGAAGGGGTCAGCCTGTATATTTCCAAATCGGATTCTTTTTACAATTACAATGCATCAGAGGACTTGAATACTGACGGCTTGGGGAAAGGCACTGTTCGGAGCATTATTGAAGACAACGATGGCAACTTATGGTTTGGTACTGCAGGTGGGTTGAGTGTACTGGTGAAGAATACAGGTGTCTTCCATAATTTCACACAAAAGGACGGGTTGCCCTCCAATGTGATCCTTTGTCTGACAAAAGACCAGGAAAACACGTTGTATGCGGGTACACCCGAGGGGATCGGGATTGTAAAATTATTGTCCGGCGTTAAAGTGGAAATAACGACAATATCTGCGCGAGACGGCCTTATCAACAACCGCATTGAAGCCGTATTTTACGATTCATTCAAACGACTATGGGTAGGGACACCGGTGGGCATGACCAAGATAGAGAATAACCGGTTCAACAATTTTACAACCTCGGCCGGATTGACCCATAATTCGGTTCGCGGTATCGCACAAAACCGAAAAGGCCATGTCTGGTTTATGACTGAAAGCGGTCTCAGTTATACCGATTCCAGAACGGAACCCATCGTATTCAAAAACTATTCGACAAAAAACGGATTTGGCGGTAATTTCTTTTATACGATGATTGAGGACCGTGAGCAAAATTATTGGTTTGGTACTTTCGGCAAAGGCGTCAGCAAACTTGTTTCCGAAGAATTGGTCTCTTTTACCGAAGCCGACGGCCTGATCAATGATGCTGTGCTATCCGCTGCCATGGATTTAAACGGACGTTTATACATCGGCACTACGGTCGGGCTCTCTATTTATGATCAAAATAAATTTCAATCCTATGCTCAAACGGAAGGACTGAATGCAACCGAAATCTGGGATGTGACCCTCGATCATCAAGGTTTCATATGGCTCGGTACTTTTAACGGAATGAAACTTCTGATACCGGATAATTATTTTGCACGCTATCCGAACATCACTCCCGGTGAAGCCGAAAAGGCAAGGAATCTGATTAACCAATCTCAGAAGATCAGAGATTTTTATTCGGTTAACTTATACAATTTCCCGGAGCTTAACGGGCACCGTATCGTAGATATTGTCGTTGATAACAGGCAAAGGATTTGGTTTGCAGCAACGGACGAGGGTGTCGGGTATATCACGATCGACAATCAAGGTCAATTCAAGATCCGGGCGTTCACAACTTTGAACGGATTGGCCAACAACAATCCGTGGTGTTTGTATGAGGATTCTCGGCATCGCATTTGGGTGGGCACAATCGGCGGCGGCCTTGCGCTTTTCGATGAAAAAAACGAAGTCTTCCACAAATATCTCCAGAAAGACGGCCTGGCAGACGACGTCGCGCTCGCCTTATGCGAAGACGCAAAAGGTCATCTTTGGATCGGCAGTGAACGCGGCCTCACGCGTCTTGCTATTCAGCATTTGCCGTCACCTTCTGGCGGCGCGGTCGGACTCCATAACATTTCCAAAACGTTCTCTGCAAAGGACGGGCTCACGGATAATTCCGTCAATGCGATTACGCTCGATGATCAGGGAATGTTATGGGTTGGAACCAATAACGGATTAAATCTGATCGATCCTTTAACGGAACGTGTCGTCAAAACTTACACCAAAAGACAAGGGCTTATTGACAATGAGATCAGCACCGATAATTCGCTGATTACCGACAATAATTTTGTATGGGCCGGAACAGCAGGAGGCCTTACGCGGATACCGGTAAAATCCTCAGCATCGATGGCAATCCCTGCACCTACGGTGTATTTGGTCAATTTCACCGTACAAGACAACACTCAAAAACTAACCCGACGTTTGGATCTGAATTATTTTGAAACCAACTTGATCACCGAGGACTCATCTTTTTTTGGAAGTCTTTTCCACACAGGGGATCAGTCCATCTTATATGAAGAAAACAATATCACGCTTGATTTTGTCTCGCCGTCGTTCAAAGATGAAAGCGATGTGCGTTACCGCTACAGGCTGATCGGATTTGAAAAGGAGTGGTCAGAACCTATCCCGGAAAACCGAATTCGGTATACGAACCTGAATGAAGGAAGCTATATCTTTGAAATCGTAGCCTGCAATGGACTTGGAGTCTGGAGCGACAAACCCGTCTCAATACATTTCACAATTCAAACTCCTTTCTGGAAAAGCTGGTGGTTTTTGCTTTTCGTTGCAGCTTTTCTGGGTCTGACCGTGTATACGATGTATCAGTTTCGTATCAGCCTGGTGCGTCAGAGAACCGCCGAGCTCGAGGCTAAAGTAGCCAAACGAACCCGCGAACTTATGGTGCAAAAAGAGACCGTCGAACGCGTCTTGAACGAATTGCGTGAGACGCAGATGCATCTTGTTCATTCCGAGAAGATGGCTTCGCTGGGACAGATGGTAGCCGGTATCGCACACGAGATCAATAACCCTATCACGTATGTCAAAGCGAATATTTCACTTCTGGAGAAAAAAGGGCACCAGGTACAGGCGATGTTCTATGCGTTTTCAGATGTGTTCGATTTTTTCGAAACATTCAAGAATATCAAAGATGACAGCCATGGCGCATTCGTTGCAAAACTGACCGAGATCGACAAACTGATCGAATCAACCAAATTCGAAAAATTCCTTTCGGATTTTCCAAAGATCATTCACGAAATGCGCGACGGCGTTGAGCGCACGCAGAAGATTGTGGAGGACCTTCGTAATTTCTCGCGTCTTGATGAATCGCATTTCAAGGAAATCTCTCTGGTGGATTCCATTGAAAGCACGCTGAACATTCTGAAAAACGAGTATAAGAACCGGATCACCATCCATCGCAACTTCAACCAATTGCCTTTGATCTACTGCAATCCCGGGCACATTAACCAGGTCCTGATGAACCTTTTGATGAACGCTTTTCAATCCATTGAGGGAGAGGGTGATGTCTGGATACGAACGAATGCCGGACAGAATAATATCCTTATTTCGATCAAGGACAACGGCAAAGGTATTCCCTATGAGATACAGCATAAGGTCTACGATCCTTTCTTTACAACGAAGCCGGTCGGCAAAGGAACCGGGTTAGGGCTGGCCATATCCTACAAGATCCTGGAAGCGCATAAAGGCACCATCTTTTTTGAAAGCACTCCCGGCACCGGTACGGAATTCAAGATTACTCTTCCCATTAGGAAATTGGCTTCCTGACCCCCTTCGCGTATAAATGAAAAATCTTGCCAATCTTTTTTTCTTTTCTTATCTTGACCCCATCTTTTCAAAATCCGTTATCTCAGGGCGGGTTTTTTGAATCACACTATTAAACCTCTTCCTCTAAGGAGTCTCTATGGTCAAGAAAGCTCAACTCATCTATGACGACAAGTCGATGGACCTTCCTCTCATTAATGGAACCGAAAATGAGCAAGCCGTTGACATTGCAAAGTTACGCGCCCAGTCCGGCCTTATTACTATGGATCACGGTTACGCCAATACCGGCGCATGTACCAGCGCCATCACGTTTCTGGACGGTGAACAAGGTATCTTGCGTTACCGCGGATACAATATCCAGGATCTCTGTGAAAGTTCAAACTTCATGGAAGTCAGTTATCTCCTCATTCACGGAGAACTTCCTTCGCCGGCGCAACTGGAGGAATTCCGCCGGAGCATCACCCACCACACGATGCTGCATGAATCACTGCGAAGCCTTTACGATGCTTATCCGAGAGACGCGCACCCGATGGCGCTTTTGTCGTCAGTGGTATGTTCGCTGTCCACTTTTTATCAGGATTCCATCGATCCTCTGAACCCGGAACATGTGAAAATATCCATATTCCGGCTGTTGGCAAAAATCCCGACCATTGCGGCATATTCATATAAAAAATCAATCGGGCAGCCTTTTATTTATCCGATCAACGCCCTGGGCTATTGCGCTAATTTCCTCAACATGATGTTCTCCGTACCGGCGGAACATTATGAAGTGGATCCCGATATTGAAAAAGCGTTGGATCAGTTATTCATTTTACATGCGGACCACGAACAGAATTGTTCCACTTCAACCGTGCGCATGGTCGGAAGCAGCCACGCCAATCTTTTCGCAGCGATCTCTGCTGGCATCTGTGCGCTATGGGGCCCGCTTCATGGCGGCGCCAACCAGGAAGTTCTGGAAATGCTCCAGTTGATCTATAACGACGGCAATAACGTCAAAAAATATATCGATAAGGCTAAAGACAAGAACTCGAATTTCCGCCTCATGGGTTTCGGACACCGAGTCTATAAGAATTTTGATCCACGCGCCCAGATCATTAAAAAGACCTGCGACAAAGTATTGTCGAAAATGGGCATCAATGATCCGTTGCTGGACATCGCGCATCAACTGGAAGAAGTGGCATTAAAAGATCCCTATTTTATCGAGAAAAAACTGTATCCTAACGTTGATTTCTACAGCGGCATCATTTACAAAGCCATGGGATTCCCGGTCGAAATGTTCACGGTACTATTCGCTATCGGCCGCATGCCGGGCTGGATCGCACAATGGAAAGAAATGATGGAATCCAAAGATACGCGTATCGGAAGACCTCGTCAGATCTTCACCGGTCATAACGAACGTAAGTATGTTCCGATCCATAAGCGGAGCTGATTACATTCAAACGCCTTGCGTGCGCGTTCAGGCGTTTTTTTGTTTATAATTACGGGACTATTGCGGCGATATCAGATCAATGCAATAGTCCTTTTTTGTTTCAAAGGGTATGAGTTAATCCATCGGGAGTAACTTTGAGAATCGTTGTACAGCGCGCCACCCGCGCACAAGTTTGCGTTGATAAGAAAGTGGTTGGCCAGATCGGCAAAGGACTGGTTCTGCTGATCGGATTCAAAAACGGAGATACGAAAAATATTCTGCCTTTTTGGGCGGATAAATGCGCCAACCTTCGTATCTTTGAGGATCAGAATGGAAAACTGAATGATTCACTTTTGGAAGCCGGCGGAGAAATTCTCGCCGTATCCCAATTCACTTTGTACGGCAACGTGAGTAAAGGGCGCAGACCTAGTTTTATTGATGCGGCGCCGCCGGAAACTGCCGAACCGTTGTATGAAGAGTTCGTTCATTTGTTACGGACTAAAGGTATCAAGGTAAGTACGGGTATTTTTGGCGCTATGATGGAAGTGGAATTGGTCAACTCGGGTCCTGTAACTATACTGCTCGACAGCGAAGTGTAAATTTTTTATGCTACGACATTCATGGGTTCTATGACTGTAAAACCGAATTTATTCATTTTCTATGTCTTGATCCTGACGCAGTCAATCCACGCGCAGGAAATACCGGATTCCGTATCCTCTTTTAATACCGGGTTAATCGAGACCATCAAGTTTGCAGACTCTCTTAAAAAATCTTCAGGGGATACGGTAACCCAAGATGCCGGTCTTGATACACTGATTTTCTATGGCGCCGACACGACCGAGGGCACGCTCGATCGATCGACCGTAATTCTTAAAGGCAACGCGTGGGTTAAATACCGGGGTATGGAGATCACGGCCGCCAAGATCATTATCGAGCAACCGAAGCGGCTTATGACCGCGGAAGCTATTCCGGATTCTATCGATTCATCAGGAAACGTCATGCGTTACAAAGGGATCCCAAAATTTAGCGAAGGCGGAGAATCTTTCACTGGAAATACGATGGAATATAATTTTGATACCCGCCGCGGACGCGTGGTCATGGGCGAAACAAAGATGCAGGACGGACTTTACTATGGAGAGAATATCCGCAAGATCGGCGATAATACACTTTATATTCGAAGAGGTCGATTCACCACCTGCGAGGAAAAGGATCCGCATTTTTATTTTCAATCGAAAGAAATGAAGCTGATCGTGAAAGATAAAGTAGTAGCTAAGCCGATCATCCTATATATTCATGAGGTCCCCATCTTCGCCATTCCATTCGGGGTTTTCCCCAATCGCAGCGGAAGAGCCTCCGGCATTACGCCCCCTGCATATAATGAGACGCCTCGAGAAGGTAAGCAGATAAGGAATTTCGGTTATTTTTGGGCGCCTAACGATTATTTTGATGCGCTCGGCCAGGTCGACTTTTTGGACAAGGCCGGATATCTTTTACACGGCGGCTCGCGTTATGCCAAACGCTACAGCTACAGCGGTAATTTCCAGTTTTCTTATTCGTCGCTTAGTTATATCACGGGCCAAAAAAACCGCATGTGGAATATTGACGCCAAGCACAGCCAAACAATTACCGACCGTCAAAACCTCAATGCCGACATTCATTACGTGAGCAGCAAGAATTTCTATCAGAACACCAGCATCAACCAGCAACAGATACTCAACCGCCAGATCCGTACCAATGTCAGTTATAATAACACGCAGGACTGGGGTAGTTTTTCGGCCAATTTCTCTCAGTCGGAGAATTTGGATAATGGTCAGAAGGATCTTACCTTTCCCAACGTCACGATCAACAAATCCAATTCTGCGTTTTTCCCTAAATCCGAAAAGGACAAAAATAAACCGGACACATGGTATCAATCCATACGTTACGGCTATTCTTCCAACTTATTGGGACGTAAGACACAGGCTGACCGTACTGCTGACCCCGCAAGCGCCATCGGAATGAATCATAATGTCGGGATCAATGCACCGTTCAAGATCATGAAATATCTGAATGTGAATCCAAGTTTAAACATCCAGGAAACCTGGATGGACCGCCGCAGCGAAAATTTCCGCTATGATTCGCTCAACCGGCCGGTCAGTGATACAGTACGCTCCTTTTTTGCGCGTCATACATTTTCCACAAGCGTCGGAGTGTCCACCAAGATCTACGGAACGGCCAATCCAAAGATCTTAGGACTTGAAACTTTCCGTCACGTTATGTCGCCAAGTATGAGCCTAAGCTACCAACCGGATTTTTCCAAGAAGCCTTGGGGCTATTACGAAACAGCAAGAGATACATCAGGCAAAAAAAACCGTTTTGACCGTTACAGCGGAAATATCCTATTCGGCGGCACGCCACAGGGGCGCTCGTTGGCCATGGGATTTAACTTAGGTCACACGCTGCAGGCAAAGATCAAGCAATCAAAAAAAGACTCTGCTGGAATAAAGTCAGACAAAGAACCGGAGTTAAAAAAACTGGATCTGTTGAATTTCAATAATTCGATCAGTTATAATTTTGTCGCCGAGCAGTTCAGATTATCCACTCTCAGCACGTCAATCGGAGTAAGCAATGATCTGGCAAGGAATCTGAGCTTATCGATGAATATGGTTCATGATTTTTACCGGTATGACAAATTGCTGAATCAGCGTATTGATAAACTGAACAAAATACCGCGTCTCATCTCTGCGTCAGTCACCGCGGGCATTTCTTTCACCGGCGGCGAGGGCAATTCGCCGTCTGCGTCGCAAACGGCGAACCAAGAAGCTCAGGATCAAAACTATTCCACACAGCCATTTCAAGAGAATTACAATCAGCGATTCCTCCCTCAGGATAATACACTCGCTGCAGGAGTCCCGTGGTCGATGAGGCTGGATTTTAATTACGATATCAATAAGTCCAACCCGGAATTCGTCACCAAAGCGTTTGGCGTAAACATCGGTTCAAGTCTGAAGATCACACCTAATTGGCAGGTAGGCTATGCGGCAAGATATGATATTCTGAATGACGAGCT
>CAZHUW010000085.1:0-13288 GCA_964535295.1 uncultured Bacteroidota bacterium
GAAGAAATAAAGAACGTCAAAGTTCACATAGAGGATGCGCGTGACCGGGAAGTGATCGCCGAAGACATCACGGCGAAATCGAAACATCTGATCGAACGCGTGAAAGAACTGGCGGTCGAAGAGAAATCGATCCTCGGGTGCCATGATTTTATCGTGATCAAAGTTGAAGGCCACAAAAAACTCATGATGGACTGCCACGTGAAGGATGGGTTGACATTGGATGAAGTGCATGCCATGATGTCGTCCTTTGAGATCCGCATACAGAAAGACATGCCCGAGATTACGCACATCGTTATTCATCCGGAGACCATGGACGCGGTACCGACATGATGCCCATGTATTTTGAAGAGAAGAACAAAGTTCGTTATGCAAAGTTCTCATGTTTCGATCCATTCCCGTTCATCCGGGCGGCCTTTTCAACGCGAATCGGCGGGGTCAGCGAAGCGCCATTTGACCGGCTGAACCTGGGTATTACGACCGAAGACCTAAAAGCGAATGTCGAAGAGAACCGGAATCGTTTTTTTCGCGCGCTGGGTGTTGATATAAGTTCCGCTGTGATTCAAAAGCAGGTTCATGAAACCCGATCGGCCTATGTGGATCAGCCGGCTTTTCTTGATTGTACCGATGCGGCCTATACCGATAAACCGGACGTTTTTCTTACCGTTTCTGCGGCGGACTGTGTTCCGGTCATGTTTGCCGAACCGGAAAACAAGATCGTAGGGGTCATTCATGCAGGATGGCGCGGAACGCAGCAGGAAATAGTACATCAAACCATCGAGAAAGTAAAAAAACAATTCAGTATTGACGGATCAAATATTATCGCGGTCTTAGGTCCTTCCATATCGGTAAAAAATTATGAGGTGAGCGAGGAAGTTGCCGCCCGGTTCGAGCCGGTATTTATTGAACGCAACGGCCACGCTAAACCGCATCTGGATCTCTGGAAAGCCAACGCAGCTCAATTGAAAAATGCCGGCGTAAAGAACATTTTTATCTCGGACTATTGTACATTTGAACGGCAAGATCTTTTTTTCTCGCATCGCGGCAGCGGCGGTAAAAGCGGAAGGATGCTGGGCGTAATAGGGATCATTTCAGATTGAACATCTAACATTAAAGAATCCATATGGAAACCATTGACAAGTACCTTCAGAGCCTGGTGAAATATGCCGGCGATGCGATCTTTACGGTCGGAAAAACGCAGACCGTTCTCTCATGGAATTTAGGCGCCGAAGAATTGTTCGGTTACAGTTCCGAAGAGATCATAGGCAAAGGCGTGGACCTTTTGTCGCCGTATGACAACAAGCGCATGATGCGATCAATGGTGGTAGAGGCGATGGAAGAAGGCACGCTCAAAAACCTGGAATGCGAACTGATCCATCATAACGGCCGCGCTGTCTCGGTGTATCTCACTGCATCGCCGATCCGTGATGCCAATGAGAACGTGATCGCCGTATCGATCATTGCAAAAGACGTGACAGATCAGAACAAACTTCTTCTGACACTCATCGAAAAACAAAAACGCCAGGCGCATTTGGAGGCGCTGATGCAGTCGCTGACCACGATCTCTCATCATATCCGTAACGCGGCGGCCGTCATCTCAACCAAAGCGGAGGTTTCGAGAGAGGTCGACCGTACTGAGTCTTATCACGAACTCGTAACGATTTGTCTGACCGAAACTAAACGGATCGCCGCCGTTATTGATTCACTCAATGATATGGTGCGGGAAGTTGAAGTAACCGGCAACGACATTGAGACAACAAAAATGAACGGAGCGCCGTCGCGTATGATCGATATTGAAACCGCGCTTGCCGAACGTCTAAAGAATCTTGATAAAGAAAAACCGTAATGCCTGCCAAAGATTTTACTTACCCTGATCTGCAACATATTGAAATCGTATTGGTCGAGCCTCGGACGCCGGGCAATATCGGCGCTGCCGCACGCGCCATGAAGAACTTCGGATTAAGCCGGTTGAAACTGGTCAACCCGTGCGATCATCTGTCCAAAGATGCGCGGATGATGGCGGTAAAGGCGGAGGATATCCTGGAAAGAGCTGTTATTTATTCTTCGCTGCACGGTGCGCTGAAAGGTGTGCATTTTTCAGTTTCTACTACCGTGCGTATCCGTGAAACTCATTTCCCCACTTTTACGCCATCCGAAACGGCGGAGCAGATCGTTCAGATCGCAAAGGATAGATCCGTTGCGCTGGTCTTCGGGCGGGAAGATAACGGGTTGACCACCGAAGAGATCCATCAATGCCGTATCATATCGACCATTCCAACCCATCCCGGCCAGTCATCGGTTAATCTTGCGCAAAGCGTCATGGTATTTGCGTATGAGATCTTCAAGATGTCTTTGACCGGCAACCCGAATTTTTACTGGGATTATGCCGAACCGCATGAAGTGGAGTTATTTTATAAACGCGTGGAGCGTCTTTTAGGCCGCATCGGATTCGAGCCGAAACATACGATGGAAGATTTTATGGTCACAGTGAAAAGGGTTTTCGGCAGAACGCCGTTGGAAGACAGAGATGTGCGTCTTTTGCACAAGATTTTCCAGGAGATCGAATTCTACATACAGAAGATCGAGAAGAATAATAATCTGTGAAATCAAGCCGTTACTTGTTCAACGGAAGCAAGCAGCGAGGTAAAGACCTTCAATCCGTCATTATCTCCCAGGATCGGGTCGGAGCAGCGCTCCGGATGCGGCATCATACCCAAAACGTTTCCTTGTTCGTTGATAATACCGGCGATCGCGTTTCGGGAACCGTTCGGATTGGACTTCTCATCCACAGTACCGTTCTCAGAACAATACCTGAAAACGACACGGCGCTCATCCTCCAGCATTTTCAGAGTATCATCGTCCGCAAAATAATTGCCGTCGCCATGCGCGACCGGAACGGTAATGACCTGCCGGTCGTCATAATCCGAAGTGAAACGCGTCGAGGTGTTTTCTACACGCAGAAAGATGTTCTTACAAATGAATTTTAATCTGTGATTACGAAGAAGCGCGCCGGGGAGCAAACCGCATTCGGTCAGTATCTGGAATCCGTTGCATATACCTAAGACGGTACCGCCGAATTTGGCGAATTCGATCACGTCCTGCATGACCGGAGCAAAACGTGCTATGGCGCCTGTGCGCAGATAATCGCCGTATGAGAAACCTCCGGGAACGATTATCAGATCGAATTCTTTCAGGTCTTTCCGGTCCTTGTGCCAGATGAATTCGGAATGCTGGCCGATTAAGGTGCCGGTGGTATAAAACGCATCATGATCGCAATTGGATCCGGGGAATACAATAACGCCGGTTTTCATTTTCTTCTCTCTTGTTGTATTATTTGTGTCCAATATACATGCTGTAGTTTGAATTGTCAATTTTGAATTAAAAAAATTCTAAATGTATCTTCAATTGGATATTTGTAATTATAAAAGAAACGCTTACATTGCACGGATTTTTATAACCCAGGTGCCGATTCCATGATAAAGAACGACAAAAAAACGATATTCGGCTGGTGCATGTACGATTGGGCAAATTCGGCATTCATTCTTACGGTCGTAACGGCAGTGCTTCCGGTGTATTTTGCGGATGTGGTGGTTCCGAAAGAGGGATTCATGATTGGCGGAACCGTTTACAGCGCAACATCACTTTGGGGCTTTATCATCAGCAGCGCGGCATTATTTGTCTTTCTGTGCGCTCCGGTTCTGGGCGCGATCGCCGATTTCAGTTCGTCGAAAAAGAAATTTCTGATGGCATTTTGTTATACCGGAAGCTTATTTACCGTGCTGCTGTATTTTTGCGGAACCGGGGACGTGTGGATGACCATGATCATTCTGGCCATTGCCCAGATCGGGTTTGTCGGCGGCAATGTT
Source organism: uncultured Bacteroidota bacterium (assembly GCA_964535295.1). Lineage (GTDB taxonomy): Bacteria > CLD3 > CLD3 > SB21 > SB21 > SB21. Next base: position 3,864 of record CAZHUW010000085.1, read on the forward strand.
TTTTATGATTCACTTCTGACGAAGATCGCATCGCCCGATAAAATGGATCGGGTTTCCGGCAAAGGTTACGCGTATGGTTACATCGGAAGCGACATACAGTTCTTGTTAAGTCTCGGACTCATCATGGGGCATGACAGTTTGGGGTTGTCTCAGAGCGAAGCTGTGAGGATTGTTCTGGCTTTTTCCGGGATTTGGTGGGCCGGGTTTTCGGTCTTCACATGGGTATTGGTACATGAAGAAAGAACACAAACGGTGCTTCCGGAAAAATTTATGGATAAACCTTTACTGATCGGGTATGTTTTGACCGGACTTCAGCGCACATTGGATACAACACGAAAAGTCAAAAAATTGAAATACCTGATCCTGTTCCTTCTGGCTTTTATGTTGTATAACGAAGGCATTCAGACTGTGATCGTCATGGCCACTATTTACGGTAAAGAAGAATTGAAGCTTACCACTTCCGTATTAATGGTAACGCTTTTTATTATTCAGCTTGTTGCCACAGGCGGCGCGCTAGGCTTCAGTAGATTGGCCGAGCGAATCGGAACGAAGAAGACGATCATGGTGAATCTGGTGCTGTGGTCGTGCGTGGTGATTTATGCATATTATATGACTACTTCGGCCGAATATATGATCCTTGGGATCGTTGTCGGTATTATCCTGGGTGCGTCGCAGGCGCTTAGCCGCTCGTATTACGGCGCAATGATCCCTGAAGGCGCATCGGCAGAGTTCTACGGATTTTATTCCGTTTTTACAAAATTTTCCGCGATCTGGGGTCCGCTTGCATTTGCTATTATTCGCCAAGTCACGGGTTCTGCCAGACAGTCGATCCTGTCGCTCATTGTTTTCTTTATTGCCGGCATGGCGTTGTTGTTTTTTGTGAATGAGGAGAAAGCGAGAGTGAAAGATTGAGTCATTTAGTCATTGTGCCAATAAGTCATTTAATGCATGGTCAATGACACAATGATCAAATGACTCAATGATTCAAACGATATATGACAGAAGTATGAAGAGGAAATTTTAGACAATTGAAATATAGAACAAGGTTTCCATGAAACGTTCTCCATTAGTAGTTATTTTTATAACGGTTTTTATAGATCTGGTAAGTTTCGGGATCGTGATCCCGCTGCTTCCTTTTTACGCGCAGAATTTCGGCGCATCGGGCGTGGTGATCGGGCTTCTGCTCAGCGTGTTTTCGCTGATGTCGTTCATATTTATGCCATTGTGGGGAAGGTTATCCGACCGATACGGACGCAGGCCGATACTGCTGATAACGATCGGAGGATCGTTCATCGCGTATCTGCTATTTTCAACTTCGTTCTCACTCTGGATGCTTTTTCTTTCGCGTATACTTGCAGGGATTTCCAATGCGAATATCTCGGTGGCGCAGGCCTATATCAGTGACGTTACCACGGTGGAGAACCGCTCCAAAGGCATGGGCATGATCGGCGCCGCGTTCGGGCTCGGTTTTATTTTCGGCCCGCTTATCAGCGGGGTTTTTTCTACGGATTATTTTGGAGATATGAAATATGCTTTACCCGGCTACATCGCAGCGGGGCTTTGTCTGGTTAATTTAATTTCTGCTTATTTTTTGTTGCCCGAGTCGTTGCATGCCGACCTGCGCACCGCTCACTCTCATAAAATGCTGATCGATATCCGAGGACTAAAAAAAGCTTTGGTCACACCGCAATTGGGGCTGATCATTGCGCTGATGTCCATCGCCACGGTGGCCTTCTCTAATATTTATGCTTCATTTCCTCTTTTTATCATGGAAGAGCCTTTTAAATTATCCAGCTCAGGTATGGGCTGGTTCTTTGCGGAGATAGGAATATTCAGCGTGATCGTTCAGGGCGGCATGATCGGCCGGCTAACAAAATTATTCGGTGAAAGAAATCTTCTCTTTGCCGGAGCTATCATGATGGGGGTCGGATTCATCGGCTTTCCCATTTCATCGATCCTTCCGGGCGCTAACTTGGCCGCATTAGCCGTGTTCGTAGCTCTGATGGCAACCGGGAGCAGCTGCATGATGCCGACCATTATGAGTTTGAGTTCGCAATTAGCCGATCCGGCGGAACAAGGTTCGATCCTCGGGATTATCCAGAGTTTCGCAAGTCTCGCGCGTATGCTCGGCCCGATGATCGGCGGTGTGGCTTATGATTTTGCCGGACACGACATGCCGTATTTTTTAGCTTTCGGATTGATGGTATTCGCAGTGGGGATCGGTGCGTTAATTCGTAAGAGACATGAAGCGGGTATCTGAACCGATACATTACCCGAATTCAATGCAAAGAATTTTAATAACAAATTAAAGAACTGATCCTAAAGGCTGTTACCGTTAGCATAAAAGTTTTTGAATTTACACATATACTTGTAATATATTATTTAATGATAAATGATATTTATTGTTTTTATTGGAGATAATTTATGAAAAAAAAATGGGAAGGTATCTTTCCTGCGCTTACGACTAAATTTAAAACAAATCTTTCGATAGATTTTTCCGCAATGGAAAAACACATTCAATTCCAATTAAATGCGGGCGTTCACGGTCTCGTGGTGATGGGTTCTCTCGGGGAAAATATGACCTTATCGCAACAAGAGAAATTGGATGTTGTAAAAATGACACTTGGGGCGGCGAAAGGAAAAGTTCCGGTGGTTTCCTGCGTAGCGGAATCGTCCACAGTTAAAGGATGTGAATATGCCGAACAGGCGGCGAAACTTGGCGTAGACGGATTTATGGTTTTGCCTGCGATCCCGTATCCCTCCGACCGGCGTGAAACGATTGCACACTACCGAACAATCGCCAAAGCCACCGATCGTCCGATCATGATCTATAATAATCCGGTTGCGTATAAAGTTGACATCACGCCGGAAATGTTCGCCGAGATGGCCGACGAGCCGCGATTTGTTGCGATCAAAGAATCGTCGGATAATATTCGACGGCTGACGGATATCATCAATCTGACCGGCAATCGATATCAAATCTTTTGCGGTGTGGACGATCTTGCGATGGAGAGTTTGGTGCTTGGCGCAAATGGCTGGCTGGCCGGGCTGGTGTGCGCATTCCCGCGTGAGACCGTGGTTCTGTACGAATTGATCAAAGCCGGGCGCATACAGGAAGCATTGCCGATCTACCGCTGGTTCATGCCTCTTCTGCATCTCGATGTGTCGACGAAATTTGTTCAGAACATCAAACTGGTCGAAGAACTTGCTGGCGTGGGATCTGAACTTGTTCGTCCGCCCCGATTGACACTGGTTGGAGATGAGCGGGCGAAAGTAGAACAAATCGTGAAGACGGCGATGGCGACAAGGCCGGTTTTGCCGAGGATATGACCACTTATGATACCGTCTTTCCTTTCTTTTGCTCGTGCAAAAGAAAGGAACAAAGAAAAGCACGTAAGGCTATGGAAAAACGCCGGAACCGGAGTTCGCAAAATCTCGGTTGCAGAAAACAGTTCAATAATTTTAAATCTTTCTTACATGATTAAGCTGTTTCACGTTTTCTGCTGATTTTTTCATGCGAACTCCGGTTCTTTGTTCGGCGTTTTTCCAAGGCCAGAATAACAGAATCACACAAAAAATCAATCAGAATAAAACCCGACTTACCAAAAAAACAAAACCATGGAATCAAAAAAATTATTCATCAACGGCGAATGGGTTGACGGCTCGACCGTAAAGCCCAATATTAATCCTTCAGATATTCAGGATACAATCGGCATGTACGCCGAAGGGGATGCTTCGCATATTGACTTAGCCATGAACGCAGCTGGGTCAGCATTTCCGGCCTGGTCGCAGACAACTCCGCAACATCGGTTCAATGCTCTTGATCTTATCGGGAGTGAGATTCTTGCGAGGCAGGATGAACTCGGACGCTTGCTTGCACGGGAAGAAGGGAAGACCCTGCCTGAAGCTGTCGGCGAAGTCAACCGCGCCGGAAATATTTTCAAATTTTTTGCCGGGGAAGCGCTGCGTAATTCCGGCGACCTTATGCCGTCCGTCCGTCCGCATGTGATGGTGGATGCGGTGCGTGAACCGATCGGCGTTATCGGGCTGATCGTTCCGTGGAATTTTCCTATCGCTATTCCGGCCTGGAAAATCGCACCGGCTCTGGCTTTTGGTAATTGTGTCGTGTTCAAGCCGGCAGAACTCGTTCCCGCCAGCGCATGGGCTCTGACAGAGATCATTTCACGTTCGGGTTTGCCCAAAGGTGTTTTTAATATGGTCATGGGCCGCGGAGAAATTGTCGGCCAAGCGCTGGTCGATCATCATGGCGTAGCAGGGATCAGTTTTACAGGTTCCGTGGAGGTCGGGAAGAAAATAGCCGTACATTGCGCGTCGCGTATGACTAAAGTTCAGCTTGAAATGGGTGGGAAGAATCCATTGGTCGTTCTGGATGACGCCGATCTGGATACAGCGGTCAATGCAGCGATACAGGGTTCATTCTATTCTACGGGACAGCGTTGCACGGCATCGAGCCGATTGATCGTGACGGAAGGCATTCATGATAGATTTGTGCAAACGATGATCGACCGAATTAAAAAGCTGAAGATCGACGATGCGTTGGCTGCCGGAACGGATATCGGGCCTGTAGCGGATGATTCACAACTCACAAAAGACTTACGTTACATCGATATCGGTAAAAAGGAAGGCGCGAAACTTGTTACCGGCGGCGTGCGTCTGAATCGCGAGAAGAACGGTTACTATTTCGATCCGGCTTTATTCACCGAAACAAACCACAAAATGAAGATCAACCGTGACGAAATATTCGGGCCGGTTGCGACTGTCATCCGCGTGAAGAATTATGATGAAGCGCTTGCGATTGCCAATGATACGCCGTTCGGGCTGACGTCCGGAATATGCACGCAGTCATTAAAAATGGCACATCATTTCAAACGCCATGCGCAGGCCGGCATGATCATGATCAATCTGCCGACGGCCGGGATCGACTACCATGTGCCGTTCGGCGGACGAAAAGGTTCAAGCTATGGCCCGAGGGAACAGGGTTCTTATGCAAGAGAGTTTTACACGACGGTGAAGACAACGTATACGATGGCGTGATGATTGCCCGATCAGATTTACAGATGTTCTTTTCTTTGCCTTGATGCAAAGAAAAGAACCAAAAGAAAAATCAAGGCTCCGAAGAAACGCCGGAACCGGAGTTCGCTGGATTGTGGCGGAAAACAGTTACTGAAATTAGCCACCGTTAGACCACTAAAGTCTGTTTCACGTTTTCCGCTGATTATTTTATTTGCGAACTCCGGTTCTCACTCGTCGTTTTTTCAAGGCCGGGAAACCCTAAAACCCGAGTTTTCATCTTGATAACTGGACATATTTGATGAATAACACAGCTACATTATCAATCCAGGCTTACGATCTGATCGAAGAAATGATTGTAACGCTGAAACTGAAGCCGGGCAGTATCATATCCGAAAGCGAACTTATGAATGAGACCGGTATCGGCCGTACGCCTGTTAGAGAAGCTCTGCTTCGACTCGCATCGGAACATCTCGTAGAAATGCGCCCGCGAAAAGGGATCATTGTTACTGAAATAAATATTACCGATCAGCTTGCTCTGTTAGAGACCCGCCGTGCACTGGAGAGGATCGTCATTTCCAAATCGGCGCGGCGCGCGACGCCGGAACAAAGAAAACGATTATCGGAATTTGCCGCACAAATCGTTTCTGCCGCAGTAGACGGGAATTTGAATTCCTTTATTCACATTGATCACGAATTTGACCATATTTTAGCCGAGGCCTGTCGTAATCCGTTTGCAGCGGAAGCCTGTTCTCCTCTGCGCGCGCATTGCCGGAGGTTCTGGTACCGGTACCATCATGACGAGGATCTTACGCAGTCGGCGAAACTTCATTCGGATATCATGATAGCCATCGCGGAAAACGATGAACAAAAAGCGATGCTGGCATCGGATGAATTGATGGATTATTTGGAAAAATTGACACGGGAATCAATAGATAAATAGATTGCCATGTTCTTTTCTTTGTCTTGATACAAAGAAAAGAACCAAAAGAAAAATCAAGGCTGTGGAAAAAATGCCGGAACCCGAGTTCGCTGGCAAGGTGGCGGAAAACAGTTACAGCCGTGAAGTGCAAATTGTTTTTGGAAGTTTGAATCACGTTTTCCGCTCATGCTTTCATGCGAACTCGGGTTCTTGAGCGGCATTTTTTCCAAGGCCATATTTTGAAAACTGTATTTCTCAAAACTTGATACAATAATTCAACATGTCCAAAACAACTTTTATATGTATTGATGCGCACACTTGCGGAAATCCGGTTCGTGTGATTACCGGCGGCGGCCCTGAATTGATCGGCAATACCATGAATGATCGGCGCTTGCATTTTATGAAGGAATTTGACTGGATACGAACGGGGCTGATGTTCGAACCGCGAGGTCACGATATGATGTCGGGCAGCATTCTATATCCTCCGACCCTGCCGGATTCCGATATTGGAATTTTATTCATAGAAACCAGCGGCTGTCTGCCCATGTGCGGCCACGGGACGATTGGAACGGTAACCGTGATGATCGAGCAGAAGCTGGTGACGCCGAAAACGCCGGGTAAGCTGAAACTGGAGGTTCCGGCGGGCCTCGTTGAGGCTTTTTATACTATGGAAAATGATAAGGTCAAATCGGTTCGAATTGTCAATGTACCGTCGTTCCTGCATTCGTCAGGCTTGACGGTCGATTGCCCGGACCTCGGCGAATTGACCGTGGACGTGGCTTATGGCGGAAATTTCTACGCGATCATCGATCCACAGAAAAATTTCAAAGGACTGGAACATATCTCCGCCGGGGATGTGATCCGCTGGAGCCCTGTTGTGCGGCAAAGGATCAACGAAAAATACTCGTTCGTTCATCCTGAGAACCCGACGATCAAAGGTTGTTCCCACGTGGAGTGGACCGGCGCATCGAAACATGCTGAAGCGCACGCGAGAAATGCGGTATTCTACGGCGAAAAAGCGATCGACCGTTCTCCCTGCGGCACGGGCACTTCCGCGCGTATGGCGCAATGGGCCGCGAAAGGAAAATTAAAAGTTGGCGATACGTTCGTTCATGAGAGTATTATCGGCAGTCTCTTTCGCGGACGTGTTGAATCCGCAACAAAAGTCGGCCCTTATGACGCAATTATTCCCAGTATTGAAGGTTGGGCGTGTGTCACGGGATTCAATACGATCCTGGTGGATGACGCGGACCCGTATGCGCATGGATTTCAGGTGATATAGGAGTTTTGCCACTAAGACTCAAAGGCACAAAGGAATACTAATTAATATTTGACTGAAAAATTCTTTGTGACTTAGTGTCTTCTTGGCTCAAACATATTCGCAATGGAAAGATTTTGATGGAACAAAAATTTGATGTGGTCATTATTGGTGGCGGTGCTATCGGGATTTGTTCGGCTTATTATCTTGTCAAGAACGGCTGCAGCGTTGCGGTCATTGAGAAGAACGAGGTCGGAAAAGAAACATCCTGTTCATGGGGCAATGCCGGTTTGATCAGCCCGAGCCATTTCGTGCCGCTTGCCGCGCCGGGCATGGTTGCTAAGGGGTTGAAATGGATGTTCAATCCCGAAAGCCCGTTCTATATTCATCCGCGTATGGATTCAGAATTACTCTTGTGGTTATGGCGGTATTTCAGAGCGAGCAGCGAAAAGCCGATGCGGCGCGGGATGCCTGTTCTGCGCGACCTAAGCTCCGAGAGCCTCCGGTTATTCAAAAAAATCAATACGGATGAAATGATATCTTACGGGTTTAAGCATCGCGGACTTCTGATCCTGCACAACACCCCGGCAGGTGAAAAAGCCAACCTGCACGAAGCGCATCTGACGGAAGAGATCGGCGTCGAGGCACGTATGTTGGATAATTCACAGCTCAACGAACTAGAGCCCAACGTAAAGATTCTTTCGCGCGGCGGATTGTTTTTTCCTAACGACGGTCATTTGATACCCGATCAATTTGTTCTCTCCATGTCTGAGCTTATCAACAAGAAAGGCGTTGCTTTTTTTGAAAAAACGGAAGTGCTTCATTTTGAGAAAAACGGGAACGCCATCTCTTCCGTGGTAACAAGAGAGGGAAAAATAGGAGGTAAACAATTTATACTTGCCGCCGGATCATGGTCACCGAAATTGATTGAAAAGCTCTCCATTAAATTGCCTGTTCAGCCCGGCAAAGGCTACAGTGTTACCGTTCAGAATCCGGCGCATCAGCCGAAGATACCGTTCATATTAACCGAAGCGCGCGTGGCGATCACGCCGATGGGAAAAGTCTTACGGTTTGGCGGTACGCTGGAACTCAGCCCGATCGATCTGACGATCAATGAGCGGCGTGTAAAAGCGATCCTCAGAGCCGTTCCGGCCTACCTGGATGATATGCAGTTGGACAAGGTCGATACTCATCAGGCCTGGGCAGGATTACGGCCTTGTTCTCCCGACGGACTACCTTTTATCGGACGATTTGAAAAAGCAAAAAATCTGATCGCGGCAACGGGGCACGCCATGCTCGGCATTACGATGGCTCCGGTCACAGGCAAACTCATTTCAGAGATCGTTGCCGATCAAAAAACCACGGTTGATATAACTGCGCTGAGTCCTGACCGGTTCAGTTAAATCAAAAGATTCGAAACTGCCGTTGAGGCAAGCGCTTAGAAAGGAACCATCCAATGTTAGTCCGAGAAAAAGTTCAGCAGGCCAAAGCGATATTAAGAGAATTGAATATCGATTGCTGGATCACGTTCACACGCGAAAGTGCTCTGAACGGCGATCCGACGCTGCCCTATCTTATCAACGGCGATGTGACCTGGCATTCCATGTTCATCATCACATCCTCGGGCAAAACGGCTGCGATCGTAGGGCAATATGACAAAAAAGCGATCGAAGATCTGGGTTCGTATGATGAAATAATCGGTTACGTCGAAGGTATCAAAAAACATTTTATGGATGTGATCGGAAAAATTGATCCAAAGTCGATCGCGGTCAATTTCTCTGTTGGAAGCGAGATCTGCGACGGATTGACGCATGGGATGTATCTGACGTTGACAGGATATCTGTCGGAGATCGGATATGAAAAACGATTGATCTCGGCAGAGAAGATCATTTCCGCTCTTCGTCAGCGTAAGTCAGATACCGAGATCAGACTCATCAAGGAATCGATCTTAAAAGCAGAAAGTATTCTCGAAGACACACGCCGATATATCAAGCCCGGCGTGACCGAAAAGGACATTGCGGATTTTATTCAGGAAAGGGTGCGGCATCAGGGTTTAGGTCTGGCGTGGGATGAAAAAGTCTGCCCGTCGGTTTTCACCGGCCCGGAGCATGCGGGTGCGCATTACAACCCGACGCTGCGCGTCGTTCGCCCCGGTCATGTGCTTAACATTGATTTTGGAGTGAAGTTTAACAGCTATTGTTCCGACCTGCAGAG
>CAZHUW010000086.1:0-13249 GCA_964535295.1 uncultured Bacteroidota bacterium
GTTATAGCCAATCCGTCTTCACCCATGACTCTTATGTTAGAGCCAACCGGTAAATAGATCGAATCATTAGTTTGAATAACGACACCTGTTTTCAGGATCACGGTTTTATTACCCACGTATCTGGCCTCGCCTTTCATTTCAACTATCAGGGCATTTCCTCCGATTTCCTGAGAATACAAACCGTTCAAAAACTGGAAATGGAACATCACCATTGGAAACAGTAAACCGACAACGTTTTTTAACTTCATGGTTATTCCTTTTTTAAGATCAACATGGTTATATCGTCGGATTGTTCCGCATCACCGACAAATTGTTTCAGATCTCCATAAATAACCTGTTTCAATTCATCGGCTGACAGTTTGGAATTACTTAATGCACATTTTTCCAACCGCGCATCGTCATAGAATTCGTCCATTTTGTCGGCCGCCTCGGTTACCCCGTCGGTGAACATGATAAGTGCATCATGGCTTTGCAGGACGGTCTCCTCAGATTCAAACTGATCAAAGGGATACATGCCCAGTGGAATTCCTCCGACTGTAAGCTTTCTCAACGATCCGTTCCTGCAAAGAAGCGGCGGATTGTGGCCCGCATTGACCGATCGGAGTATGTTGGTTGAAGGATCGAGAATCGCAATAAAAAAAGTAATATACTTGTCGGCCGTAGAATTTTTTAAAATAATCTGGTTTAATTTTGCGACTAATTTGGTAAGTTCAAAATCACTTTCAAGATAAGCGCGGAGGGACGCCTGCAGAGTGGAGACCAATAGCGCGCCGGGAATACTTTTACCTGAGACATCGGCAATGATCAAGGCCAGTTGCCCGTTCGGCAAATGGACCACATCATAAAAATCGCCTCCAACCTGCTTGCTGGGCGCATTAAAACCCGCAATCTCAAATCCTTTGATCTGAATGATTTCTTTAGGAATGATCATCTTTTGAATGGTGGCTGCAACTTCCAGCTCTTTTTCCATCCTTTCTTTCTCAAGCGATTCTTCGTGAAGACGTGCGTTTTCGATCGCTATACATGCGTCTACGGACAAAGTATCGAGAAATTTCGTATCGTCCATCGTAAAAAAGCCGTTTTTGCGGTTAATGATCTGAAAAACACCGATCATCTGACCTTTACGATTCTTCATGGGCGTACATAGGATCGTCTTTGTAACGTAGCCGGTCTTTCGATCAAATTCCGGATTGAACCTTTCATCTTTATAAGCGTCCTTTAAAATGATCTTCTTTCCGGTTTCAGCAACATATCCCGCAATTCCTTGCCCCAATGGAAGCCGGATCTCAATGATGCTGTCTCCCTGCAATACTTTTGACCATAATTCCTTCTTTTCATGATCAATCAAATACAACGTCCCTCGGTCAGCATTAAGGTTCTTAATAGCAGTATCCAGTATGATCTCAAGGATCTTATTAAGGTCCAGGGTGGAATTAAGCAATTTGCCGATCTCAACAACCGCCATCAGGCGAATAGTCTCGTCCGTAATATTCTTCAGTTTTTTTGAAAGGTCCATTCGGAAATTCCAGTAATGAATTGATTCACGTGTTAACTTTTACGATACCAGAAGCGAGCTAAGCTATTTAATTTTTCTTAATAAATCAAGTTTTGGAAAACCTGTTACGGTGAGTTTTTCACCTGACAACACAACTTCAAATTCACGATAGTCCACGACGGCTGCTTCTCTAAAATTCAGATAACGGTCCGTAAGGAAATGGACTTTTTGGTTAGAGGAGCCCCGCCATAGACGATCGCACGAAAGCTCTTTAACGTATTCCCCGTCGACAAGTATATCCAAATACTTCAATAAATCTGTATAAGGACTTCCAAAATTATTAATCTCCTTTGCAGTGAAACCCGTATAGCTCATTAGTGTCAAGCCCGCATCACAAAATAAATAGGCTGATTCCGCCAAACCGGCCGCTTGCGCAAAGGGTTCTCCACCGCTGAACGTAATTCCTTCTATTGCGGCAAAACCGTTCGTTCTCTTTTTAACGGTTTCAAAAAGATCTTCAGGAGATAATTGCCACTGACTTCCAAAATTTAAATAATCAGGATTCCAGCAGCCCGGACAGCGTTTGGGACAGCCTTGGACCCAAATCACTGTACGTTTTCCCGGTCCGTTCACTTCCGAGACATCCGCTATTTGTGCAATTTCAAGTATATGGGATGGCATACAAAAAAAGCTCGTTCAGATCATGAACAAGCTTCCTGATTTTATCATTTACTCAATTTTCACTCTTCAATAATACCGCGTCCGGTTTTCTTGATACGGGCTTTGTTTTTCAGATCTTCAAAAACCGAGTCCAGAATACCGTTTATAAATTTACTGCTTTTATCCGTGCTGTAACGTTTACTTATTTCGATAACTTCGTTTATGGATACTTTAGGAGGGATATCTTCAAAATGGAGGAATTCACATATACCGATGCGCAGGAGCAAACGATCGATAACAGCGATACGTTCAAAGTCCCAATTTTGAGCCTTCGATTTGATCAGATCATCCAATTGTTCACGATTCTCAACTGCACACCCGACCAATTTCCGGATAAAGGCCATCGTAAGGTCTGAAAACGGCTCGCTAACATCCTCTAAGATCTTCCCTACAGGGTCATGCGAAAATTCATATGCATAAAGTACTTGGAGAACGGTTTCACGGGCTTCCCGCCTGCTGTTTTTGGGAGCTGGGTTAACGGGTTTTGATTCATCACGTAATAGAGGATTCATAAGAATTGACAAAGACCTTTTACAGCTTATCGCTGAGTACTCATTCGTAAAATAGTTAGAAACTTTCTAATCTGCGCATGACCGTCTCGGATTTGCTCACATATGCTTGTTTAATACGGCCTATCTGACGCATACGCTCTTCCGCGAGCTTATTGGATGCCACATACGTCGGTATTTTTTCCTTTTCGGAAAGTTCAAGAATACTTTTTACAATATCGTAGATACCTTTGGCTTGGGATAATGCTTTTTCCTGATTATAGCCCTCCAATTCATTGTAAACATTGATCAGTCCGCCAGAATTAATGACATAATCAGGTGCGTAAACGATCTTTTTGTCGATCAGCATCTGCCCGTGTTTGGCTTCGTCGGCTAACTGATTGTTGGCTGCACCGGCGATTATCTTGAACCTGAATTGCGGAATGGTCATATCGTTTACAATTGCGCCCAGAGCACATGGAGCAAAGATATCAGCATCTGCGGAATAGATCTTGTCGCCTTCAACGAACTCTGCACCAAATTCATTGACTACTTTCTTAACCCTTTCGGAATCTAGATCCGACACAATCAATTTGGCGCCTTCATCGTGCAGATGGCGTACCAGATAGTAACCCACGTGGCCGAGTCCCTGAACGGCAACACGCAAGCCTTTGAGAGACTGGGTACCAAATACTTTTTCAACACAAGCTTTCATCCCACGATACGTCCCCAAAGCAGTAACCGGAGAAGGATCGCCGCTGCCACCCAATGCGCGGGAAATCCCGGTAACATATTTCGTTTCCATTCGAACCCATTCCATATCTGTAACGCTCGTTCCTACATCTTCCGCTGTAATATAACGTCCCCCGAGTCCTTGGACAAATCGGCCGAATGCCCTGAAAAGGATCTCATTCTTATGCTTTTTCGGATCTCCGATTATGACGGCTTTGCCGCCTCCGAGATTCAACCCGGCTACGGCGGCTTTGTAAGTCATTCCCCGTGATAACCTCAGAACGTCGTTCAACGCCTGCTCAGCAGACTCGTAAGGATACATACGGCATCCGCCAAGAGCAGGACCCAGTGTGGTATCATGAATCGCTACAATAGCTCTCAAACCGCTTTGCTTGTCACTAAAGAACACAACTTCTTCGTGTTCTCTCTCTTCCATCATTTCAAAAATACTCATTACGACGGTTACTCCGAAAAAGTAAGGTTACCAATTCAATACATTACGTGCGATCACGACGCGCTGGATTTCTGACGTACCTTCGTAAATTTCTGTGATCTTTGCATCGCGCATAAATCTCTCGACCGGGTATTCCTTCGTATATCCGTATCCGCCGTGCATTTGTACGGCCTGCGTAGTCACCCACATGGCAGTTTCTGAAGCAAATAATTTAGCCATAGCCGCTTCCTTTGCAAACTTCTGTCCCTGATCTTTCAGCCAACACGCACGGTATAACAGCATTTTAGATGCGTCGATGCGCATGGCCATATCTGCGATCTTGAATTCATTGGCCTGAAATTTTGCGATCGGCTGGCCGAATTGTTCACGAGCCTTGGTATATTTCACAACTTCGTCCAATGCCGCTTCCGCAATACCGATGGCCTGCGCTGCTATACCGATACGGCCGCCATCCAAAGTCTCCATCGCGATCTTGAAGCCTAATCCTTCCTGCCCGAGGAGGTTTTCTTTAGGAACCTTACAGTTTTCAAATACCAATTCGGTAGTATCCGATGCTCGGATCCCCAATTTGTTTTCTTTTTTTCCGACGCGGAAACCGGGAAATTTCTTGTCAACGATAAAGGCACTAATACCTTTTGTTTTATTCGATTTATCGGTACGAATAAAGCACACGACATAATCCGAATGATAGCCATTCGTAACCCAAAGTTTTGTTCCGTTCACAAGGTAATGATCCCCTTTATTCTCTGCAAAACAGATCAAACCGGCGGCATCGCTGCCCGATACGGCTTCTGACAACGAATATGCGCCCAATGCTTGTCCGGATGCCATCGGTTTAAGGTATTTTTCCTTTTGGGCATCGGTTCCGTATTTTTCAATATTGAAGCATACCAGCGAGTTATTAACTGATGCGATGACGGCAGCTGAGGCATCCGCCTTCGCCAGTTCGATGATCACCTGCACATAGGCGATCGAATCTGATGCCGATCCGCCCCATTTGTCGCTCACCATCATACCTAAAAAACCCAGTTCACCCATCAGCTTGATCGTTTCTTTTGGGAATGACTGTTTTTCGTCCCGCTCCGCCGCAAAAGGAGCAAGATGTTCCGCTGCGAAATCACACGCAGTCTGACGTATCATCTCCTGTTCTTCGGTCAATTTGAAATCCATAATTATTCCTCAGTAGAATGTCGTATGTAATGATTAAATTGTAATTTCCAGTCGTGCGAATATACTTATCCTGTTACGAAGAATCAAGTTATACTTTGACGTCCGAATTAGCCGGTATGATGTTTGGACAAAAAAAAGTCCGCTTACAATAGCGGACTTTAAGCTAAAGCTAAACCTTGTAACTAAATTGGCAATTCTCTGTCGGCTACCCAATAGTTGTGGTGTTTCTGCCAGTATTCCAGGTAATCCGTCGTGATTTTCGATCCGCGCTGGTGCTCATTCCAAATCTTAGCAGCAATTTCACAATTGGTCTGTTCTTTGGTTTTGAAACTGAGTTCATAAGCTTCTCCGGCCAATTTGACGCCGGGACGATTGTTCCCATTTTTAATTTCCAGACAGGCCTTTCTTTGCATGAAATGTGCAATGTGCCTGACCGGTGCGTTTTCTCCTTTGGCTTGTTCCTCTTTTATAACCTCTTCTATTCGCTGCAAGGCTGCCTTATAATCTTGCATTTTTTCTAAGGAATCGAAAACACATTCCTGGGAAATGTAATAATGGTTTTTTGAATCGTCACTGTCTTTGAGGTTCTTGACCATTTCAAGCGCAGCATTAAAAAACTCATAAGCTTTACGGTAATCCTGCTGCACAAAGAACTCCCGCCCTTTTTTCATGTAATCCTTATATTCGTCCATTTCTCCTCCTTAAGGTTTTGAACCTAAATTAATCGTAAAAACCTGTTGTTATAACGGTCAAATCTAATCAAAATGGCATTATATTGTCAATTCAAAACTCTAACTTCGCTTGATTAATAATACATTCGGCCAATATAAGATCGTCCGGCGTTGTAATCTTGATATTGTCATAATCGCCTTCAACGATCTTAACTTTTTTTCCCAATCGTTCAACCAGCATGCTTTCGTCGGTACCATAATACGATTCTCTAATGGCCTTTTCAAAAGCCAGTTCTAAGAGGCTGAATTCAAATGCCTGCGGAGTTTGCACATTCCAAATGAGTGCCCGGTCCAAAGTCGTTTTGACGTATTGCTCATGGTCTTGTATTTTGACGGTATCTTTTGAGCGAACAGCCAGCAGTACAGCGCCGGTGACATTACAAACCTCAATAAGCTCGTCGACCTTTTCGGTTCGAATGAAAGGCCTTACTCCGTCATGAACAAGAACTATATCCGAATTATCAATTGCTTTAAGACCCTCATAAACACTGTCTTGCCGCTCTTTGCCACCCGGTATAACGGATCGCACTTTAGCAAATCCATATGCGTCGACAATTTCCTTTTTAACATAACTCACACTATCGGTAGAACAAACCAGAATAATTTCGTCCACATATTTTGATCTTTCAAATTTGCGGACGGTATGACTGAGTAGCGGCCGTCCCTGCAAATCGATAAATTGTTTCTCAACACCGCCGGGAAGAGTTCCCATTCTTTTGCCGATACCTGCAGATGGAATAATAACTGAAACTTTTTTTTCCCCTATCATACAGCTGTCATATTTCTTTCAAAGAATGCCCGGTATTAAAAATTAACTTTCTCTCCAAAGCGATACCCTTTTTCATCTTTTACTACGGTCCCTATCGCCGTTTCAGGATCATGCTCAAAGAACAAAAACCACTTTTCGGTAACGGCCTGTGACAAAATCTTCTTCTTCTCTTCGATGGTCACTAACGGCTGATTGTCATAAGCCATCACATACGGTACCGCTACATGCGTTCTCGTCGGCATAAGGTCCCCGCAAAAAAAGACCGTTGTCGCTCCGTCGGAGATAACCGGTAATTGCTGATAAGGCGAATGCCCGTGCGCAAGAAAAAACTTGATAAAAGGAAACAAATTATCCCCGTCGTCAACAAGCTGAAGCTTCCCGGATTCGATCAACGGCATATAATCAGGCTTCAGAAAACTAGCACGATCCTTTTCGCTCGCATTCAGCCCCCATTCATAGTGTTTCTTTTGAACATAGTATTTTGCATTTCCGAATGTGGGAATGACACGTCCATCCGGACCTAATTTCGTGGAGCCGCCTGCGTGATCAAAATGCAAATGGGTAAGAACGGCATCGGTTATATCATTTGCAGATAACCCTAAAGTACTCAATGAACGCTCAAGCGTATATTCCGAATGGTCCACACGATATATGGCTGCAAATTTCTCGTTATATTTATGCCCGAGGCCGTTATCGATGAGTATCTTCCGGCCGTCATCTCCTAGCAATAGTAAACACCGCATGGCCAGGGTGATCCGATTCTGTTCATCAGCCGGATTGGTCTTATTCCAGAGATTCTTCGGCACGACGCCGAACATGGCGCCGCCGTCTAACGCGAATCGGCCCGTCTCGATGGGGTAAACTTTGTAATTTCCTATCCTCATGATTTTGGCTTTCGGTCTTAGATCTTTATTTTCATCTTTATAAACGTGACAGGTGTTTTTCAGTATCTGTCTGGAAATATCAAAACGTTTCTTTTCATCGAGAATATTGAATTCCCTGCTCATTAGGCCAAATCCCTGGTCGTAACCCATCATTACGGTTGCAGCAAAATTAACGGTTTCAAACGCCAATTCCCGTAGGTGCACGCATCCCTCGCTACCGCCGATGCGTTTTGAAATTTCTTTGGTAATTCCGCGGCCTATGACGAGTCCGGTCAGGAGTTTGGCTTTTTCAGTAACGCTCGGACAAATGGAATGTGGATGATTGGCCATCTGGCTTTTTGCGGCAACGATCGTGCGTGTATGTGGATCAACCTGAAGATTGAGTCGTATCAAGTGATACGGATCCAAAAAAGTAGCTTCAAGCATAACATTTCCATTCTCTAATTCGAAAGCTTCAATCCCGATATCGCGCTTGGATACTAGCCGTTTGACAGGACTGAGTTCTAGATCCGATGACGTGGGCGTTGACATTCTAATGTCCTTAATTTTAATCAAATGCTAGGCAAAATTTCCCGATTCCCCATTCAGGAACGGATTATATCGTTTCTCATGGCCAATCGAAGTTAGTGGTCCATGTCCCGGATAAACCAAAGTTTCGTCCGAAAGGGTAAATAATTGAGTTCGTATGGAGTCAATCAGCGTTTCGTAATCTCCACCATAGAGATCCGTGCGTCCGATGGATCCGTTGAACAAAACATCTCCTCCGAAGACGACCTTTTCCGAAGCAAAATGCAGACAAACACTGCCGGGGGAATGTCCCGGAGCATGTAAAATTCGTGCCTCTAAATTTCCAATATTGATCCGGATCTCAGGCCCGTAGAAAAAATCGACATCAGGAACTTTGTCAACAAAGATACCGAACATTGCAGCTTGTTTCGGAAGGTGTTGGAGCAGAATGAGGTCTTCTTTGTGAAGATAAAACGGAATGCGGAGCGCCTCTTTGACCTGTTGAACGCCGCAGACATGATCGATATGTGCATGCGTATTGAGTATATATTTAAATTCGAGCCCGGTAGATCTTGCCGTCTTGAGTATTCGATTTGCTTCATCACCCGGGTCAATAATAGCGCCCGCTTTCGATTTTTCGTCACCAATGATATAGCAGTTTTCCTGGAATGGACCGACCGTTTCTATTTCGATGATCATGGTCTACTTTAAAAAATTGTCAAACCACTCGTGAGTAAGTGCGAACGCCTTCTTAAGTTCCGGCGTAGGCCCGTCAAACGGATGAACGCAACCGTAAGTATGCGTCGCATTAGGGATAATCTCGAGCCGTGTTCGTGATAGATGTAATTCCTGAAAGATATTTCGTGCTTCATTCACAGGAACGCTTTCATCTTTCTCGCCGTGAATGACCATATAGGGGACATCCAGTTTCGAAGCCATCCGCAAAATGTTCAGCCTGGATTTGCCGTTTCTTTCAATATCTTCGACAATACGGGTGTTAAGCCGCATTTTTTCTCCGGTACGCATATTAGGAATGTCAATATATCCCTGTCTTTTCCACTGCGGTAGCACATCAAGGAATGACTGCCTTTCAACGGTTGAGATAGCCGACCAGGTAACCAGCGCTTTGACACGTTTATCAAAGGACGCTTTCAGTATGGCGATGCCGCCGCCTCGGCTGTGCCCCAAAATACCAATCTTATCAAGATAGCCGGACTTACCGCATATATTTCCTCGCTCGAGTTCGTCGAGAATTTTTTCAAGGTCTTCCAGCTCCTGAGAATAGGTATTGGATGCGAACCTATCCGGCTCGGTAAAATTCATAAGGTCCTCGCCGATACCGCTGCCGGAAAAATTGAATTTCACGACGATGAAGCCGCGTTTGCACAACATTTCTGACACAAAAGGAAAAAAACCCCAGTCTTTAAAGCCTTTGAAACCGTGGCAAACGATGATTATAGGATACCGGCGATTCAGATCTGGAATGGATACATCGCCTCGAATGGGTTCTTGTTTTCTGTTAAAAAGCTTGAATGTTTTTTGAAGCATGAAACCGCCGGTACCGAATCTTTTAGTGGGTCGCCGTTTTTGCGGCCTTTTTTTTCGCCAACATTTTTTTGTTCTTCTGTTCGAGTTCTTTTAACAAAGGCTGAAACGGCTCTAGGGTTTCTTGAGACAAATAATCAATAAACAGTTTTCCGTTCAAATGGTCCGTTTCATGCTGAATCACGCGAGCCAGAACTCCTTCAGCCATACCTTCATGGCGTTTGCCCAGAATATCCAAGTACCGGATACGGATCTTTTCAGGCCTTATCACTTCCCCCATCACTCCGGGAATACTCAAGCAACCTTCATTATAAGGTGATGATCCGAAACTTTCCAAAATTTCAATATTGAGAAACACCAAAGGTTTGGATTCCTCTTCGATAGGCGAAATATCGGCCACGAACATCGAGATCGACTTCCCTATTTGTGGAGCAGCCAATCCTATCCCATCCGCTTTATGCATCGTTTCAATCATATCCTGTGCAAGCTTTTTCACTACGGCATCGATCTTGACTACCGGTCTTACTTTCTTGCGAAGAATAGGATTACCGTATGTGGTGATCTTTAGAATAGCCATTCTTTGCGAACATTTGAAATTTGACGACGAAATATAAAAAAGTTAATTTAAACTACAAAAGGTATTTTTAGCCGTAATTGGTCTGAGCCGGGGATGGATCTTAAATCTTCCAGACATGAATGAAAAGCGATCCTGTCAATAGGCGACAAGCTTCTGGTATTAAAGTTATTCGTTATTTCTTTATCCCGGAAAAAACCGTTCAGCCGCATGAGAATCAACGGCTTTATTTTGTTTCCAAGTATCTTGCTTTCGCTATTCATTCGAAATAAGGCTGATATAAATTGGGCGTCGGCAACGGATTCAATATAATAAAGGCTTTTTTCAAAGGGCCCACCCTCGTAGTTATACGGCCCCGTATGCTCATACCGATTGAGGTCATAAAGCATCTTCGAAACCAAATGATAGATCAGAAACGGGGTAAAGTTATTTTGCCAGCCCAAGGTTTCTAAGGCGCGGGAGGTTGCAGCCGCGAGTATAACACTCTGCATCGTTCTTCTTAAAGCGATACGATACATAATTTCCATAAAGTAGTTCTTATTATCCATCAGCGAGAGAAGATCGCGAACCGCAATAACGACCGCATTAATATCTTTAGTATCAAAACTTTCTTCGACGTCGGATATGGACACGACTTTCGCTTTTTCCCGCGCTGGCTTTAGGGCGGATGTATCTACTGCTTCAACGGGCAAGCGGCATAGATAATCAATCCCGTATCCGATAACTGTTTCCTTCTGAGAAAGTGTCAAATCGATATCTCGCTTCTGAAGAACATTGATTATGTCGGTCGAAACCACTACGGCATCCATGTTTGCAGTATCGTCTGTAGCGTGTTGTGATGAGAAGGTCAAAACACTCTTAAAAAGCGGAGCAAGGTCTTCTTCAGTGTGGAAAAATCCTCTCACAAGGCCTTTTGATGACTCAGTATCTTTTTTCAGTAAGGATTCTAAAAGAGGAAAGAACATTTTTTAGTGAATTTAGTATAAAATATTAGTACGAAGGCATCGAAGGATCTACGGTCGACGCATACAGGTCAATACCGCCAGCTAGATTATACACTTCTTTGAAACCGAGGTATTCCATGATGGCGCAGCCTCTCAGGCTTCTTACTCCGTGATGACAGTAAACTACAACAGGTTTATCTTTATCCAATTCCGGAGGATTCATTTGCAGAAAACCGAGAGGCCTCAATAATGCTGAATCAAAACGCACAATATCATATTCCCATCTTTCTCGGACATCCAGAAATTGAAATTCCTTTTTGGATTCCAACCATTGTTTAAGTTCTAATGGCGCAATATAGTTCATTCATATTCTTTCATAACTTCAGCCATTTCCATTGATGGCGTGTCCATATGATCAAATTATTTGATAGGAGAACAAAAACCGGTAAGCCTATTTCTCCAATGATTTCATCTGTACGAAATGATAAAATGTCGGAAACTTTCCGATTTTTAAGATCAAAAGAAATCAATCCATATCCGATGGAATCGCCATGAACGGCTTGCCGGACCGCATAAACCAATTCACTCTTCCTTGCGAGCCATTGCAGATTACCTTCATAGGAGAGAGCAAATTGTTTTCTTGAGGTTAAGTCAAAGCCGATTTTTTCGCCGTAATGGTTAATCAACACAATTTCGCCGTCAAAAAAAGCAAGCTGAGAGACACTTGATTCGTCATATCCGCCCGGAAACGCATGGGTCTCAACCTTGAAGCTGTCCAATTCGGATTTATTCAAATCGTAGCAAAAAAGTATAGGAGGCCGCCACGAAATTATCAGGTTATCGTTCCACTTTATAACGGTGCTAAAAAAAGGAACACCGATTGAATCAGTAAAACGGATTGCTTTTTGGAAATCCAGCAGCTTATTGTCGTTAGACCATGGGACAAAATAGGCCGCTTCATTGAAGTTCGTTATACTCTGCTCATTTTGCGCAAGTAAAAGTACACCCTTTTCTGAAATGCCGCAAAGTACAGGATAATAGAGAGAATTCGGAATTTTTTGCGAATCGAGGTCAGGCGTTATGACACTCCCATTACTTAAATATGAAAAAAAACCATCCCATGCGACAACGGTTCCTTTTTTATCGATCCAAATAGGATTGAACCGACTGATCATGCCGATCGTATCGCGATATAAAAATTGGGCGGGCTCAGACAGCTTATCTTGAAAATAAAAAGTAACCACGGTCGAAGGCCGAGAATTCACTGTCTCGAGCGATTTTTCGGTACGCCAGAGGAAACCGTAGTTGTTATAAAAAACTAACTGCGCTTTGTCGGGATTTGGGATGAATTGTGAATAAGATTGGCCGGAAAAATTTATCAGGAAGGCCCACAAAATGAACTTTTTCCGTAGAATGAAATCGAACAGGCTGCTGGCTCTAAAGATCCTATGCCCCACTCGTTTCATAGTCCTTTCTTTTTCTTTTACCTGTCTTACGATTATTCATACCTCGTTTTGTTTCATTCTCAGCATACCGTTTGATCATCTCCACTTTAAATTCAGTATAGGTATTGCTCAAAATATGTTTTCGCGCCTCCCGTGTGAGCCAAAGGTAAAAGTGAATATTATGGATCGTGGTCAATTGGTGGCCGACTATTTCTCCAATCGTGGACAAATGCCTCACGTACGCGCGTGAAAAATTCTTGCAGGTATAGCAATCACAATTTTCATCGATCGGTGTAAAATCATCCGCATAAGTGGCATTACGGATCGTTGTTTTACCCCAAGTCGTGAACAGAGTGCCATTTCTCGCGTTACGTGTAGGCATGACGCAGTCAAACATATCCACGCCGCGTTCGATACACTCAAGCAGATCCTCCGGTGTTCCAACACCCATGAGATACCGCGGTTTATTCTTTGGCAAAACGGCGCAATTCATTTCAGCAATGCGGTATACTTCTTCTTTCGGTTCCCCGACACTGACCCCGCCGATAGCATATCCTTCAAAATCCATTTTTGTCAGCGTTTCGGCGCTCTGTAAACGGATATCCTCGTATACGCTTCCCTGAACGATCGGAAATAATGTCTGGTCAAATCCATAAAGAGGTTCACTGTTCTCAAATTCATCCCGGCAACGCTCGGCCCATTGCATGGTCAACTGATTGGAACGAAGGGCATATTCATGCGTGCACGGGTAAGGCGGGCATTCGTCGAGAACCATACATATATCCGAACCA
>CAZHUW010000087.1:0-13178 GCA_964535295.1 uncultured Bacteroidota bacterium
AGAAAAGCTTTGCCTTCCGGCATGTTGCTGATGTCAAAGGAAATGTATTCCCTTTCCATAGTAGAGGTACCGATTCGCATCGTGGCTGTAGCCACTTCGGGCTTTTTTCCAAAAATTCCCAGCAGGCCTCTTGACCTCTCTGATTTCAGGCTGTACGTGATCTCGTAATTATTCTTTCCGTCATCGTTCAGCGTCAGGTTATAGATCTCAAAATAGATCGTCAGAGGTTTATTCTTCAAACTTAGTCCTGCAGGATTGGGAACGACGCGAAGTTTTGTATCGGGTTTGATGAATTTATCCACGATCACTTGCCTGCTGACCGAGCTTGACAATTCAATGTCGCTCACGGTCAGATGTTGCGATGAATAATCCCTCACGGATAAGTTGATTCTATAAATGCCGATCTTCTCATTCCGGTTGTTCCGGATATCCAGCGCGAGAAGATATTTACCGGGCGCCAGCAAACTGCGCAATTCGTCAATAATGAAATATTCGGACTGCAGCGTGGAATCGATGCCGGTGATCCGGTACTCGCGCTCAAGGTAATTGATCTCCTGATAGGTCGTATCAAAAATTTTGGCTTTGACGGTAAGGAAGGATTTATCGTAGACATTCTCGATCGGCATGAATTTCAGACGCTGGACCGGGATCATATAGTAGAAATCGAGCCGCGATGTGTGGGTGCTTCGGAATGACGCGAAATTTGCGTTGATAGGTACCGGTTCGATATCCGTATTAAAATCGAATTTTTCTTTTACGGTTTGGCTGTAGTTTTGTGTGGAAAGCTGCTGTTCGATTGTTGCAAGATTGCTTCGATAGGTATTTATAATCTGTTGGGAAGTTCGTTCCGTCGACATACTGTTTTCTGCGCTTTTCATACGGTTCGCAAGACGTTCATAATCGGGATGATAATTTCTCCGCGCATTAAGCAGGTTATATAATTCGGCAAACTGTGACGCGGGATCGCCGGACATCGATACGGCATCTGAAAGTGGGCGCAATTCATATGTGCCTTGTCCGACATCAACGAAATCAAAGTGATCGCCTGAACTTTCATAAACCCATGAAACGTCATTGACGCCGGCAAAAGTCTTGTCGGGCGGACCCATACGGGTATAGACCAACCCCCGATCATCAAAGTACGGCGGGCGGATCTTTTTAAAATAAGCGCGCGCATACTGCACGCGGCGGTAATGTTCGGTCAGGCGTTCATTCACTGCATCGACCAGATTCGGATCGCGGCTCTTCCAGAATGATTCCAGAAATTTGAGCTGTTCTGCCGGTGCGGTTAAGCTTTTCCACGCGATGTTTTCTTCCTTTGTCGCAATAGGTTCGGCTTCAAGGTATAATTGTTCGATATTCTTAGGATCTTTAATCTGTCTCAAACCCCGGTAAAAGGTACGCGTAGCTTCTTCGTCTTTTTTGAGATCAATATGAGAGATCGCGAGTTGGATCATCGGCCAGGTATCGGCGCTGTCAAGAAGCGCCCTTTTCTCAAGCAGATCGTTGGCTTCTTTCCATCGTTCCTGTCTTCGAAGTAATTCGCCCAGCTCTAACCAGGCATCATAAAAAATATACGTTTTGAAGAACGGATCCGACTCCACGATCTGGCGGAAAATTTTTTCCGCTTCCGTTTCTTTCCCGTCCACGCGATATAGAACCCCTTTAAAGAATTTCGCCTCAACATCGCCGGAGTCCGCCAGCAGCACCCTATCCAATGCTTTAGCCGCGTCGGACAAGTCGGAATGGAGCAATGACGTGACAGGTAATTTGGACAGCAGCTTGCCTGTGATCACCATCGTTTCATAATTTCGTATACGCGCTACGGCATACATTTTATATTCGGCGGGAGTACATTCCTTTTTATCAAATTTTTTTTCATACAGATCGATGATCTCGCCGTAGCCGCCGATGGACAAATACAGCTTTGCTAAATGATACCTTATAACTGTGTCGCCCGGACGGCCCATTAATTCTCTTTTTAGCGTCTTTATGCTGTCATGGGCCTCTTGGGTTCTTGCCTGTAAGGATTGAGAAAACAGGAATTGATACGGAGAAGATAACGTAAGAAGGGATGCAAGCAGAATGACTTTTTTCATAGACAAGGTCTAACTATGAACTTAAAAAATTACTTACATTTCAATATAAGGTAACTTTTATTTAAGTCAATAATCATGTTTTATTTTTTTGACTTTTTTGTTATGTTTTCGTATGTTCAATGGTCAACAGGTTTATTTTAAATCATTATTAAACATAACTTTAAAATTAGTATGAACCGTTCAAAAAACCAACCGAAGGAGCTGGAGTCCGTTAAAAGGGTTTTTAAGAATCCGCTGATGCAGGCTTTAGGTTTGGTTTTGCAGAGAATGAGAAATTTCATGGTCCTCTCGTCCGACGAGGTCGCATCCAAGCTGGGCCTCGGCGGTTCGTCTTACCGTATGGTCGAAGCGGGTTCTGCCGTACTCCAGCCGGGAAAAGCGCTGCTCGTCATGAAGACATTCGAAAGGGTCGAGCTGGATCCCTTGTGCAAGATCATGGTGGCGATTCAGGTGATGGAATCCGGCATCGATTCCATTGACGATATGCGCGCGATGTCCAAACTTCTGGGCGAAGCGGATACGGAGTTACATAACCTTTTTGAAAAATTCGACCCGCTTTGGCCGATCATTAAAAAAGAAGAGTCGGGCGTTATCGCCGACGAGATCAAAGCAAGGCATATCGATATCGAACTGGAGAACTTCATTACCACGCCGCGGCCTGCCGTAGTCGACAAAGAAGGACTCCTCGACAGTCACGTGAAATCGCTGCTGAGTTCTACGCCGCCGTTTTATCTGGACCTGTCCCTCGATCTGCTCGAGAATCTGCAGGGCTACGTGCCGCGTATTTCACCCAATGAACTGGCCAAATGGGAAGAAAAGAACCGCTCGCGGATCACAAATATCATCGGCACCATCCGCGATCACCGGATGTTCTCGGATAATGCTAATTTCGAATTCTTTGACCACAGTTTTTTATGGGAAGGACATTTCGAGAAACTGCAGATCATCTATCTCTCACCATCACGAAAAGATGTACTAAAAGAGTTCACAACCGGTTTTAAACAATTTCTTGAAAAAAATCATAAAAAATATGAACAGCGCCTGCCGAGGTTCGACGAGATGATGAAGAAGATCGAGATCCGTTGGGGATTCCCGCAGATCAAACAATTCGACGAGATCCTGCTGCATGAATCCGTAGAAATGAATAACCTCTGGTTCTACAAGATCCGCGGCGGCAACGTGGTCGCTTTTGCCGATAATGCGGTGATGAATGCAAAAGAGGACCGTGTGCATTACGGCACCAGTTTCTCATATCAGGAAACGGTAAAAAAACTCAAACAGATAGAAAAATTGTGGAGCGAACTTGCACATTGAACATTTAACATTGGACATTGATCAATAAACAATGAAAGTTGAGTTATGATAAATGATCAATGTTCAATGATGTAATGTCACAATAAATAAATGACTTAATGATTCAATTTTCTACTATTGCATAAGATTATTTGGCACTCACAAAAGACATTTTATCCGAATACTCGATAAAGATCGAGAACGTCGCGCCGCCGATCACACAGAAAGAACTTTTTCTGCATCGGCGCTGTTATCTCGGTATCAGTATTGGCAACCCGCAGTTCCGCGGAGAATCGTTTGCGGTTCTGCTCGAATGGATCGCGCGCCATTTTGACGAATGCCTGATCGTGGTCGGGGATTATCTCCAGAGGTTCAACGAACATATTTTTTATAACCGGCAGGCCAAAGAAGCGGAGATCGAATCGGTTCGGATGGGCGATGCATTTCTGAAAGAATCGGCCGATCTGCTCAACCGGCTCCCTAAAACTCAATTCCATGTCACGCGATGGAAATCGTATCTGGATTCCCCGGAATTCCATAAGGCCAAAAAAATTCTCGACGAGCTTTTTGTAAATAGTTTTGAATTCCGCGAATCGATCGACAAAACTTCGGCTGAATTCATTTCGCGCCAGATGAAGAACAAAAAAGGCCCCGTTGTCGACAAGAAGACCGCCATAGCGCTTTCCACACAATATTTGCTCGAAGAGATCGCCGTTTTCAGCGTGCTCGTCGAGAACGGATGGGCGGTAGAAGTATATCCAGGTGCGGAGATCCCCGTTCTGGTCGACATCGCCGCAGGTAAATTCCCCCACATTCCTCCCGCGCTTAAGCAGCGTATCAACGTCGAACTGCGCATCACCAAAAAAACTAAAACCTGACCATGACGGCCGTTGTTATATCGGCGCTGATCGCCGCTTTTGCGATCTATTTATTCGTTGGAATATTCCTTGGACGAAAGAACCGTAATCTGGCCGATCTCATTCCGCTGGCTCAGGGTCATCAAGCCGAAGTAAGGAACTCCGCTGAATTTTCCGCCAGCACCGTGGCCACCAGTATTTCACTAGCTACCGTCGTTCTTGCTTTTTTTGAGCTGGCGCCGGAACTCGGCATATGGCTTTTCTGGACGGTTCTCACAACCTCGATCGGTCTATACTGCGTTCGCTTCACCGCCAAACGGATCTGGGAGAAATTATCGGCCTACGACCATCGCCCGACATTGCATGAGTTCCTCGGGCATGAATTCAACTCCCGCTCCTTATACATGATCGGCGCCGCGTGTACCAGTTTAGGCTTCTTAGGTGCGTTTGCGGTAGAACTTACGGTAGGGTCGCGTTTTCTTTCGGGGTTAATCCCGGAGATCCCGCTTTGGGCCGCGGTTTTCTTGTTGGCATTCATCGGATTGCTCTACACTTCCTACGGCGGTTTTCGCGCCGTGATCGTGACCGACCGAATTCAAATGGCATCGATCTGGACCTTGCTTGCGGCAATGATCGGTTTTTATTTCTATTTTGTGAATGGCCAAAACGGATGGACTATCAACCTCGCAAAGATCCCCGATCACGTAAAACAATTTACCTGGCGCACCGACCTGCCGGCTTTTCTTCTCGGTGTGTGGGTGATCAACGTGCCGACCTTTATTTCCGATATGAGCGTTTGGCAGAGGATCGCAGCTTCGCAAAGACCGGAAACCGTTTACAAAGGATTATTCTCCAGCGTTTTCATGTCGGCGTTAAGCTGGGGTTTGTTTGTGGTTGCTGCCTGTCTTGCATTTATGGTCATCGTTCCGTCGGATGATGCGAACCCGTTACTGACTTTATTAAATTCCATCGGCGAAATGAACGGGTTTGTTCCGATGTTCGTACTTTTCTTCATCGTGCTCGGACTGTACGGCGCCATGCTTTCAACGGCTTCCACGCAATTGATCGCCGTGTCGCACACCGTTTATGAGGATCTGATCTCGCAGGGAAGAAAATTAAAAGAACGCCTGGACTCCGCGAAAGAACTCTGGATCTCACGAGTTATCCTGATCGTTGCAGCTCTGTTGTCTATGGGCATTGTGGTGATCCTCTCATCCATTGGTTTTTCCATTGCCGATTTTGTATTCGCCATCTACGGCGCGCAGCTCGGTTTATTCCCGTCCATTATCGCCGCGCTCTACGGAGATAAGACAAAATTGGCCAAACTCTCCCGCTGGGCCGCGGTAAGTATCGCGTGCGGTTTTATTGCCGGCTGGGCCACCGCAGGATATGGGAAAATAATTCAAAGCGACGACGTGGTCTTTCTTGCGCCGGTATCGAGCCTTCTGATCTCCTCCCTTATCCTGGGAACCGGATATATTCTTTCATCTAAAGAAAAGCTTTGAGCATGTTCCATCTTTTACAGATCATCTTTCACGCACGGAAAAAGGGATTGCTCCGCATCCGAAAAGCCGATCGGCCCGTCCGGCTGGAATGTATCGGCGGCGATTGTGGACTTTGTTGTGAGGTTCTGGGCGCAGGTGTGGTGGTGATCGAAGAAGAAGCCAGGCACCTGGGAGAATCCGCCGTGGTGCGCACGGGCCATCACATCGCTTTGAGATCCAACGGATATTCCTGCGCATTATTGAAAAACAAAGCATGCACCTGTTATGACAAACGTCCCCAAGGGTGTCATGAATATCCCTGGTATAGCATTGATGGACAATTGCATTACGACGCGGGTTGTCCCGGTATGAAATTTGACCGCGACGGAAGGCCGCCTGTTGACACCATCACACCTTTCACCCGTTACCTTCCCGGGATGCCGGGAATATTTCAGAGAATAGTCAAAGCGTTTTTAATCACAAAATAAGACAAATGAAATTTTCCAAGAAAATCCTGCTGTTCTTTGTTTGGATATTAAATAGCGGATGCGGTGATGATGCCAAGGAACTGGTTTCTGAAAGTCAGGGATCTTTAACTGTCAAAGGATTGAAGGCTATCGTTCATGACCCTGATCTTAATTATTTAACACTGATTACCCGGAACTCAGATTCATTAATCACTACGGTATATGTATGGGATTTGAATACAGGGCAAAACACCAAAATTACTTTCGATTCATTGGCAAAGAATATTTCTGTAGACAAGAATGAAATGGCGGTTTTTTCCAATAAGGACGTCTCCATTTATTCTTTGGACAAAGTGAAATTACAAAACGTTTTTCCCTTGCCTTCAACCGACCTTGAATTGGTTGGATATAAACGTTCGAAAGACGGCGCCTTTCTGATCGGGGTTCAATTTCATTTGCCTCAATTCAGAAGACGAACAGACAGGGCGGGCGATCGCGTCATTGAATTCTTTCACGCTGATTCTGCAAAATCCTATCGTCGTTTCGAATGTACCGACGAATACTATTTTGATTGGGCCGTTGATTCCGATATAAAATATTTAGCCACATCGTCATACCCAAGCAGAACTCTCGAAATCCGGAATATACATGAAATGAGGATTTCGAACAGCTTAAAGACAGAAAACTTGATACGACCATTTTCTTTCAGCCGTAATTCACGGTTTTTCTATTGGGGAACCCTGGATGGTAATCTTCATGTTTTGGATCTTCTTTCCAATTCTCAAAAAGAATTCGATCACGATCGCTCCAATTTCAGAACGTTCATTATACATTCGTCAAATTCCGATCTTGTCCTTGTTCCCAAAGGGGATCGTATTGATTTTTACGATTTAGAATCGTCCGAGCGTAAATTCTTTTTAAAAAGTGATCGAAAACTGGTTGGAGCTAATTCCACCGGATCAACGCTGATATTTTTAAAGAGTCTTCAAAACACTATCTCTGAGGTGACCGTAGCAGAACTTAAGATCGATACATATTAAATAGACACTAAATAAGGAAATCATGTCCCGTTATAAATTATACATAGAATACGAAGGTACTCGTTACAGCGGCTGGCAGGCGCAGAAAGAAGCGCGCACCGTTCAGGGCGAGATCATCACCGCGATTGAAAAAGCGCTGAACACCAATGAATTCGAACTCTACGGATCGGGGCGAACGGACGGCGGCGTGCATGCGATCCGGCAGGTCGCGCACCTCGATGCGCCGACGAGTATGGAACCTTTCAAGCTCCGCATCCAGATCAATGACGCGCTGCCTGCGGATATCCATATCATGGACATTCAAAAAGCCGGAGCGCAGTTCAATGCCCGCCACGACGCGATCGCGCGCAGTTATCTCTATCAGATCTCCCGCCGCCGAAGCGCATTCGGGAAACGTTTCGTCTGGTGGATCAAGGACGAATTGAACGTGCAGAAAATGCGCGACGCGGCAAAACTGTTCGTCGGGCTTAAGGATTTTCAGTCTTTCGCGCCGGATGAAATGGAAAGCAAATCGTCCAAGGTCATGATCGAGGATATTCAGATCAAAGAAAGCGGGAGCCTGATCCTCATACGTGTCATCGGGTCGCATTTTTTATGGAAAATGGTACGCCAGATGGTCGGCGTGATGGCGGAAGTGGGCCGCGGGAAAATGACCACAAAGGATGTGCAGCAATTCCTCCAGTCCAAATCCGATATACCGGCAAGATTCACTGCACCTCCGTCGGGGCTTTTTTTGGAAAGGGTCTATTATCGGGGAGAACCAAAATTGGATTCGCTGGAACCGGTGCTGAAGATAGAATGAATAAAGCATCAAATCTCAAATATCAAATTTCAAATAATACTCAATCACACAAATGTATTTTGTTTGGAACTTGAAATTTGTTTGAAATGTGTAATTTGAGATTTGGATTTTTTAAGTCATCTCCCGCAGATTTCGCAGAGTAGCACAGAAGTTTTGTCAGCGAAAATCAGCGGTATCTGCGGGAGAAATTTCTACAATAGGTATCTCAATTTCTCATACCCCGCCCGGCTGACATTCAATTTCGTGCCGTCCTTCAATATCACCATACGGCTGTCTTTTGCGTAAAGTTCGATCTTCGCCATACGTTCGATATTCAAAATATACGAGCGGTGAATGCGGATGAATCTTTTTTGGTCCAGCGCCGCCTCCAGATACGATAATCTCTGTTGTTTCAGATACGCTTTGCCGCCCGCATGGATATCCACATAATCATCCTGCGCTTCAATATAGTCGATCGAGGCAGCCGGGATGACATGAACCTGCGAACCTTCCCGGACAAGAATACGTTCCAGGATTTTATCCGCCGGCTGGGCATCGGCGGCAATATCTTCTATGTCCGGAAGGCTGTTGGAGAGAATATGTTTTTTTGCCTGCGCCATAGCTTCATCAAAGCGTTCCCGGCTGAACGGTTTCAGCAGATAATCCGCGGCATGTACTTCGAATGCTTTGAGCGCGTACTGATCGAAGGCGGTCACAAAGATCACATGGACCTTTTTTTCTATGAGTTCCAAAACTTCAAAACCGTTCAGCTTGGGCATCTGAATATCAAGAAAGACCAGGTCGGGGTTTTGTTCAGTGATCATTTTGACCGCATCAAATCCATTGGCGCATTCTCCGATCACCTCCGCGTCGGTGTGTTCTTTCAAATACTCTTTCAAAACACTTCGCGCCAATGATTCGTCATCTACGATCAAAACCCGAATCTTTTTTCCCGCTTTCATTCAACAATCTCCTCTGCCGGGATGAATATTTCCACTCTGAAATGCGAATCGGTCTTTATAATGTCGACGCGCGCATCATCGGCATACAATGTCAACAATCGTTGTTTTATGTTTTCCATGCCCACGCCAGCTCCTTTCTTAGGACTCGCGTCGGGATCAAGCTGATTTTCTACGGACATTTTGAGCCGGCTGCCCATGCGTTTTGTTTGAACCGTTATCTCGCCGCCGTCTACCAGATTACTGATGCCGTGTTTAACGGCGTTTTCGATCAATGGCTGCAAGATGAGAGGAGGAACCAAACAGGCTTTTGCCGCAGGGTCAATAACGAACGCGATTTTCAGGCGTTCGTTAAAACGAATTTTTTCAATATCGAGGAAATTAGAACTCAACTCAAGTTCCTCATCCAGGCTGATCTTTTTCCTCGCGCTCAGTTTAAGGCTTTTTCTCAGGAACTCCGCCAAAAGGATCGTCATTTTCCGCGCGCCTGCCGGATCAACGGTGGTCAGTGCGCTGATGGAGTTGAGGCTGTTGAAAAGAAAATGAGGATCAATCTGCGCCCGAAGCGTCTTGAATTCCGCCTCTTGCGCAAGTAATTTAAGATTGAATTCACGCCGTTCTGACAAAACGCTCTTTTCAAATTCGATCATCAGATAATGTACCGAGGCCGACGCTATATAGAGAACAATGCCGATACCGAATAAGATCGTCGTGAGGTTGTTCGTCAGTTCCGCAGAATCTCCGGAGCTGACGATCTGATCGAGGAACCAGAACCAGGATCTGCCGAGGACGACCCACAGCGTGCTGGAAAGCACGGATACGAAGCCAAACACCGCCAGAAGCTGGAAGGTTTTGCCGCTCTGGATCGGGAATGTCCTGCACAAATAATAGGCAGATAGACCTACAAAGGAATACAGGATGGTGATCGGCAGTGAAAAACCCAACGCAAATCCCCAGCTGAAATTTTCCGACAAGACGGAAAGGACCGTGATCAGAAAACCAAGGATCGTCCAGACGGTAAGATAAAGGCCGATTTTTTCTCTATGTGCAAGGATCGGATGCATTTAGAATTTCAATTTAATATCCTCTGTTCATACAATGTCAGTTCGAGTGTAACGAGAACAGACACTCTATATTTTCATTTCTCGTTTCGCTTCGCTGTACTCGAAATGACAGACTCTCGGTGCAACTGACTAATTCCTGATCTCCACGCCGCCCATGATCGCATACCCTTTGATCACCAGGCGTTTGCTTTGCGCATCCGCCGGTTGAACGGTCTTATCATCGATACCGCCAAGAATAGGTACGCCGTTAAGCACCACATTCCAGTCGGACGGAACTTTGATGTCGATACCTCCCCAAAATGCGAACACATTCAGTACCGCTTCACCATTCATCGAAGCCTGGCGAAGATCGAGTTCAATGCCTCCCATGACCGCGGTGACTTCTCCGCCTCGAAAGTCCTGCGAGATGTTTTTGATATGATTGCCGCCTATAAAAGTTACCACATTAACCGTCGATTCGCTGTGGTTCATTACACGCCCTGCGCCCATGACGGCGCCGTGCTGCTGACGTGTCCAGGCTTTCAATAAAAAACTCACGCCGACGATGATCAGAAAGACCGGCCACCATTGATGCCAGCTGAAATACATGATCCCGAGGCGGCTCAGGGTCATGAGCGATCCGATAAAGATGAACACCCCTCCGACGAATATAGAGGACGGGTTTCTCGACTGCACGATCTTCAGGATACCGAATACAATGAATAGAACCGGCCATAAACGAATGATGTACCTTGCTTCGATCAGATTAAAATTATCTAATAGAAACAGGAATCCTAGGATAATGATCGCACCGCCGATGAATAATTGCGGTGAAAAACGAAAAGACTGATTTTCCATGTTAATTCTCCTTTAAACTATATTGGCCGAATCCTTTGATGAAACTTCTGGCAACCAGGGAAATACCCCAGGCAATGATCAGCATCGGCCAGGTGTCCCTAAACTCCAGGCCCCACACGTGTTCGATCGAAACATATAACCATAATCCGACGAAAACAAGCCAAATGCCTTTGAGTATCCTGCGGGGGTGATCAAACGGGACCATTTTGTTGATACCGAACAAGACCAGTAAGAACGGCCAATACCGGTAGACCGGGCCGACATAAAGTATGTCGAAACGATCGAGGAAAAGCGCAATACCAACCACGATAAAAAGCAGACCGAATAAAATGTGCGACCTGAAATAATGTGAAGTTAGTTCGTTCATATAATCCTCCTTTATTATTTTCAAATACTCTTTAAGATACTTCACTATGCGGGAAAAGTTGCTGGGTTTTCGGCAAATGGTGGGAAGAAGCAGGTGAACGGTGCTAAAAATAAAAAAACCCGGCAGTTAACCGGGTTTTCTTTACAATTTTGATCAAACTTAATGCAGATCCCTCATCACACCATACGTTGTATTCAGATCACGAGGAATATCCGTCATTTTTGCCAGGTCCGCTTTGACGTCCTCGGTAAGTTTGCCGTATTTCTCAAGAAAATTCTTGGCGCCTTCATAATTACCTTCCGCTTCGATCTCGAGAAGTACTTTTCCCAGTGCGGCTACGCCGTTCTGGAATTTATCAAAATTCACTGTCCAATTACCCTTGGCGTCACGAGCCACAGCGCCTTGTTCCTTCAGGAAAACCATTTGCGCAATATTCGCTTTGCCGTGCGCTTCTTCGGCGCCAAAGCGGATGGATCGGAACAGCCCGACAAGATAGGTGACATAATGACGTTTCATCGCTTCGTCATCATACATGCCCTGACGTTTGAAATAA
The DNA here is from genome assembly GCA_964535295.1 of uncultured Bacteroidota bacterium. Lineage (GTDB taxonomy): Bacteria > CLD3 > CLD3 > SB21 > SB21 > SB21. Next base: position 11,802 of record CAZHUW010000087.1, read on the forward strand.
TCCATGTTGTAAATCCCCAGAACGTCCGCCTTGGCCTCTTCGATCCCGGAATAAAGTTCTTTAAGGGATTTACGCACGTCGAGCTTATCGTTGCCGTACACAAAACCGCGTCCCAGCGTATGGGAAACCTCGTGCATCGTCACAAAAGTAGTAAAGGAACGTTGATCGATGTACTTGCGGTACTCTTCGGCCAGAACTTTCTCGCCGATCGGTTTGACGATCTTTTCAAATTTGGCTTCCATCATATTCTTGTACATCTGCTTTTTCCCGCCGTATTCTTCATGCACGCGCGGATCGTTGGGAAGCGAAGCTGCGATGGTCTTGATCCCTTTCTGAAAATCGCCGCCAAAATAAGCGATATTGACCACTTCAAGCACATTGGCCTTGCCCGCGGAAGAACGGATATATTCTTTTTTCTGAGGTAAATTCTGTTCGAGCGCATCCAGGTGGGACTGGAAGACCTGGAGTTCTTTCGTACCTTCAGGGTCTTTGATCATCACGGCTGCCTCGTATGCCGCCTTGTAGTTGAACATGTTGTCTTCATAATTTTCGATCGGCCCGATCACCACGTCAACGTTATTATCCTTCAGCTTCATCCACAACACATCCGATTCGTAATAATCGTCGGTCAGCACCGCTTTGGCGCGCGCAGCTAAGTATCTTGCCAATGATTCATTCTCTGCTAATTGAGATGCTTTTTCAAGTAATTTACTCATTGCTTCGAGTTCGGTCTTATAAGCTTCATGATAGGGAACGGCTTTGAGTTTTCCATTCTCACGAACAACGGTCGTGTAAAGGCTAGTCAGTGCTTTTTCTTCTTTCGGATTGGCTTTGACATAATTCTCAAATTCCTGTTTCGTCATATCCGCCGGATAGAATGCCGCTCCGTCCGGATGATCCATCGGGCCTTCGCCGACAAAACGTTTCCGGTCTTCGCGGTCATACGGCCCGTAATTGATCTTCACATATTCGAGCGCTTCCTGAGAGGCCTTGTCCGTTTTGGATTTCAGCATCTCATAGGCCGGAATGGCGTCATAGGATGTTTGTTTCCAGAAAATATCATCGGCTATCTCGCCCGCCTGAACCAGCGTCTTGACCAGTTCTTTCTCTTTTGGAGAAAGGTGGTCCATTTTTACATTGATCTCGATCTTCGCAAAGGCGTCGATCTTTTTCTGCAAGTCGCTTTTTTCCACCTTCACCTCTTTTTGTTTTTGACAGCCCGCAACGGCAATCAATAAAAACAACACCAGATATTTCATGATACACTCCAAATTTAGTTTGTTTATAATATACTTTGTGCTCTCTGTGGCTAAACCTATTTCTTAGGATATTCAGGCGCTTTCGGCATTTCCTGCGGATGTTGTTTCAATTCATCCA
>CAZHUW010000088.1:0-13117 GCA_964535295.1 uncultured Bacteroidota bacterium
TAGGGGTGTCCTTTGACATTGGCATATTTCTTTTTGACATCATAAAAACATTCTTCACCGTAAATTGTGACCGATTCCAGACTGTCGAATACGACGACTTTGCCGAGAGCGTTTAGCTGTTCCACATTCTGAAAATAGACCAGTGAGTCCGCGACCAAAGTGGTCGACTTGTCAATGAAAATAACATTGCCCTGGCAAACGGATTTCCTCTGTTTGGCGTAGTACCGCGCTTTTTCACAAAATATAATTCGGTGCCGGTCCGTCAATACCACGTTACCGATAAGAATCGCCATTTGCATATCTCTGAAAAAAGCAGCCTGATCGCATGTTGCGGTCAAAGTATCCTGTGAAAATCGGACACGGCCTTTTGCTTTCAGAATGTCTTTGCCTTCTAGCCTTTGATTTTCGATCTCATCTGCTGCATCGAGCCGCAGAGGTTTATACTCTTCCAAGCTTTGTAGGGAATCATGCTGAGCATGCAGTCCTACAAAACCGGCGCTGATGAACAGTGATATCATGGATAATCGGTAAAGAATTTTACGCATGACGCATCAGTTATTTTCCTTCAGCACATCCTGCATTTCCTTGTCCATTTCTTCATCCTGTTTCCGGGTTGTTTTTGTACTTCGGGATTTGATGGAGCCGCTGCGCAGATCGATATCCCTCGCCGATTGACCGAATGCATTTTTCATTTTCCAATTGGACAAATCTTTATCGGATTCGAATTCATAACCGTTAAGAGTATCCTCTTCGGAGGTCATCGTGACAAACCCGTCCGCAAGGATGCGCTGTTTCTGATCGTCCCAGAAAATTTTCTGTGTGTGCATGGTAAGCCCGCTATCGGAAATGATTACCACGTTGCCGAAGGCGGAAAGATTGTTGGTATTCCCGCGTACCTCTCCGCTGTCGGAGGTGAGTGTGGCGCTGTGTTTGCCTTCTTCATAGAATTCGACACGCAAGCCTTGGCCGAACGTCGTCAATTTCTGATTGTTCCACCGCATCATGTACGTTGAATGAAGTTCCGCTTCGATCACGCCTTTTGTCGTAAAAACTACTTTTGAGTTCCATCCCTCTTGATCGGGCAGGGAAGCTCCTTTATCTGCGAATATTGAATTTGATTCGGTCAGATCGGAACATCCAATACCCGTGGTTAATCCCGCAAGAAAAGCAATTTTCAAAAGACTGTTGTTTGATATTTTACACATATTATGCCAATTTCAAAAACGGCAGTGCATTCAGGTTCTGCAGTTCTTCAATGTGAAATTGCAAATGTTTGAGCAGCAGGTGATAGATCTCCGAGCCAGCACGGTCTGACATATGGATATTGTAAATCCCGTTTCCACGGCAACGGGCGATCTGCCTCAGAATGCCCAGCGCTTCTTTTGATAGCGCATTGCCGGACACATTGCGCAGGGGCGTTGGGCAGGATTCGCATACCACACGTCCGTGTGCGGTGTCAAAACGGAGTTCCTTGTGTCCCATTATTTCCTGGCAGTGATCGCAAACATCCGTCTCTATCCTGAATCCTAATCGTTCTGCTACGTGAAGCATAAAATATAAGAATCCATTCATCGGTCTTTTATCCGTATGATTCAGGCCTTGCAGGGTCTGCAGCAAAAGATCGAACAAATGAAGACTGTCCTCATTCCCATGGACAAGTCGATTGCTCATTTCAATGATGGCCAGGGCCGTGTAAGTACGGTCCAAGTGGTTATGTATTTGCAAGAAAGGATCGATTATCGTGACATCCGAAACATATTGCAGGTCCCGTTCGGTCTTTTCATAGAAAATGACCGATACGTGTGTAAAAAGCTCCAGTGCCCCACCATACTTACTTTTTACGTCCCGTGCACCTCTAGCCAGCAGGTTAACTTTTCCAAGGTCCTTAGTAAAAGTGGTAAGGATTTTGCTTGTCTCTCCGTAGGGAATAGTCTTTAATATTATAGCTTCAGTTCTTTGGATCGACATTTTATTGGCTCATTTTTTGCTCGTTAAACTTAGATTTTTTTTGTTCCAAAATCAACAGTAATTTCAGGCCTTAAGAGCCGATCCGATGCCAAAAATGCCTTGATTTTGAGACTTGAAAGGGGTAATATTATTTGTCAATCCAAGGGGCAACAAATGCATAAAAGAACTCTATACATTATCATGCCGGTCTTACTACTTGCAATCATTTTTGTTTTGCATAAGCCGTTACTGAGCGGAATTATGATCTTTCAGGATGCCAGCGGAGCAAAGATAATGTTCACGGAAGAAGAGTATGATTTTGGAAAGATCAAAGAAGGCGATGTCGTGGAGCATATTTTTTCGTTTACCAATGCTGGAAACGATACGCTGATCATCGCCCAGGTCCGGGCATCCTGTGGTTGTACAGCCGCTTTACTCAGTGCCAGCCGCATCCCGCCGAAAGGCAAGGGAGAGATCAAGACGACCTTTAAGTCCAAAGGAAGAGCCGGAAAACAAAAAAAGACACTAACCGTGTTTTCCAATGATCCGGAATCCCCGGCTAAAAAACTGTCTTTTCGCGCAGATATCGAACCGCTTGATGATAAACACCTCTGATGCTTATATTTTCAACAATAAACTGAAAGCCAAGCTAACTAACTAATTCAAGATTTATGAATAAAAAGATCAAAGTTCTAGTGGCCAAACCCGGCCTTGACGGGCATGACCGCGGAGCTAAAGTAATAGCCAGCGCCCTTAGAGATGCCGGAATGGAAGTCATATATACAGGACTGCGACAAACACCGGAAATGATCGTCAATGCTGCCTTACAGGAAGACGTTGATGTGATCGCCGTAAGTATTTTGTCTGGATCCCATATGACTTTATTTCCCAAGATATTGGACGAGATGAAAAAAGCTGAAATTGCGGATGTGCTGCTGATCGGTGGCGGGATTATCCCGGATGCCGATGCTGAAAAACTCGAAAAAATGGGAGTCGGGAAACTTTTCGGACCGGGAACGGCTACCACGGATGTGATCGCCTATATCCAAAGAAGGCTAACAAATCATCAAACCGCTGATATAACGTAGGATGACATGGAGAAGATCACAACCATTTTCTGGGATCTCGGCGGAGTCGTTCTGACCAACGCCTGGGATCGTGACCAACGTGTAAAAGTTCTGAACGAATTCGATATTACTTCGGATGAGCAGTTGAACGAATTCGGCGATCGCCATCGGGAAGTGGCCGCTCCTTTTGAGACCGGCAGATTTTCATTGAAAGAATATCTTGATCTTACCTTATTTGGAATGCCTCAGGTTTTCACCCACGATCAATTCAAAGAAAAGATGTTTGAACAGTCAAAACCTCTGCCCGGTCTAAGTGTACTCAAAGACGTTTCTTCAAGCGGAAAGTATTTTTTGGCATCACTGAACAATGAATCCCTGGAACTCAACGAACACCGGATAAGACATTTTGAATTGCTTGATTATTTTGACGCTTTTTTTTCCTCCTGTTATCTAAACATCATGAAACCCAATCCCGAGATCTACCGTGCCGCTCTGAACATCTCGCATCGGAAGCCGGAAGAATGTATATTTATCGACGACCGGGCGCAAAACGTAGAGGCCGCGCGTCAATGCGGTTTGAACGCGATCCATTACGCCGATCCCGAACAATTAAGGGCAGAGTTGGCAAAGCTAAACGTATCCATCTAACCGTCTCCGGACTCCATGATCTCCTTTGAACGAGTTACGAAAAACAAACTCCAGTATTTTTCATCCATTTTGGATAAAAAAGAGCGTTTGGCAACAGGGCTGTTCCAGATAGAAGGCATCCATTTGTTTGAAGAATTCATGAAAAGCGGTTTTCAAGCGGACTGGATCGTCGTCCATACAAACTTCATCGAACGGCATCCACAACTTGCTAATGCCATAAAAAACAAATTTGAGACCATTACTTTTCAAGCCAATTCAGTCGAATTCAACAAATTATCAGACACAGAAAATTCCCAAGGCATCGTAGCCGGTATTCATAAAAAAAAGACAAGCGGCCATTCGTTCTCTTCCGGAAAAAAGGAGATCATCATAGCTCTGGACCGGATAAGTGATCCTGGAAACCTCGGGACCATCATTCGCAGCGCGGATTGGTTCGGTATTCAAAAAATCGTGTTAAGTGAATCGTGTGTCGAAGCTTACAACCCGAAGGTTGTACGGGCCACTATGGGATCGATCTTTCGTGTTTCATGTCAGGTCAAGAACCTTGCTAGTTTTATCTCCGAATCACATACCATGCATTACCGATCTTATGCTACAACTTTAGATCCTTTATCCGGCGAAGCTGTGGGGAAGATCGCTGCTTCATCCGTGCTTGTAATAGGCAATGAGGCTCACGGCATCTCAGAAGATATAAAACAGCTTTGCTCGCACGAGATTCGAATTCCCAGATACGGCGGTGCAGAATCGTTGAATGCGGCCACGGCATGCAGTATTCTGATGTATGAATTTTCGAAACAAATATATGGGATGCCAAAGTGAAGCTGGTCATCAAAAACGGCACGGTTATTACGATGAATTCAAAGCGGGAAATCCTGCATGCGGATGTTCTTGTCGAGAATACTGTCATTACAAAGATCGGCAAGCTGACCCGAAAGGATATCGATAAGGCCCGTGTCATCAATGCATCCGGCAAAATTGTATCTCCGGGGTTTGTTCAAACCCATATTCATTTATGCCAGACTCTATTCCGCAATTTGGCGGATGATCTGGAATTATTGGATTGGCTCCAACTGAAAATATGGCCATTTGAAGGCGCTCATTCGGCTCAGTCTGTTGGTCTGTCAGCACGAATTGGTTTGGCCGAACTCATCAAATGTGGCACCACAACCATTATGGATATGGCCACAGTCCATCATACCGACCATATTTTTGAGGAAATTGAACGTTCGGGAATCAGGGCAATATGCGGCAAGGCGATGATGGATGATTGTTATGGTGCGCCTAAAGGATTGCAGGAATCTAAGGCTTGGTCAATCAACGAGAGTCTACGGCTGAAAAACGATTGGCATGGAAGGTCTGACGGTCGTATTCAATTCGCTTTTGCTCCGCGTTTCGTTCTTTCGTGCAGTGAATCGCTTTTGTGTGAAGTGCGTGATATAGCGGCAGAGAACCGATTATTGATTCACACCCATTCGTCGGAAAACCGGAACGAACTCGAGGCTGTTATCAGACGTCACGGGATGTCCAATGTTGAATATTTTCATCACATCCATTTGACTGGAGAGAGATTATGCCTGGCGCACTGCATATGGCTGAATCCGGCAGAATTGGATATCTTACAGGAAACAAAAACCAAAGTGCTTCACTGTCCATCGTCGAATCTGAAATTAGGGTCAGGTATTGCGGCCGTTCCGGAGATGATTGCTCGCGGTATAGGTGTGTCACTGGGAGCCGATGGTGCACCCTGTAATAATAATCTTGACATCTTTCAGGAGATGAGGCTAGCTGCCTTGATTCAAAAACCCCGGCTGGGGCCCAAATCCCTGACAGCGGAAAAAGTATTTGAAATGGCTACGCTTCAAGGCGCAAAGGCGCTTGGGTTGGAGACCCAGATTGGGAGTATTGAACCGGGAAAAAAGGCGGATCTGGCCATTATTGACCTGGAAAATATCCATTCGCTGCCGGAAGAGAATATCTATTCACAGGTTGTTTATTCGGCCCGGTCGCAGGATGTGAAAACGGTGATTGTAGACGGAAATGTGCTAATGAAGGATCGTGAATTAAGAACGATTGACGAACAGGCGACCACCCGGCGTATCCGGCCACAGATTAAAAAACTATTGGTTGGCCTATGATGATATTTTGTTTGACCGCCCAGCCGGTCATTTTGTATATTAATGGCAGAAAAAGATTGGCGGGGAGGATTATGGAAGACTTTTTATACATTAGTTTTTGTGAGTCGATTGCTTTTCTTTTTCTCTGGCCTCGGATGGTAGAAAAAACAACCGATTGGTACACCAAATCCGTTCAAAAAGACAATCCTCATCTGCGAATCTGCTGTAACGCCCGAAAATGGATTACACCGTTGTTATTTTTAATGCTGACCATTTTTGCAATGACGATTGGGCTTGAGATGGCCAAAGATTTTTTCGAAATTATAGTATTGAATATGCTTGTTGTAATTACCGCCTTATTTGCAGGGCCTTTGGTGAGTCAATATATCGTTGAACATTACATGGTAGGTAGGAAGAATTTCTACTGATTCACCCTTACCTGAACATCTCCTGCATATAACCTGTCAGTTTTTCCATTCCGCTCTACGATCAAAGAGCCATCGACGGCTATGTCTTTTGCAATACCTTCGAAGGTTGCCTTATCCTGAATAATGGAAATACTTTTTCCGAGCATGGTTGTCATCATTTTCCACCTCCTGAAGATATCGATATTTAAATTCGACCGGTTCTCATCGAATTTTTTCAGGACCTTTTGCATTACTTCGGAAATTTCCCAATTTGTACGTGTTTCAAGAAAAAGGGAAGTGGCCGTTTGGTTGATAGGTTCGGAAAATATCCTCTGATTAATATTCAGGCCAATTCCAATAATGAGATATAATTCGCCGTTTTTGGCTGCCGTTTCAAGCAGGATCCCGCATATCTTTTTGCCGCGTATAAGTATATCGTTGGGCCATTTGAGCTCGAAATCCAGTCCGGTCATTTCACGCAGGGTTTCACATACGGTGAGAGAAGCCATGAAATTATATAAGACGAGTCTTTCGTGGTTGAGGCCGGGGACAACAATCAAAGACATCCACAAACCCGCTCCGGGAGCTGATTCCCATGTTCTCCCAAGGCGGCCTTTCCCGCGTGTTTGATGGTTCGCAAAAATAACGCAGTTGCCGTTTATACTTTCTTCAAGAATGAGTTTCTTTGCGTAATCATTGGTCGATTCGGTTTCGTCTAATTGAATAATTTTATAATTGGTTTGCGACACAAGCAGTAAATTCACATTTTATTGTTTTTGATTCGGATGATCTCCGCGAGAATACTTATAGCGATTTCCTCAGGGGAATCCGCTCCGATATCCAGTCCGATCGGAGCGTGGATACGTTCAAATAATTTCTTATCAAATCCGTCTTTTTGCAGGTTATCATACACCGTACGGATCTTCTTTTTACTACCGATCATTCCGATATATTTTGCCGGAGATTCGATAACCTGCCGCAAAGCCGCTTCATCGGACGGATAGCCCTTGGTCACCAAACATATGTATGAATTCTCGGTGATCTCCGGTAGCGTGCTGTAATCGGCCGGTACATGTAATCGTTTGATTCTTTCTTCGGACTGTCCCGATTCACTATATTCCTTGCGGTCATCAACGATTATTATGTTAAAGTCCAGCAGAAGAGCCGCCTTAGCGAGAGCCTGTCCAACATGCCCGCCGCCAATGATCATTAATTGAGGCGCATTCGTTATCATTTCGATCAAAACCTCCACTTGTCCGCCACAGACGGCTCCGGTTGCGTATTTACCTTCCTGATTAAACGAATAGTTCTTAATGACTGATTTTCCACTCTGCATAACAACAAGCGCATCTTGGATAACCAGCGATTCGAAGATTCCGCCGCCTACGGTGTGTCGAAATGACCCGTCGGGCAACACCAACATTTTGGCTCCGGCTGCGCGCGGTGTAGATCCGTGAGCGCTTACGATTGTTGCAAGCACGACCTTCTCGTTACGGTCCAGCAATTCGATAATATCTCTATAGATTTGTTTCATGTCCTTGATCCAGTGGCGAAAGCGGTTTGAGCTTTGAGAAACGTGAAGCCGCAAATAGTGCAGCCCCAATCAGGAATAAAAACCCGCAAAAATAGATCATATCCCAACAGTAGTGTTCCGTGACCGTTTTAATAAAAGAAATAAAAAGTCCTGCCGCTTCGTTACCGATAGGTTCAGATGATTCTGAATATTTGAATTGCATGGAATTTCCCGTGAAAATATCATTCATCCTGCTTATCAGGAAAAAAAAGGGTATAGACATGAGAATCGAAGTTAGACTGAACGGGAATCCAAGACGTTGAAGCAGGTTTTGCAGATTCTTATAATTAATCACTGCAATGACAACAAACAAAGAGAACAGCACCCCATAGCCGATAGCCGCAAAAGATTGCGAAAAGATGAATGCGGATTTGAGTCCTTTGAACTCTTTGCCACTTTTATCAATTTGATCATACCTCAGCAAAATCAGACTGTCAGGCAAAGCATTCATCGCCCTTTCCAAATCCTTACGTACTGACTTGAGTATAAGGCCCCGTATCGGATCGGGAGGTTTGCAATTCATCTCAAAGTTATAAAAGAAATTCCCCGTTCCTTTGTTTGTTGCGGGTAGGAACGATCTCATTTTGATCAGTTCGCTCGGAGCGCAATCCGGAAGGGCGTTGATTTTTTGCGCCATGAGGAGCGAGAGGTTCTCGGAAAGCATGTTTTTGCGGTCCGACACGATAACCCCTGCAAAACGATCCGTGCCTCCGACCGGTTCGGTCATAAAAGTTATCAAATTGCGATGGACTGTTTCGATGTTATTAAGAAACCATTCTTCGGGGAAAACATCGTTCACGATCTTTTGTACTTCTTCTTCGGTTGGCGCAATCTGCGTTTTGTTTATATCTTGTAGCGGTTTTTGTTCAAGGATCATTTTTGTTGTTAGGCCGGCTATTTGCCCATGCAGACCTGCTGTTTTAACATTTATGAGCAATTTTTGTGTATTCATGACCTGATCGAACATACGGTCCACAGGGATGATTAGTAATGAAATAAAAGTGATCATGAGACCAAAAAAGTACGAAAAAAAAGTCCGCATTAGTTTACTCACCTTTAAAGTTGGGATAATTCATGCCGAATCGTTGTCGATAATAAAAACGTGTCAGAAAGAAGAACATTATGATGAGAAAAATGTACACCGGGAAGAAAATACCCACGATCAGGGAAAAAAACAATAGTCCGAATTTGATGGCGAGTATAGCCGACGCTGTGTTTCGTAACCTGAGAAGATAGATAAAGAAGGGGAAGGTCAGACCGGACGTTGCCAGTATGATCCAATCCATTCGGTATAAGGAAAGCAGCACAGCCAACAATTCAAACGAAAAAGCACAATACACGGTTGTTGATATCCCGTAAACAACGCAAATCGTCTGTTTTGATGCTTGCCGGTCACCCTCAACGTCCGGTATGGTTGTCAAAAAATAGAGTGCAGTGTTGAAAAAAATGTAAGGTAAAGCGTTCGCTATGGATGAAAAAAATGAAGAATCGAGCGTGTACCAACCGAACATGAAAGCAAAAGTTCCCATAAGCGTATTAGCGAAAAAACTGCCAAGAGTTCTATCTTTTAATGCGAACGGCCTAAGATTGTATAATACGGTTATCAGAAATAAGGCAAAAAAATGAATAATCAGCATGGTCCAAGATATAAATGCAGCAATGGTCAGGGAGGAGCAGATCAATACCCATGTTTCAATCAATATCGGCCGATGATTGGTAACGCCATCCGCCAAAAAAAATAATTTTCGGTTAATGCGGTCGGACTTTTTGTCTTTGATCTGATTTACAATGAACCCTGCGCCCATGACCATGGCCGAAGAAATACAAACCAGAACCAGCAGGCCATCTGCATTAAAAAAGTCAAAGGGTTTCGCGGAACGTTTTGCGGCAAGATAGCCTCCCAGAGTAGTGGTCCATCCTGGAAAGAAGAGGATCGGTCTTAGTACGAAGAAATAATCCAGTATATGAATGAATCGCATGGACATTATGCCGTGAGAGGTGTTTTAGAGAATATAAAGGATTTGTCAGCTATTTACAAGGTTCTCATGCCTTGCAGGGATAAAAAAAAAGTCTCAAAGCAAGCTTTGAGACTTTTTATAACGAAAGATAAGAACGATCGTATCAATAATCTGGAGGTATCTCCTGTTTATCGTTTATCGTGAATCTCTTCTGCTGAATCGGTCACCGCGATCGCCGAAACTCTTTTTTTCCTGCGGTTTAGCTTCATTCACCACCAACTGTCTTTCCATGTAGGAAAAGTTGTTGAACATTTCGATGGCTTTTGACGCTTCATCGGTTGTTGCCATTTCAACAAAACCGAAGCCTTTTGAGCGACCGGACATTTTGTCCACGATAATCTTAGCGGAAGTCACTTCGCCGGCCTGTTTGAACAGATCAGCTAACGACTGCTCGTCCGCTTTGTACGAAAGGTTACCAACGTAAAGTTTGCTGGTATTCATGAGATATCTCCTTGAAAAAGTTAAACTATGGGATAAAAAAAAATCTCAAAGCGCCCATATTCCGCTTTGAGACATTGGATAAAAACTTATTTTGGAACTTTTTTGAGACGAGTAAGTCTAAAAAAATGGTACACCAAGCAAAGATTAGCCACTAAACTCTATGAGCTGTTCCCTTAAAGGGATGATACATTTTTACCAAAAAACACACATGCCTACATGCCGACATGCAAAGGCAATATAAACCATATATTCGCTCTTGTCAAGTATTATTTTTGCTTATTGACATTTCTGAGCCCGCAGTGTATATTTTACCGTTCAAAACGCGAGAGTAATTCAGTGGTAGAATGCCAGCTTCCCAAGCTGGACGTCGCGGGTTCGAGTCCCGTCTCTCGCTCCATTTTTTTAAATCCACAACTTATGCATGCAGCCTAATCCAACCCTCAAGTATTTATTCACTCTGTCCTTATTTTGCTCTTTGCTGATCGCCTGCGCGGACACGTCCAAGCATACATGGCAGGATCTTCGAAAAATCGCAGAAGATTTCTTTCAAAGAGGTATCAAAAGTAAAACAGAGGGCGACCAGAAAAATGCTCGGCGTTATTTCAGAAAAGCTATAGATGTTGATTCGCTTTTTGTAGAAGCTTATGCCGAGATTTCCCAAATGCAAATATCCGGTGGCGAGGATCGTCAGGCTGAGTTGTTTTTGACATTTGCCCCTGCCAAAGTCAAACGCGAAGCAAGGATCCTCCGATTGCTGGGTCAGGCGCAATTCAATCAAAATAAGATCAATGAGGCTATTTTAAATATCGAAAGAAGTCTGAAGACGGATCCTTCCGACAAGGACGCCGCATGGATGCTGACCCAACTATATTACAAAGTAGAAAATTATGAACTTGCATCCTTACAAATTGAAGCTCTAATTCATGATAGTTTATTGGCCGATAAAGAAAAAATAGTATCATTATCAGAAAAAATTGAGAGGAAATTGAGGAGCCGAGATTCAACTATCTCTTTCGAAATGAATAGTATGCAGAAGATCAGACAGGCTTCGGAAGTTACCCGGGGACAACTTGCATTGGCACTTTGTTATGAATTCAAACACCGGCTCGCTTTTGCTGATACGGGCATCGTTTTCTCCGATGTAAAGCCGGATGATGCAATGTTGACGTATTATAAAAGCGCGGTTGCGTGTCAAGTATTTGAGCCTCTCCCAGATGGTAAATTCTATCCATACCACATTATCACGCGGCGGAATCTGGCACATTATCTATATCGTATCATCATGATAAAGGGGTTTAGGGATCAGCTTTTGCCCAACGATTTCCTACTGACCGATGTGTCGCCGGACGATCTTCAGTTTGAAGCTATTCGAGTCGTATGTGACCTCAAGCTATTAACGCCCCAAAAGGGCGGCTATTTCGGCCCTGATGAATATGTGGCCGGCAAAGAATTAACCGGATCGTTAAAATTATTGAAGGCGATGCTTGATGCACGATGAATTGACTTGGCACTGTTGGTTTATTTTTAGTATATTTTTTATTCATTAATTGTTGGAGCATATTTTGCCTGAAGAGAAAAAAGAAATTGTTTATGATCCGCTGGTAGAGTTGATCAACCATTATGCCAACAAAAAGTCGGATCCTTCCAAACAGGCAGCAAAAGATTCTGCAAAGGTCGAAGATCGTCTTAAGAACCGCATCATTGACGGTGAGAAACAAGGGCTCGAAGAGGATCTGAAATTAGCCATGGGACAATACAAACCTCTGGAGATTATCAATACGATATTGCTGGATGGGATGAAAGTCGTTGGCGAACTTTTTGGAAAAGGTGAAATGCAACTGCCTTTCGTTCTGCAATCAGCAGAAGTCATGAAATCAGCGGTTGCCTTTCTTGAGCCTTATATGGAAAAAGCCGATAGTACTCAGAAAGGTACGATGGTTCTGGCTACGGTCAAAGGCGATGTACATGATATCGGAAAGAATCTGGTGGATATTATTTTGACCAACAACGGATACCGCGTGATCAACTTGGGCATCAAATGTCCAGTGGACACGATGTTACATGCATTAGATGAACATAAAGCGGATGCGATCGGCATGAGCGGACTCCTTGTCAAATCAACCATGATCATGAAGGAAAATCTTGAAGTGATGTCCGAGAGAAGCCTTTCTATTCCAGTTTTACTGGGAGGCGCCGCATTGACGCGACGTTATGTTGAAGAAGATCTGCGGGCTGTTTATCGGGCACCGTTGTTCTATTGTGAAGATGCTTTTTCCGGATTACGGGTCATGGAAGAACTCATGCGTGGGGAAAAGCCTTCAATGAAACCGGCAGAAGACCTGCTTTCTCTTCCGGCGCCAACCATGCAGGAAACGATAAAACGTATTCGCATCGTGCGGCATCAGTGGAACAAAGCACTTGAATATATCTCTGATGAACATTTCGATAAAACCGGCACGTTCGGACAGTGGTCAGTTCATGATATTCTTTCACATTTTATCGAATGGGAACAGATCCTGATCGCACGGCTGGGTTATGTGATCAAAGGCGAAATCGAAAAGATCGAAGAATTGGACAACGATCGGATCAATGCCGGCGCAGTTGAAAAGTACAAGCCATATCCGAGAATGGAATTAATGGACATTTGGAATGAGACCCAATCGGGGCTTATTCAGCAGATCAACTCGTTGCAAACGGAACATCTTGGGTTGTCCGCAGGAGGCAATTTGGTAAGTGCCCTAATAGCGGAGTCATCTTTTGCGCACGAGTACGGCCATTTACATAAAGTACAGGCGTGGATACTTGAACTTCAGAAATCCGTAAAAATGATTGAACCGGCTGTAGTGAAACGTTCAGCGGTGTCAACGAATGTAAATATCCCTGACGTGCCATTTTGGGGAAG
>CAZHUW010000089.1:0-13104 GCA_964535295.1 uncultured Bacteroidota bacterium
TTGAAAACGCTCGACGAAACAAATGAAATGGCCGTGATCCTCGTTGGCCGTGTCTATAACGTGAACGACCGAAGTATGAACCTGAATATCCCGAATAAATTGCGTGAATATTACGGCATCAACGTTATCCCAATGGATATGATCGACTGCAGCACGATCGACATTTCCGAGATCAACAACAATATGTATTGGAACTCGGGAAGAAAGATCCTGCAGATCTCCAAGTTCATCAAAGACAAACCCAATTTACATCTGATCTACATTACCAATTTCAAATGCGGCCCGGATTCCTACATCAAACATTTCGTGGTAGAGGCATCGCAGAAGCCGTTTCTTACATTACAATTGGACGGCCACGCCAACGATGCCGGGGTCGTCACTCGCTGCGAGGCTTATCTGGACAGCAAATCGTTCTTCAAAAGCGATCAGCCCGTCACCTACAACTATGAAATGGAAAAGTGCGACGTGTGCTGATGAGCTAAGTGAACAACAAAGCCGGAGATCAAGATATGGAAAAAGAAGTATCCTCATTGCAAGGCAAAACCGTTTACATCCCGCGTATGAGTTATGAAGGCGCGCGGGCGATGGCGGCGGCGCTCCATGCCATAGGTATTGATGCACAGCCGGTACCGCCATCCGATCATACAACGCTGACGCTTGGAAAAAAATTCTCATCCGGCGACGAATGCCATCCCCAAACTGTTACTCTCGGGGGTTTTCTTAAATTACTTGAACAGCCGGGCTTTGATCCAAAAAAAGCAGCTTTTCTCATGCCAATGGCGGGCGGCCCATGCCGGTTCGGCCAATATTCGGTATATGTAAAAAAAATACTGGATCAACTCGGATTTTCAGATATTCTCGTTTTTTCTCCGACGGGCGAAAACAGTTACGACGGATTTGGTAAGGAAGGAAAAAATTTTCCACGCATAGCGTGGCGTGCAGTTGTTGTCTCGGACATCCTGCGTAAATTGCTCCTTAAAACACGGCCGTACGAGATCACTGCCGGCACTACCGATGCCGTATTTCAACAGTCGCTTGATCTCGTGTGCGAAGCAATAGGAAAACGTACGGACAACTGCAAAGAACACATGAATGGCTTGATCCAAGCTCTCACGGTGACCCGCGATCGATTTCGCCAGATCCCTTGCAATTACGATACATCGAGGCCGCTGATCGGTGTGGTCGGCGAGATCTATTGCCGCCTCGACGATTTTGCCAATGAGGAGATCCTTCGTGTGATCGAATCTCAGGGCGGCGAAGCTTGGATGGCCGATATTTCGGAATGGATCTGGTACACTAATTTTCGCCAAATCGGTACTATTCGCGACCAAGGGAAGAGATTTTCAAAAATGATGCTGGCGGCCAAGATCAAGAACTTCATCCAGCATCGCGACGAACAAGTTATTCTCAGCCTTTTTCGTGAAGACTTTAAAGGTTATGAAGAGCCTCATCATGTGAAACAGGTTTTAGACAAAAGCTTACCCTATCTGCCGCATTACGGCGCACTTGGTGAAATGACGGTGAGTTCCGGTAAGGCCATGTACCTCTACGAAAAAGGCATCGACGGTATAGTGGATGTGAGCCCATTCACGTGTATGAACGGCATTGTATGTGAAGCCCTATATCCGAAGATCAGCCGCGAACATGATAACATCCCTATGAAAGTATTTTATTTTGACGGAACGCGCTCGGATTGGGACAGAGATATCGGTATTTTCATTGAACTCGCCAGGAATTATAAACAAAAAAAAACCAGGAAGCGTGTATATCCAAATTACTTTTTGACAAAGCAGGGAAATTCTGTTACTTTAGGTCGAATTTAAACAAAAAACATGAATTGGAGTGATCGGATGACCGACAAAATGAAAATTTTTCTCTCGATAGGATTCATTTCAGCTTTTTATGCCCTTAATGATTCTTCAGACGTAATGTCCGGCACGGAGATAGATGTCCCGGACGGCAACGCGGTTGTGGTCGAGAATTTTACCTCATCCACACCGGGTCAATTTCCCAAAGGCTGGGGCTGGCTTGACGGTACCAGGGTAAAGAAAATAAGCGAAGCGTCGCCAGGTGAAGTGCCCTACGCTGTCATGGAAGAAAACGGCAACAAATACCTTCACGCCGATGACGCCGGCCAGGCTGTCACGATCGTCAGCGATAAAAAATGGAATGTAAAAAAATACCCTTGCCTCAGTTGGCGCTGGCGTGTAACTCAATTTCCAACCGGAGCCAACGAGAAAAAAGCAGGCCGAAAAGACAGCCCGGCGAGTTTATACATCACCTATTACGTTAGTTTTCTTGGCATACCCAAAAGCATCAAATATATCTGGAGTAACGAACTGGGTCCGTGCGATATTTTCAAGAATGAAGGAACCGGGAAGGCGATGCAAACCGTGGTAGAGTCCGGTACGAACAAAAGAGATGTATGGGTTACAGAAACGATCAATATCTACGAACATTATAAGAAAGTTTTCGGAGAATACCCCCCCGATGAGATTGCCGGCATCGCCATCCGTACGGATGCCGATCATACCAAAAGCCGGGCTATAGCAGATTATGATGATATCGTTGCTTTGTCGGAATGTGAGGGAAAATGTAAATGAAAAATCAATAAAAACCTTGTTAATATTTTTTTGGATTAAGAATTGAAAGACTGAAGCATGAAAAAGTGGCTATTATTTTTTCTGATACAATTATCGTTCCGTGCTGTCAATTCTCAAGCTCAAAGTAAATTTCATATTGGCGGTTCTCTTGGAATTGACAATGTCACCATTACGGATGAATTGCAAGAACATGAACAAACCATCTCTACATTCATGATTATGCCGACCATTGGCTATGCCATCACAAAACGCGTTACTATTGGCGGGTCGTTAGGTATACGATCAACCAATTTTGGTTACGAGGATCTTGATGTAGGGGGGTCGTCAAGCAGTGAGTTGACCATGGTTGAGACAAATATGTACTTAAGGTTTTATCATGCCGCAGAAAAAAAAGGCCGGTTTTTCTGGCAAATTGAGCCATTCTTTGCGATTCAGACCAGTACCGGCGGACGTGAAATAATGGAAACCGGAATTAGAATTAAGCCGGGACTAAGTTATGCCCCAAATCCAAAAATCACGTTCAATTTCACTCTAGGCCATATATCTTATGTATCAGAATACTCTGAAGAATATCGGGAAACAAAATCAAAATTTGATGTCAATATTTTTTCTAAATCTACATTAGGTATTCAATTTAATTTAGGAACACATTAGCATGAAGCGTCAGTGCTATTTTGTTTTTTTTACAGTCTTGATCTTTCCATTCGATCTTTTCACTCAAACAAATAATACCGGGAAATTATTTCTAGACGGTTCGCTTGGTTTAGAAATATCCGGATCGAAGGCCGAATTTGACCAGCTCAATTTCAAATTTTTTGCATCGCCCGGTGTTGGATATTACTTATCCGAGCGCAATGCCTTTGGCGCAGGTATTGGGCATGAATTCATACGAAATCGGGAAAACGATCATATTCAGAATATATTTCTGATAGAATTGTTCTATAAGCGTTACTTTTTTCTTGATGATAACTCTAATTTGTTTGGGGAGATAAGGGCATCGTTCGGACCCGGATTTTCATCGGAATATGGAGGTTCTGACTACTATGAACTTCAGAGCTTTCAAGCCCAGATTGCACGTATCTCGCTAGGCTACACCTATCTTAATTCTCCAAATTTTGGTATACATTTTTCAATCGGATTCCTGGAATACAACGGTGAGATTAGTTCGGTAAAACACGTTTCAATAATGAATTCCGGTAGAATCGGATTTCAATATATTTTTAAATAGATGTCAAAATCACAGTAGGCTCATCATTAGTACAAGCATTGAAAAGATAAAGTGAATTCATACCAAATAAAGATATTTCTCCTTTTAATTTTTATTGGATCGACTGCATTTACTCAAGATAAGAGCGGTTTTCACTATGGACTTAAAGGCGGCTTGACGTGGGCCGGTCAAACGAATGTCGGATCTGAAGAAGACTTAAACGATGCAACCTATATGGATCATAGAATAGGGATGAACGGGGGCGTTTTTGCTAAATTTTACCGAATTTTTCTGACGGATCTATCTTTTGTTCAAAAAGGGAGTAAAGAATACGCCGACATAAGGTTAAACTATATTTCATGGGGTATATATATATGCTTTCCCTATCAAATCTACCCATTTTGGGGTATCCATAAAGATTATCTCGTGTCGAAGCGTCTGAGTGAAAACTTTGGAACCGTTCACAAAACCAATTGGTCATATTCGGTCGGCCTTGGCGTCGAAGATTTGAAATTCTACAAAAAAAACTGGCTTGTGGAAGTGAAACTGGACTGGATAGATCAAAAACCGGCTCTTGGCGGAAGAGGTGGTTTTGAAGAATCGATGACAAAAAATGTTTCTTTAGATTTGAAAGTTGGGGTGTATCTTAAATGATACATTGAGTGAAGAGTAACATTTTGGAATTACCTTAAAGCCTTCGGCGACTATCCGCCCGATGAGATCGCCGGCATCGCCATTCGTACGGATGCCGATCATAGCAAAAGCCCCGCTACTGCGGATTATGATGATATTGTTGCTTTGGCGGATTGCTACGGGAAGTGTGAGTAATCAACTACTTCGTCGTAATCGAAACCCTTCCCCTGCCCATAACCGTAAGGAGCGATTTGAATAACTCATGGTTAGGCACGGCGCGGAACTTATTGACCTTATATTTGGCAACCGCGTTTTCTTCAGGAAGATCTACCGATAAAAGTATTTCACAGGTATTACCGTTCTTCTCCTTTACGGCTTTATAGTTTGATTTCAATACATCCGCTAATTTATCCATCACGCCATTCTCAAGCTGATCCTGAGATAACTGGATTATGATCTTGCCGGTAAATTTCTCCAACGCGTCTTCCATGGTCATCACGCTGTCCGTAATGATATTCAGCGAATCATTCCGATGTGAAGCCTTGCCCGCGATCATGACCACATTCTCTTTCCTGAGTTTGTCCACACATCCTTCCATGACGCTAGAAAAAACGACCGCTTCCATCGTTCCGCCGAATCCTTCCAGCTTGACAAAAGCCATCGGCTTTCCTTTTTTATCAATGATCTGACGGATGTCGGCGATCATACCCCCTACGCGAATTTCGGCCCCCTCTTTTACCGGCGTTTCACTTCCTATCCGGTATGTACCGAATGTTTCCATTTCAAAACGGTATTTATCCAGCGGATGTCCGGAGGCATAGAATCCCAACAATTCTTTTTCTTTGGCAAGTTCCTCCGCGTGAGACCAGCGCGGAATATCGGGCAATATGAACACTCCCGAATCCAGCGGTTTCTCGGTCGGCGCAAGATTGCCGAAAATATCCACCTGATCGGAGCTGGCCTGCATCTGTTTTTTTGAACCGTAATTCAAGGCTTTCTCAATCACTGCATAAAGCTGTGCCCGATGTCCGTGAAGCGAATCGCACGCGCCCGACATGACGAGGCTTTCAAATACTTTTTTATTGACGAGGCGCAGATCCACGAATTCACACAAATCAAAGATCGTTTTGAATTTTCCGTGCGTTCCACGCGCCTGAATGATCGATTCGATCGCGCTTAATCCGACATTCTTTACGGCACCCAACCCGAACCGGATCGTATTATTCTTTACTGAGAATTCCGCGATACTCTCATTCACGTCCGGCGGCAGAACTTCGATACCCATATCGCGGCATGCATTGATCAGAACGGAGATACGATCGGTGTTGGCCATTTCACTCGATAACACGGCCGCCATGAATTCCGCCGTGTAATGCGCTTTCAGGTACGCCGTCTGATACGCGAGTATCGAGTAGGCTGCGGAATGGGATTTGTTAAAAGCGTAATTGGAGAAAGGAACCAGGATATCAAAAATCTGTTCAGCCAGAACCTTTGTATAGCCACGGGCGACGGCGCCGTCGACCCATTCCGGTCTGATCTTCTCAAGTTCGTCCGGTTTTTTCTTCGACATGATACGCCTCACCACGTCCGCTTTTCCAAGTGAAAATCCGGCAAGCACCTGGGCCACCTGCATCACCTGTTCCTGGTACACGATCACGCCATAGGTACTTTTCAAGATCGGTTCAAGATCCGGGTGAAAGCAGTCGATAGGCAGTTTACCATTCTTCCGCGCGATAAAGGTCTCGATGAACTCCATCGGGCCTGGACGATATAACGCGTTCATGGCGATCAGATCGTCCATGCAGGTGGGTTTGAGTTTTTTCATGTACTCGGTCATGCCCTGCGATTCAAACTGAAATATACCGACCGTTTCCCCGCGCCAGAAAAGCTGAAAGGCTTTTTCATCATCCAGCGGTATTTTATTCAGATCGATCTCGATACCGTGATTTATTTTGATGTGACGCAAAGCGTCATCCAAAATACTCAAGGTGGTCAGGCCCAGAAAATCCATCTTCAACAGGCCGATCTTCTCGACCCAATCTTTGTCGAATTGCGTAGAAATTTCGTCCTTCGCCGATTTGTAGACAGGAACAAACTTTTTGATGGAATCGGGCGTGATCACCACACCGGCGGCATGAATGCCTGGTTGGCGCACCAACCCTTCCAGCGTTTGCGAGTACTCGAGCAGGTTGCGCATACGTTCATCGTCGCTCTTTGCCAGAGCTTTCATTTCTGGAACTTCGTCGATCGCTTCTTTGAGAGTAATGTCAAGCCGGCGCGGGATCATTTTTGCGATACGGTCTGCGTCGGAGAGGGGAACATTCAAAGCCCTTGCCACATCGCGTATCACGGCGCGCGCTTTCATCGCACCAAAAGTAATGATCTGAGCCACATTATCTTTTCCGTATTTGTCAATCACATAATCGATGACCTTACTGCGGTTCTTATCATCAAAATCGATATCGATATCCGGCATGGAGATACGTTCAGGGTTCAAGAACCGCTCGAACAGGAGGCTGTATTTCAGCGGATCCACGTCCGTGATCCCTATGGAATAAGAGACCAGACTACCTGCCGCAGATCCGCGGCCCGGCCCGACGGAAACACCCATTTGCTTCGCCGAATTGATAAAATCCTGTACGACGAGAAAATATCCCGGGAAACCCATCTTGGCGATCATTTCCAGCTCGTAATTCAATCTCTCGGTCATCTCCGGAGTTACATTGCCGCCCATTTTCTTGATCAATCCCTCTTGCGCGAGGAATTTCAAATAAGCGTTCTCATCAGTGAAATTCTCTGGCAAGCCGAATTTCGGAAGTTTCGATTTTCCGAATTCCATTTTGAAATCGCATTTTTCAGCAATGGCGAGCGTATTCTCAATAGCGTCCGGAATATCCTTGAATATCTGCTTCATCTCATCTGAAGATCGAAAATAGAACGTGTCGCCTGGATATTTTGGACGCGTCACATCGGTCATTGTTTTACCCGACTGGATACACAACAATACGTCATATGCGCCGGCCTGCGACGCTTCCATATAATGAATATCGTTGGTCGCAATGACGGGAATATTCAGTTCTTTCGAGAGCTTCATCAATCCTTCATTGACCGTGACATCCACGGACAATCCGTGCCGCTGCATTTCCAGGTAGAATTCACCATTGAATATCTCCAAATATTCCAGCGCGATCGCTTTGGCTTCCTCATATTTACCGTGCATAAGGCGTTGGGGAATTTCTCCCTTGAGACATGCGGACGTGCCTATCAATCCGGAAGCATGCTGACGAATGAGATTCTTGTCGATACGCGGTTTGTAGTAGAATCCGTCGAGGTATCCCTGCGACGCGAGGAACATGAGGTTATGATAACCCTCCTGATTCTTCGCGATCATAACGACATGATAGATCAATTTACTCTTTTCGAGACGGTTCGGGGCAAGATAGGCTTCCATGCCGATAATGGGTTTAATACCGGCTGATTTTGCTTTGCTGTAGAATTCCGCGGCTCCGAACATGTTGCCGTAATCGGTTATGGCCAAAGCCGGCATCTTATGATTGACCGCCGACTCGATCAGGTCATCTACTTTACAGATGCTGTCAAGAAGGCTGTAATCGGTGTGGTTGTGTAGATGAACAAAATCGGACATTTTATTTGTTTATTTAACCGTGAAGGGCGCCAAGACGCAAAGATTTATTAATTCCTGATTGCGGTTTAAACTTAGAATGTTTTTGAACTTTATCAAATACTATTTCGGTTCGAGCAATACCATCGTTTCGATGTGATCGGTAGCAGGAAACATATCAACCGGAACGATACGCTTAACGCTGTAGCCATTTTGCGTCCATCGTTTCAACTCCGACTTGATCACATCCGCTTCACAAAACAGGTGCAATACTTTTTTCACCTTGCGTTCTGCTAAAAATTCGATGACGCCCGAGTTGGTACCGTTCCGTGGCGGATCCAGAATGACCGCTTCTTTCTTTATTTGTCTCGGAAGGATCCTATTTAATGAATCCGCCGTAACATTCTCGGAATAGAATTTGATATTCCCGATCTTGTTACGTTTGGCATTTTCTTTAGCAGAATTTACGGCCGCAGGTTATATTTCAATTCCCGCCACGGAATGGACCTCGTGTGAAACCGACAAACCAAAAAGACCGTATCCACAATACAGATCATACACGGTTTCATCTTTTTGAAACCGCATCATTTCGGACGTCTTTACGATCATGAAATCTATGATAGAACCATTGGTCTGAGAAAAGGCTAGCGGCGAATACAAAAACGATAACCCGCCGGCTTTTATAAACACCTCATTTTTTCCGTAAATCTTTCTGAAATTCATCACCGCTTTATCGGAAAGATAATACTTGGATGCTTCTTCAACGGTATAAAAAAGACCGGGGATATTTTTGAATTCCTTTGTAAGCTTTTTTGAAAGATGCGTAAGGCTCGAACTTACGTCCTGAGGTAGATCTGAAATATTAAATAGGATCCATGATTCGTCATAATTGCCCTTGATGATAACGTGGCTCAATACTTTTGACAGCGCCGCGCCGTCGCGGGAGGTAATGAACTGTTGTACAAAATTGTAAATAAGTGCATGTGATGGAGGTTCGATCGCACATATTTTCACGTCAACAGGCTGGATCCGGCCGGATTCGGAAACGTCCGTTAATCCCAACAAGATTTGCCCGCTGCGATCCCGAAATGCCCGCCGCTTACTCACCGTCCGGTAACCGCACCCAAGCGGCGAAGAGATCATTGTTTCAGGCGTACCGGGTAAGTTATTCTGTTTCCAGAATTCCCGGAACGATTTATCTTTGACGGCTGTCTCATCAGCGTAAACAAGGTCTATC
This sequence comes from uncultured Bacteroidota bacterium, assembly GCA_964535295.1. Lineage (GTDB taxonomy): Bacteria > CLD3 > CLD3 > SB21 > SB21 > SB21. The sequence goes on from CAZHUW010000089.1 coordinate 9,303, forward strand.
GCAGGACAGATCGTACAGCGTTCACGATGATAGGTCTGGCAAACATCTTTTTTGTGTGTTATACGCTGATAAGAAGATGACCGGACAGCCTGGCGGAATATATCTGAGAATGATGTCATTAAAATACTCAAATCACGATAATACAAATTTTCAAATAGATTCCAATTTCAAATCTCAAAAGAATATTTCAGCTTTTGATTTTTTATAATTTTTAGTCCGGAACCTATTCCCACTCAATTGTCGCCGGCGGCTTGGAACTGATGTCGTAGGTCACTCGGTTGATCCCTCGAACTTCATTGATGATGCGATTGGAGATCTTGCCAAGAAGTTCATACGGAACATGTGCCCAATCGGCGGTCATGCCATCCTGACTTGTCACTGCGCGAAGCGCCACGGCATTCTGGTAGGTACGTTCATCTCCCATAACGCCAACCGATTTAACCGGAAGCAATACCGTAAAAGCCTGCCAGATATTCTTATATTCGCCGGATAATTTGAGTTCTTCAATGAAGATGGCGTCGGCTTCACGTAAAAGGTCGCAGCGTTCTTTATTCACCTCACCAAGGATCCGAACCGCCAATCCGGGGCCCGGGAAAGGATGACGCATGAGCAATTCGTCGGATAATCCTAGTTCCCTGCCGACCGACCGCACTTCATCTTTGAAAAGTTCGCGCAAAGGCTCAATAAGCCGGAGCCGCATTTTGTCGGGTAATCCGCCCACATTGTGGTGTGTCTTGATGGTTGCCGATGGCCCTTTCACCGACACGCTTTCGATCACGTCCGGATATAAAGTACCTTGTGCAAGAAAATCAATATGACCGACCGTAGCGCGCAATTTTTCCACTTCCGTTTCAAACACGTCGATGAATGTATTGCCGATGACCTTTCTCTTTTTTTCCGGGTCTTCCACGCCTTTTAACCGCGATAGAAAAAGCTCTGAAGAGTCGGCAACGATCAGGTGATTCCTGAAGAATTTCTTGAACGTCGCCTCTACCTGTTCCCGTTCTTTCTTTCGCAGCAATCCATTGTCCACAAAAATGGCAGAGAACCGGTCCGGTATGGCGTCATGCAGGAGCATCGCCGCAACGGATGAATCTACTCCGCCGGATAAAGCGCAGATAACATACCCGTCACCGACCGTTTCGCGGATGTTTTTCACGGAATCTTTTACAAAGGATGAAGCGGTCCATGAGCCGGAACATCCGCAGATACCCATGACAAAATTCTTCAAAAGATCCTTACCGAGCGGAGTATGCGCAACTTCCGGATGGAACTGTACGCCCCAGAACTTCTTGTCCAGCTTCCGAATGCCCGTGATCGGCGCATTATCGGTGCCTGCGATGATCTGAAAGCCGGAAGGAATTATTTCCAAACGGTCGCCGTGGCTTTGCCAAACGCCGGTCGATTCGGGGAATCCTTTAAAGAGATCGTCATGATCTGAAATACGTATCTCAGCACGGCCGTATTCACGGTGCGCGGCCTTGTCCACTTTGCCGCCGAGATAATGTGCCATGACCTGCATCCCGTAACAAATTCCCAATACCGGCATACCCATATCAAAAAGTGCGCGATCGGGAAGCGGCGCCTTTTCGTCATACACGCTTGACGGCCCTCCGGAAAGAATGATCCCAACCGGTTTTACCGACCGGATCTTATCCAGCGGAGTGTTGAAAGGGTGGATCTCACAATAGACATTCAATTCCCGGATTCGGCGGGCGATAAGTTGTGTGAATTGCGATCCGAAATCCAGGATCACGATGGTCTCCGAATGTTGCACAGTTCAACCTCTCAGTACAATTACATTAAAGATTATTTTAACTTCTGATATTGGATCCAGGCCTTTTCAAAATCCTTTAATAAAAAACTCGATTTTGTTTCGCCTAATAACGGATTCCCGTTTTTCAATTCATCGATGGTGGCCCACCGGTATCCTGAATGTTCACTCGAAAGCCTTGCTTCTCCGGCTTTGCATTTTGCAATATAATCAATGGAAGTGAGAATGCTGTCCCGGTAGGTTCCGTGCCATACATCCAAAATACCGATCACTTCAATATCCAAACCGGTTTCTTCCCTGATCTCACGAAGTACGCCTTCATTCGGATTTTCATCGATCTCCAGCCGCCCGCCCGGCGGTCCCCATACTTTGGGCTCGTTGTTTCGTTTAAGCAGCAGGAATTTATCATCCCGAATGACATAGGCAATGACAGCCAATTGATGCGTATAAGGCATAGCGGATATAAGCGCGAAATGGTTCGATTCTATTTTTTCAGAGATAAATATTTATCCCGGCCCATGCGAACGGCCGCATGCGCAAAGGCCGTGGGTTCCCAGCCGAAACTTTGAACCTCTTTCCCTTCCAAGTGTTTATAGGTGGAAAAGAAATGTTCGATCTCGACCAAAAGATGATGCGGAAGCTGTTCGACCCGCAGTACATCTTTGTAGTGTTCATCCCTTATCGCTACCGAAATGATCTTATCGTCAGGCCCTTTGTCGTCACGCATGCGCAAAACGCCCAATGGACGGGCTTCAACAAGTATACCTATGGACAGCGGCTGGCTGGTCAGCACCAGGATATCCAAAGGATCACCGTCATCATAAAACGTTCCGGGAATGAACCCGTACGCCGTCGGGTAATGAACGGCGGAATACAGAACACGATCAAGTTTGAATATATTCAGCTCCGGATCGTATTCATATTTATTGCGGCTGCCTTCCGGTATCTCGATGATCGCATTGACCACTTCAGGAAAATGTTCGCCGATCGGGAAATCTTTTAAATTCATTTGTTCCTCAAAAATGTGGCGCAATATGTGGAAAAAAGTTGAAAGAAACAACACCGGAAAGTTATATCAGGATCGGTGAGTGGTAAGGCTGTTTTTAGCAAGAAAATGCTATTGCAGCTTAAATCGGGTAATGAGCTTTTGCAGCCCGCTTGTCAGTTTATTCAGGTATTCCGCTGATTTTGCAATCTCAAGGATCCCGTCGGCAACTTGCTGCGTTGCGTTGTTGATCATTTTGGTATTATCTGTGATCTGGTTGGAGGTTACGGTTTGCTCCTGAGCAGAAACAGCGATCTGGCTGACCATCAGCGTGACATTTTGAAAAACCTCGGAAATCTCTTTCAGACTCTGTTGCGCCTGATGTGCCAATTGAATTCCGACATCCGCTTCATCGCTGCTTTTGCGCATGAGGTTCACGGAATTCATGATGTCATGTTGTATCTTGGTCACCGTTTCGCTGATCTCTGTCGTGAAATGCGAAGTGCGTTCGGACAACTTCTTAATTTCATCGGCTACCACGGCAAATCCCTTTCCTTTGTCTCCGGCCTTTGTTGCTTCAATCGCCGCATTAATGGCGATCAAATTAACCCTCCGTGTCACGTCGTCAATGATATTCACAACGTGGCCTATTTTCTCACTGGATTTGCTGAGCGAATTGATCACTTCGGTCGACTGTTTGACCATTTCAACCATTTTATTCATTCCCTGAACCGAATTTTCGATCACATGGCTTCCGTGTTCGGCTGTGGCCTGAGCTCGCAAAGCCAGATCTTTGGTTTGATTGGCATTCTGAGAAATACCATAGACCGTCTTGGACATTTGCTCGATAGCCTCCGTTACATTGGAAGTTTGATGCGTTTGTTCCTTTGCACCTACAGACATCGCTTCCGTACTTACGGAGATCTGTTTAGCAGAACTATCCACCGCTGCCGTAGCATCGATCACTTCCAGTAATGTCTTTCGTACCGATGAGATGAATTTGTCAAATGCCGCAGACAGGTCCCCTATCTCATCGAGGCGCT
>CAZHUW010000090.1:0-13046 GCA_964535295.1 uncultured Bacteroidota bacterium
GAGTTGAAAAAGCGACAGTATCTCTGATTGCGGGCAAAGAACAATTGCAGTTTTCTTTGGCTGGATCCGTACAAGCTATGATCGCTATAATGGATAAAATTGGCGTGAGATTTAAGAAACGTATGCAAATAGTGATCATTAAAGACCTTACGGAAGCATTGTAAGAATGTTGCCGATCCCAAAAACTATAGTGTTGTATTTATTGAAATAGGATTTTACTATTTTATAAAAAAAGCGTATTTTGAAATAAGTTCTCCTGATCTGAGTTTACTAAAAAGCAGTTCAAAAAACAGGTAAAAACTAAATCAGAAAGCAGGCATTCGAAAATGAATTTTTCTTCCCAGACCAACACAGACCAATTCAAAAAAGAATTTGAAGAATTCCTCAAGGAGAAATACGGAGCAAAAGACGTTGAACAGGATTCGCTTGGACACAAAGCCGGAACTAAAGGTGAATTTAAATCGGATGGATTTAACTTTGATCTTAAACCGGAAGAACTGGAAGAATACCTGAATCAATTTGTCGAATGTCAGGAGGATGCCATTGAAGTGATTGCCACTAAGATCGCAACGCATTACAACCGAATGAAGCTGGAAGATTCGCTGACCGATGAACAGAAACTGGTAGGCAACATCAAGAGCAATGTATTGCTCATTGGCCCAACGGGTGTTGGAAAAACATATATCGTTAAACTCATTGCGGGTAAGATCGGCGTGCCATTTGTCAAGGGTGATGCCACCAAATTCAGTGAGACCGGATATGTTGGCGGCGACGTGGAAGATCTCATACGCGATCTGGTCCGCGAAGCGGACGGCGATATAAAAAGCGCAGAGTACGGCATCATCTATTTAGACGAGATCGATAAGATCGCATCGGCCGCTAACATGCGCGGCATTGACGTTTCCAGAACAGGTGTCCAGAGGAATTTGCTCAAACTCATGGAAGAATCCGAGGTTGACCTTAGGGTGCCGCACGATATGGCATCGCAAATGGAAGCCGCCATGGAAGCTCAGAAAACAGGTAAAGTCACGCGCAGAAAAGTAAATACGAAAAATATCCTTTTTGTTGTGAGCGGCGCCTTTTCAGGACTGGAAGAGATCATCAAAAAACGGATCAACAGCAAGAAAATGGGATTCGGCGCAAACCCGGATTCCGTCACACAAGTAAACAAATCGGAACTCTTCAAAAAAGTAAAAACGGAAGACCTTATCGAATACGGATTCGAATCCGAATTCGTAGGCCGCTTACCGGTTATCACGGTTCTCAACGAACTCACCGTGGATGCCCTCTTCAACATCCTTCGCAATAAGAACAGCAGCGTGACGATAAGTAAAAAACGTGATTTTGAAGCGTACGGCATTGAGATCGAATTTGAAGACGATGCCCTTCGGATCCTGGCAGAACGCGCTTACAATCAGCGCACGGGCGCACGCGGACTCGTCAATATCATTGAGAATGTACTTATCAAGTTCGAGAAAAAACTGCCGTCTACAAAGATCAGAAAATTCAAAGTGACCAAAGAAGTTGTTGAAAACCCTGAACTGGAATTGAATAAACTGCTCACTTACGGCTCTATGAAAGAGTTCCAGGAGGAATTCCTTACGCAGCACGGCATCGTTTTCGAATTCAGCGATCAGGCTATCAATAAAATTTCAAAGAAGGCGGTCGCGGAAAAATCCACATTTAAACACATCGCGCGCCAATTATTCAAGGATTATGAATACGGCCTGAAACTCGCCGGGAAAACAAATTTTATAGTCAGCGATGAGGTCATCGAAGATCCAAAAAAATATCTCGACGAGCTCATCAAACAGTCATATGGCGGTAAACATTAGTTCAGAGGTATTTTTATGAAAAACGTCGTTATTGTCGATGGCGTGCGGACGCCTTACATCAAAGCCGGCACTCTTTTTAATAAATTCACGGCCGTAGATCTTGGAAAGATCGCAATGCGGGAATTATTGGCTCGCAAGAATATGGATGCAAAACTGGTAAACGAAGTGATCGTTGGAAATATTGCCCAACCGCCCGAAGCGACCAATATCGCACGTATTATAGCTCTGGAAGCGGGCATACCAAAAAATGTTCCCGCGTTTTCCGTCGGTAGAAATTGCGCCAGCGGTATGCAGGCCATCGTGGATGCGTATTTGAGAATCGTTGCAGGACAGGCCGACATCATCGTGGCCGGCGGTGTCGAATCGATGAGTAAGATCCCGCTGCTCTTTTCTGAAAAAGCAACCGACAAATTTGCGGCCATCTTCAAAGCGCGATCGGTCCTCGAAAGAGTCGGTGCCATTGCACAGTTTCGCCCCGGCGATTTCAGTCCTGTTATCGGTATTTTACTCGGACTCACCGACGGTTATTGCGGATTAAATATGGGAGAGACCGCGGAATTGCTCGCAAAAGAATTTGGGATTACAAGGAAAGAACAGGATGAATTGGCTGTCATGAGCCACTTACGCGCAGCCAAAGCTACCGATGACGGCATTCTTAAACAGGAAATGGTACCCGTGTATTTGCCTCCGACATACAAGACCGTTGTTGATGAGGATAACGGCATCCGGAAAAACCAGAATATGGAAGCGCTGACCAAACTGCGTCCGGTCTTTGATCGTAAATTCGGGACCGTGACGGCCGGAAATGCAAGCCAGATTACGGACGGCGCCGCATTCGTTCTTGTCATGTCGGAAGAGAAAGCAAAAGGATTAGGATACGACATATTAGGTTATGTACGAGGATTTGGATTCGCAGGACTCGATCCCGAACGTATGGGACTTGGCCCGGTATTCAGTACGCCGGTCGCATTAAAACATGCAGGACTGACGATGAAAGATATCCAGCAGATCGAAATGAATGAAGCTTTCGCTGCGCAGGTCATTGCAAATGAAAAAGCATTTGCCTCCAAACAATTTGCCAACGATGTTCTCCATTTGCCGGATGCAGTCGGAGAGATCGATCGAAATAAACTGAACGTCAACGGCGGAGCTATTGCACTCGGACATCCGGTCGGTTCATCAGCGACACGGCTCGTTTTGACACTGCTGAAAGACATGAAACGTAAAAACCTGCAATTCGGCCTGGCGACCTTGTGTATCGGCGGCGGCCAGGGCGGCGCGATGGTTGTTGAAAGAAAATAGAATTGGTCATTTAAACATTCGATATGCCGTACGAAGAGATAAAATTATCCAAAGAGGAACTTTCCAGATATAGCCGGCATATCATTCTCAATGATTTCGGAATTAAGAGTCAGGAAAAACTCAAAGCAGCTAAAATTCTTGTCATCGGAGCAGGCGGACTCGGGTGCCCTGTACTGCTTTATCTTGCCGCAGCAGGCGTCGGCACAATAGGTATTGTCGATTTTGATGTTGTGGATGAAACAAATTTGCAGCGCCAGGTACTGTTCACCGTTAATGATATTCGAAAACCCAAAGCGTCCATTGCCTCAAAACGGCTGACGGAGCTGAATCCTTATATCAAGACCATAGCCTACCCGGTACAAATCAATTCACAAAATGCGCTGAATATCATTCGGGAATTTGATATTGTAGTTGACGGAACGGATAACTTCCAGACACGTTATCTGGTCAACGATGCCTGTGTGTTTCTTGACAAACCTAACATATACGGTTCGATCTATCAATTCGACGGACAGGTCTCAGTTTTCAATTATACCGATGCTGCCGGTGTTCCGGGTCCCAATTACCGCGACCTATATCCAACACCGCCACCGCCGGGATTGGTGCCGAGTTGTGCCGAAGGAGGCGTTCTCGGAGTTCTGCCCGGCATCATCGGAAGCCTGCAGGCCAGCGAGACACTAAAAGTAATAACCGGAATAGGTACCCCTCTGTCGGGCCGACTATTCTTATTCGATGCGCTCAAGTTCGAGTCACGTATCGTCAAATTTTCACGCGATGCAAACAATCCGATCAACGGGAAAAATCCGACCATTAAGGAATTGATCGATTATGACGAATTCTGCGGGCTCAAGAAACACGATCACACCGGATCGCTTCAGGAGATCAGTGTTCAACAACTGAAGCAATGGATGGATTCCAAAAAGGATTTTCAACTCATCGATGTACGCGAACCCTTCGAACACCAATTGGTCAACATCGGCGGCGAACTCATTCCTCTGTCACGTTTTGAAGAACACGTCGATTCTATAGCGACGGACAAGCCCGTTGTTGTCTATTGTAAAACAGGGATTCGCAGTGCCAAAGCGATCAAAGTATTACTTGCAAAAGGGAAATTTAATCTTTACAATCTTTCCGGCGGAATTATCGCTTACGCATCTGAGATAGATCCGAACTTACCTAGATATTAAGAATTCGCCATTCTTTCGGTTTTTACAACACTCCTCTGTAATTTTTCTAAAACAGAACTTGTATATAATATTGAGGCAAAGTATGATTGCTGAAAAAATCACTTTTGTAGCAAGGGACTCAAATGCATTCGTTGAAGAGTTAAAACAAAGGGTGTCGGCTTATTTCGAGAAAAAAGGCATCAGTTCCCACGCCAATGCGGCCATGATCACGAAGTCCGTCATTCTCCTTACGCTGATGTATGGATCGTATGCACTCGTCCTATCTAATTATTTTTCCGTATGGGTGATGTTGTTATTTTCCATCCTCATGGGTATTTGTATAGCCGGGATCGGTTTTTCGGTGGGACATGACGCGCTGCATGGCGCCTATTCATCGAAGCCCGCAGTCAATAAGATAATTGGCCTGACATTTGAACTGCTGGGAGCAAACGGTTACTTGTGGAAGATGACTCATAATGTGATCCATCATACTTATACGAATATACACGGCGTGGACGAGGATCTGACCGTGTCGCCTATTCTTCGCCTTTCGCCAAGATCGGAATGGAAGCCTTTTCATCGGTTCCAGCATTTGTATGCCCTTATTGCATATAGTACCGCGATCATTTTCTGGATCTTTGTGAAAGATTACAAATATATTTTACAGAGGGATTTGGGACCATACAAGAATATAAAACATCCTTTTTCCGAGGTTTTTTTACTCATACTTGGAAAAATTTTTTATTACACTTACATGATTATTATCCCTTTGTTAGTATTGAATGTAACCTGGTGGCAATTTCTTATCGGTTTCGCGGCGATGAATCTCACAGCCGGTATCATATTAGGGGTTATTTTCCAATTAGCTCACGTGGTCGAAGGCACCGATCATCCGGCGCCTAATACTGATGGAATTATTGAGAATGCATGGACAGTACACGAAATGGAAACGAGTTCTGATTTTGCCCGAAGCAATAAACTGTTGTCGTGGTATATCGGCGGATTAAACTACCAGATAGAGCATCACCTGTTTCCTAAAGTGTGCAGCATCCATTACCCGGAGATCAGCAAGATTGTAAGGGAAACAGCAGAGAAATATCACATACGATATAATTACCAGCCAAGCCTGATGGCAGCCATGCGTTCACATTATGATACTTTGAAAAAATTCGGCCAGGAAAAAGCAATGAATTAATTATTTTCAGGCGTGAATTTCAGTTCGATCTGTACGATTTCCGGCCGATTTCCGATTCTGACAGGCGGTCCCCAGGTTCCCACGCCGCTCGAAACATAAAAATGGGTCATTCCTTTTTTCTTATAACCCCAACTTATCTCAAATACTTTCTTAGTGATGAAATTGAATGGCCACAATTGCCCGTGATGCGTGTGCCCTGAAAGCTGAAGATCAATTCCATTATATACGGCTTCGTCAAGATTAAAGGGCTGGTGGTCCATCAAAATGAGCGGAAGATTCCGATCAACGCCTTGTATTAATTCTTCTAATGTCTTTCTTTGCCTGCCATTAAAGCTCTTGACGCTGCGGTCCTCCCGGCCAACAACATAGAAGCGGTCATTGATCTTAACATATTGATCGCGCAGTACGGTTATTCCGTTATCAGTGAGATAACGGGTAGCCGCATCGGCACCGCCAATGAACTCGTGATTTCCGGTGATCGCGTAAACGCCCATGCGCGAGCGAATATTTCTCAAAGATTCTCCCAGATTCTCTTTGATCACCGGGGCAAGATCCTCATCGACCACATCCCCCGGCAACAATGTGATATCCGGGTTCAGTGCATTTATCATTTCAACGATTTTATCAATTCTTGATCTGCCGATGATCGTTCCCAAATGAATATCGGAGGCTACAACAATGTTAAGCGTATCCGCCCCTGTCGATTTCTTTTCAATGCTCAATTGGAGTTTTTTAACGTGTGGTGAACGTGCATTGATGTGGCCTGCAAGAACGATTAAAAAGACCGTGACGGCAGCAACGGGAACCAGCTGAAACTGATAATAAGGTAGAAAATCAAAAAGAAAATTTACGAAAGTTAACACGTCGACCGCTATCAAAAATAGAACGGCATAAAGCATCCAGGCCAGCCAAAAAGAGCCGATCCATGTCAGCGCTTCGCTGAACCATGAAAGCGCTTTGCGCTCCAGAATCCTTCCGGCAATAAAAGAAACCGCCGCAAAAAAGAACCCTGCAGAATAATAGATGCGTGAGAAACCATATTCGGGCAAGGACCGCCATCCTCGAAAAAAAATATACAAGTTTACTGCGCCGTAAATGAACAGAACAACAGAGAAAAACAGTACGTATCTTTTCATTCTAAAGCCCCTGCCCTGCTTTTTTTTCAAGTTCCTCAATATTCTTTTTCATTTCAGCAGGCATCTTACATTTTTCATTCCTGCGGTAGTCATAAACCACGATAATACCGGAACCTTCCGCTGCAATACATTTACCGGTGTGACTGTATACCGCGTACTCCATTGTAAAACGATCGCCATGTATTTCCGTTACACGTGTTCCGACCGATACGGTATCGGGATAAGTCAAAGGTTTTCTGAAACGGCAGCTAGTTGAATGAAGAATAACGCCGATACCCTTTTCTTTTGCTGATTCCCAGATTCCGACCTTTTGAAAATAATCCGATCGTGCGCTTTCAAAATATCTGAAGTAAACAATATTGTTTACATGACCCAGCGCGTCCATTTCTCCCCAGGCCACAGGGGTCTCATATATTACAGAAAATTTAGTCATCAAGTCTCTCACGATCCGCTCCTTTTTAACTTCTCCATTTTAATCTGATAATTTACATTCTAATCACAGAAAAACAAGAGCTTAAGTCTTAGAACATCAAATAATTTTTTTGACTACGTTGAATCGCGTAGTTTATCGGAATCAACAAAAAAAAATTGCAATTATAAACGATATATATTATTTTACGGTCGTTTAGAAAACAAATCCAAAAGGAGAAACAAATGTCAGTAGCCGAAAAATTGAACACTAAGATTCCAGCATATACCAAACACAAGGTCAAGGACATGTCCCTTGCCGCCTGGGGCCGAAAGGAGATTCTACTTGCCGAAGCAGAGATGCCCGGGCTCATGTCTATTCGTAAAGAGTATGGGCCAAAAAAACCATTAAAAGGCGCTCGCATTGCCGGCTGTCTCCATATGACGATCCAAACCGCTGTGCTGATTGAAACCTTGGTTGAACTTGGCGCCGAGGTGACCTGGTCCTCCTGCAACATTTTTTCAACCCAAGATCATGCGGCTGCAGCGATCGCCGCTAACGGAATTCCGGTGTATGCGTGGAAAGGCATGAACGCAGAAGAATTTGACTGGTGTATCGAACAAACACTGTTTTTTGGCGAAGACAGAAGACCACTGAATATGATCCTTGACGACGGCGGCGACCTGACAAATATGGTTTTTGACAAATACCCGGAATTGATCAAAAACATCCGCGGCTTGTCCGAAGAAACAACCACCGGTGTGCACCGCCTGTATGAAAGAATGAAAAACGGAACTTTACCGATACCAGCCATTAACGTCAATGACTCGGTCACCAAGTCCAAGTTCGACAACAAATACGGCTGCCGCGAATCGCTGGTTGATGCGATTCGCCGCGCAACGGATCTTATGCTGGCCGGAAAAGTTGCGGTCGTTGCCGGCTTTGGCGATGTAGGCAAAGGTTCGGCTGATTCTCTCAGCAGCGCAGGAGTACGGGTGATCGTTACTGAAATAGATCCGATCTGCGCTCTCCAGGCTGCCATGGAAGGATATGAAGTCAAAAAGATGGATACCGCCGTGAAAGAAGCGGATATTATCGTTACAGCGACAGGTAACATGAATATCGTCACCGATCGTCATTTCAAAATGATGAAAGATAAGGCTATTGTTTGCAATATCGGCCACTTTGACACGGAAATTGACATGGCCTGGCTCAATAAGAACTATGGCAAAACAAAAGAAGAAATTAAGCCACAAGTAGACAAATATACGATAGACGGAAAAGATATCATCGTTTTGGCTGAAGGCCGATTGGTCAATCTCGGCTGCGCCATGGGCCATCCGTCGTTCGTAATGTCGAATTCATTTACCAACCAGGTATTGGCGCAGCTGGAACTATGGAATCATTCAGACAAATATGAAAAGAAAGTGTATACTTTGCCCAAACATCTTGACGAAAAGGTGGCGCGCCTGCATCTCGAAAAGATCGGTGTCGAACTTGATGTACTGACGCCCGAACAGGCAAACTACATCGGAGTAACTGTTGAAGGGCCATATAAGTCTGATATGTACCGATATTAGACAAACAAAACGATTATTAGAAAGCGATTTCGAGTGATCGGGATCGCTTTTTTTATGTTCGCCACAAAGACACGAAGACACGAAGTTTTTATTTATGAATCAAAAGACCAGGATTCATACACCGTTATCTCAAAAAGAAGAAGATATTGGAAAGCATGTAGTAGATGCCGCGGTCAAAGTTCACAAAGAGCTGGGCCCTGGTTTACTGGAAAAAGTGTATGAGGCTTGCCTTTGCCATGAATTAATGAAAAAGAATCTTAGAATTCAAAGGCAAATGGAGATACCAATAGTATATGATGGAATAAAATTTGATGAAGGATTGCGGTTAGACTTGCTTGTCGAAGATTTGGTCATTTGTGAATTGAAAGCGGTGGATGAAATGAATCCGGTTTGGCAAGCTCAAATACTTAGCCATTTGAAACTTACAGGCAAAAGGCTCGGTTTTCTGATAAATTTCAATGTCCCATTAATTAAAAACGGTATAAATAGATACATAATGTAACTTAGTGCCTTCGTGTCTTTGTGGCAAAATAAAATAATATGAAATCATTTTTAGACATACTTAAAGAAAAAATCATCGTATTCGACGGCGCCACCGGCACCAATCTTCAAACGCAAAACCTCTCCGCAGACGACTTTGGCGGTGAAGAGTATAACGGATGCAACGAGTATTTACTCATATCCAAACCGTCCGCGATGGAAAAAGTCCATGTCGATTTTCTTCAGGCCGGAGCCGATGTGATTGAAACCAATACCTTCGGTTCCGCGTCGATCGTACTGGCAGAGTACGGTCTTCAGGACCGGGCCTATGAATTAAGCAGGCTGGGCGCTGAACTTGCAAAGAAATGTACCGTCAACTTCTCTACTCCGGATAAACCCCGGTTCGTGGCGGGTTCGATCGGTCCCACAACCAAACTGCCTTCACTGGGTCATATTGACTTTGAATCAATGCGCAAAGCATTTTACGATCAAATGGCGGGGTTAATGGACGGCGGTGCAGATCTCTTTTGCATCGAGACGTGTCAGGACATTCTTCAGACAAAAATCGCCCTGTGTGCGGCACAGGACCTTTTCAAAGATCGAAAGAAAAAGATACCTGTCATTGTATCCGTCACCGTCGAAACAACCGGCACCATGTTAATGGGTACGGAAATCAGTGCCGCTTTGACGACGCTGGAACCGTTTGACATCGTGGACGTTGTCGGGATGAATTGCGCTACCGGACCAAAAGAGATGTCCGAGAATATCCGTTTTTTATGCCACAATTCACCCAAACCGGTTTTTTGCATGCCCAATGCAGGAATTCCTGAGAATATCGGGGGCAAAGCGCATTATCATTTATCCCCGGATGAATTAACAAAATGGCTCAGCCATTTCTCTAAAGATTTCGGTGTCAATATTGTCGGAGGCTGCTGCGGGACCACGCCCGCACACATCAAAGCGCTCGCGGATCATGCAGGTGCCTTAAACCCCCGCGGGCGTGAATGGACCTACGTTCCGTCCGTCTCGTCTTTATATGCGTCCGTGCCCATGCATATCGATCCGGCCCCTATCATCATTGGTGAGCGTACGAATGCAAACGGTTCAAAAAAATTCAAAGAACTTCTCATAGCGGAAGATTATGACACCATGGTATCCATGGGTAAGGAACAGGTACGCGAAGGTGCACATGTACTGGATGTATGCGTGGCTTATGTGGGGCGAAATGAAGCCAAAGATATGGAAGAAGTGATCAAACGATTCAACACACAGGTTTCAATTCCACTCATGATCGATTCTACTGAATACCCTGTCATTGAAAAGGCTTTACAAATGTTAGGCAGCCGGGCCATTGTCAACTCCATTAACCTGGAGGATGGCGAGGAACGAATGGAGAGAGTTTTACCGTTATGTAAACGTTATGGCGCAGCGGTTGTAGCGCTTACGATCGACGAAGACGGGATGGCAAAAACCCGTGAGAAAAAATTTGAGATCGCCAAACGCATTCATGATCTTGCAGTCAATAAATACGGCATGAGAGAAGAAGATCTGATCTTTGATACTCTGACTTTTACACTCGGTTCGGGAGATGAAGAATTCCGAAAAGCCGGGATCGAAACCATCGAAGCTATTCGCATGATCAAAAAGGCCTTCCCGAAAGTAAAAACGCTGCTCGGTGTCAGTAATATTTCATTTGGATTGAATCCCGAGGCGCGTCATGTGATCAATTCCGTATTTTTGCATTACGCGATCGAAGCCGGTTTGGACATGGCTATTGTCAATGCGCAGAAGATCAAACCTCTTTATAAGATCGAAGAGAAAGAGCGGGAACTTGCAAGACAGCTCATTTTTGACGAGAGAAGATACAACTAGTCTTAATTACTACATTTGATGTGCTTGGCTAGTTTAATTTTCCTTCTTCATTAACCTTGATAATATAAACATCACCCTCGGAGCCATAACTATAAGTCATGCCGGTAATCAAATAGCCTCCATCAAGACACTGTTTGATCGAATATCCGTAATCATCAGCCGCTCCTCCATAGGAGCGGCTCCAAAGAGAATCTCCATTAGAGCCCACCTTCAATAAATAGACATCAGATGAATTATTAGAATTATTCAATACACTTCCGGCAACTAAGAATCCCCCATCTTCTGCAAGTTCAACTGAACTGGCTGCCCAATAACCGTATCCATCAAATGTTCGAGCCCAAATCGTGTCACCATTAGAATTAGTTCTGATCATGTAAACGTTGTTTTCTGTCGGACCAGCAATTATATACCCATTATTCTCAGTTTGCTTGATATCACGACCGATATCCTTGCCGTTTCCCCCAAAAGTTTTATCCCATTCAATATTTCCCGTTGCATCGGTCTTGATTAAGTAAACGTTATCATTGCCTGAATCTTCCGTCTGACCCGTAATAACATAGCCACCATCGTCTGTATTTTGAACAGTCCATCCATAGTTTCTTCCTGGCCTGGAGTGCGTTTTTGACCAAAGGGAATCCCCGCTCGAACTGATTTTTAACAAATAAACGTCATAGTCAACAACGTTAGAGCCATTCCCTCCACACATAAGGTAGCCTCCGTCTGGCGTTTGGATTACAGAAGAGCCTTCTTCACTGTCACTCCAATTACCATAATATCTACTCCACTGTAAATTGAACATAGCATCAAGTTTGACAGCATAAATATCGTAGGCCTGCTCGTCCATATTATAATTCCGAGATCGTCCGATAATGATAACTCCGCCATCAGAAGTCGATTTAATATCATAAAATGCATCTTTTAATGGTCCGCCCATAGACCGAGTCCATAGGGTATCTCCATGGGAGTTCAACTTGATCAAATATCCGTTTTCATCTGTACCTGATCCAGTAATTCCAGCTACAAGATACCCACCGTCAGGTATTTGAACAGAAGCTAATCCCATTTGCCAACCCGAATTTCCAATCGCTGTTTCAAAAGTAATAATCGGAGATTCACTCGAGGAAGACTTATTATTATCGCATCCCATTGTTACAACTATTAACATGAAGACTGAAAGGAAATGCAATGTTTTCATAAAATACTCCTTGTTCTAAGACCAGAAACCTTCATCACATACAATAGTGTAAAACCATCAAAAAAACTTACAGAGTATTTTCAATTATTTCATTAATCATTATTCATTGTTCATTGGATACAGTCCACAGCCAATATTTATCAATCTCTCCTAAAATGCTCGTGCGGGTATTTTTGATTCTCTGATTATACCCAACGATCTCATCCCGCCAAAACAGAAATGTGGCAGGTTGATCCTCGTAGATAATCGTCTGGAACTTTTTCCAGGTCTGTGCCGCATCCATCGGATCCACATAGCTCTTTCCTTTTTCGATAAGCTTGTCTATTTCAGGGTTTTGGTACGAAATATCGTTGTATACATTCTTTTTCAGATCAGAGTTCCATTCACTCGTCGGATCGATCTGCAGCGTTACACCGATGCCTGATATAAAAGCATCATAATTCTTTTTCAATTCATTATCATAAAATACATTCGTTTCCACGCTTTGCACGCGGGCTTTGATCCCAACCGCCTCCAGGTTCTTTTGGATGATCAGGGCGGCGAATTCCCGGCGGTCGTTTCCGGCATCGTAATAAAGGTCAAATTCGAACTTTTTTCCGGCCCTGTCAATGATACCGTCGCCGTCATGATCATCCCAGCCTTCTTTTTTCAGCAGGATTCTTGCCAATTCAGGGTCATACGGCAACGGCTTCAGTGAATCGTTGAACGCCCATTTGAAGACAGGAGATATTGGAGAAACAGCCTGACGGCCGTATTCGCCGAGAAATCCTTCCACGATCTCCTGCCGGTTGATCGCGATCGTCAGCGCTTTGCGAACGCTTTTATTGCCAAACAATGGATGAGGAAAAATCTTTTCGCCTTTACTCTCATGGTATA
>CAZHUW010000091.1:0-13045 GCA_964535295.1 uncultured Bacteroidota bacterium
TTATGATGATCCGCCCCCAGAAAAAACGCCAACAAGAACATGAAAAAATGGTGACCGGATTGACGAAAGGGGATAAAGTCATTACCGTCGGAGGGCTGCATGGAACGGTGCAGTCAACTAAAGAAAAATCGATCATTGTAAAGATTGCCGATAATGTAAAAGTTGAGATCGAGCGATCCGCCGTATCCACAGTGGTTCAATCGGGAAAAGCGGACGAATCGAGTACTGAAGAAACCAAGGCTGCTGAGACCAAATAATCATGCCCGTTCTGGACGTTTTAATTTATGGGTATCCTCTTCTTAGAAAAAGAGCAAAAGAGGCTGAATTCCCTAATGCAGGTTTTTTTGAACTTGCCAGGAATATGATTGAAACCATGCGTTTTCATGAAGGAGTAGGATTAGCGGCGCCTCAAATCGGCGTTGACCTGAGATTGGTCGTTATCGATCCCGGCCAGCTTAATGATGATGTTGTAATGCATCCTCTGGTGTTGATTAACCCGAAAACCATTACTTCGGAGGGAGAAACGGTTTACCGTGAGGGCTGTTTGAGTATTCCAGGGATTTACGTTGATATTAAACGGCCTCGCACCGTTACGGTTCAATATCAGGACATCAAGGGGCAGATACAAATGTCGCATTTTACAGATGTTGAGGCGCGCATCGTGCAACATGAGATCGATCATCTTGACGGCATTCTTTTTATCGATCATTTGAATCCGTTTCGTCGATGGATGTTAAAGTCCAAACTCAATGCTTTGAAAAAGCGAGTGGGTGCGATACACGCCGGAGATAACGCTAATAGCATGAAGGAATAAGATGGAATGGCGGAAACTTATTTTAATGTTGTTGATAGCCGTTCTTATCATTGCCGTTTTCACCGTTATTTTGGAAAACCGCAAGAACGATAAGAAGATCGAGATAGTTAGCGCCGGAAACGGTAAAGAATTATTCCTACAGAATTGCGCCGTATGTCACGGTCGGGATGGTGAAGGTACGGTGCAAGCCAAAGGGCTCAGACGCAGACAGTTGGACACCGCATATGTGAAGCGCGTTATACAGACCGGAAACACTGTGATGCCGCGATTTCACTTTATCCGCGATCCGGCGTTATCGGAAATTGCAGACTATGTACATAAAATGAAATAAAAACCTTCTTGACATGTTAAAATAGTATGAAGATCAAAGTAAATGGAAAACCATACGAACTTGACAGGATCCGAACCGTCTCACAGGTACTCAAACATTTTGAGGTCGATCAGCCAAGCGGGATTGCCGTCGCGCTCAACCTGAGTGTGGTAAAGCGTTCGGACTTTGAAAATACTGAGATCAAGGACGGCGATGAGATTGAAATTATCCGTGCCGTCCAGGGCGGCTGAACGGTTGAAATAGTCATTGAAACTGGTTATATTCAACCGTGCTCATTTACAGGGAGAATTATGAGAGATCAGGACAAACTGTTATTTGGAAAATATGAATTCCGATCCCGACTAATCGTCGGAACGGGAAAATATAAAGATTATGAACAAACTAAACTTGCAATTGAGGCAAGCGGCGCGGAGATCATAACGGTTGCATTACGACGGATCAATCTGGATAATCCCAACGATAAAGGATTGCTGGAATATATCGGAAAGAAATATACCTTGCTTCCGAATACCGCAGGATGCTATACGGCGAAGGATGCGGTCTTAACATGTCTTTTAGCGCGTGAGGCGTTGGGTTCCAATCTGGTGAAGCTGGAAGTTTTGGGGGATACGAAGACGTTATTCCCGGATAATGAACAACTGCTGGAAGGTGCCAAACAATTGGTCAAAGAGGGGTTCACCGTTTTACCGTATTGCATTGATGATCCCATCATCTGCAAAAAACTTGAAGATGCCGGATGTGCGGCCGTGATGCCATTGGCCGCGCCGATCGGTTCCGGTCTCGGGATCCGGAATCCATACAATCTTCAAATCATTTTAGAACAATCCACAATTCCGGTCATTGTCGATGCGGGCGTCGGCACCGCATCCGATGCGGCCATTGCGATGGAACTAGGCTGCGACGGCATTCTGATGAATACAGCCATTGCTGGAGCCAAAGATCCGATCAAAATGGCGCACGCGATGAAAATGGCCGTAGAATCAGGGCGGCTTGCGTTTGAAGCCGGGCGCATACCGAAAAAACTTTATGCTACCGCATCAAGTCCCATCGATGGCATCATAGGGAAATAAGGTCATGAACCAATGATCCAACCCATCGTCATAAAAATTTATCCCAGCGAACAACGCGCCGATGTGACCATGCTCGATCTCAACGGCCAGCTTGATTCCGTTACGGCCTCTCAGGTAGAAAAAGCACTGGACGATCTTGTCGACAAAAAAAAGAACCGTATTGTTATTGATCTCCATGATGTTACGTATATCAGCAGCGCGGGGTGGGGTATTTTCCTCGGGATTCTCAAAGAAGTAAGAAACAGTAACGGAGATATCAAATTAGCCGGTCTTACAGATGAAGTTCAGGAAGTATTTCAGATGCTCGAAATCGGCAATTTTCTTCCTACCTACAAGTCAATTGAAGAAGCAATCCTATCGTTCAAATAATCGGTCATAACCGATTCCCTTTTCTTGCTTTTGCGCCTCAAATATAGTATTTTTAAACAGATGGTCGGCACTCCTTCCCTTTTAAAGGTTGTTCTGCAATGAAAATCAAATTTTGGGGCGTCAGAGGTTCATATCCTGTTCCCGGAATTTCGACGAATAAATTCGGCGGTAATACTCCTTGTGTGGAAGTCAGGTTGGATAACGGTCAGATCATCATCATCGACGCCGGAACCGGTATTCGTCCGCTAGGGCAGAGCTTGATGAATAACGGATTTGGAACCGGTAAAGGCCGTGCGGATATCCTTATTTCGCATACGCATTGGGATCATATACAGGGATTACCTTTTTTCAAACCTCTTTTTATCGACGGTAATCAATTCACAATACATGCCCGCCCCAGCAATCATCTGCAATTAAAAGAGATCATACAATATCAACACAAAGACGCCTATTTACCCATTCCCTTTAATGCGGTCAAAGCAGGATTAAATTTTACCGATATCGAAGCGGATCAGAAATTCAAACTCGGCGATGCGGTCGTTAGAACCTTCAGGCTCAATCATCCGAATATTGCTATAGGCTATCGTATCGAAGCGGATGGAAAGGTTTTTGCGTATGTTTCAGATACCGCGCCTTTTGAAAATGTACTGATCGGCGAAGAATTCATTCCAAAACCGCCATCTTCTTTAAGTGAAGAAGAACTCCGTACTTTGAGCGAGCTGCAATTCAAACTCAACAGCGTTCTGGAAGATGTTGATTTCATGATCTATGACACTTTTTTTCAAGTTAATGAATATATGAAAAACCCTCACTGGGGTCACAGCACTCCGGAACACGGCATGGATCTTTGCTTGGAAAGCAGTGTACAGCGCATGGCTCTTTTTCATCATGCGCCGAGCAATACGGACGAAATCCTGGAAGGCATGGAAAAATATTATGACAAGAAATCCAAGGACGCTCACGTCGAAGTGATCGTTGCGCGCGAAGGCCAGCAAATCAGTTTATAGAAATGTAGAGTATGGAAATTACTTTTTACGGTGTGCGGGGAACGGTTGCGGTTCCGGGTCCTGAAACCAACGAATTCGGCGGGAATACGCCGTGCGTTCACGTTAAAACAAAAAAAGGTTATGATATCGTATTCGATGCCGGAACCGGGATCTGCGGTTTGTCGCGCAAGCTGCTTGCAACCCCTTTAGGAAAAGGGCAAGGAGACCTTTCTATTCTGCTCAGTCACACGCATCTCGATCACATCCAGGGTTTTCCCTTTTTTATTCCCGCATTCATACCGGGCAATAAGATCCGTGTATACGGCGGCCGAGTTGCTTCTTCCAGTTTGAAAAATGTGCTTGAAGGCCAGCTTCATGCCACTTTTTCACCGATTGGCGGATTGGCGAATTTCAGCGCATCCATCGATATAACGGAGTTGAATTCTCAACCTGTGGCCATAGACGGTGCTGTGGTATCGCATTGCACTATGCCACATCGTGGGATGGATACTACCGCCTATCGCATTGAAGAAGAGGGCAAAGCGATGGTCTATATGACCGACGTAGAACATCAGGACGGGCAATTCAGCGAAGCTTCTTTGCGTTTGGTGAAAGATGCCCATATTCTGATTCACGATGTTTATTATAATGCAGAGGATTACGCGAACGCAAAAGGCTCCGGGCATAGTAGTATTGAAAGTGCTATTGCATTGGCTAAAAAAACCGGTGTCAAGAAGCTGGTCCTGTTTCATTATTCTCCGGATTACAGCGACGATAAGATTCGCGCTATGCTGCAACGTTATGACGATCAGCCTGATCTGACTATCATTCCCGCACAAGAAGGCATAAAACTTGTGCTCTGACCCTGCAATTACTTTAGGAATCTAATGGACGACGCTGCAAAAATCGATGTCTTGAAGTCATCCGCACTCTTCAAGAATCTAACCAAAGAACAAATTCTTACCATTGCCCCCAAATTCGAGTTGAGAACGATGGGGGCAGGTGAACTAGTTTTTGACGACGGTAGTTCTCAAACGGATGGAATGTACATTATTGCATCCGGCTCTATTAAAATATATAAGAACTTGCCCGGCGATGAAAAACGACAGCAGGCGATCGCGGTTTTGCCGGTGGGAAGTTTCTTTGGCGAGATGGCGCTGCTTGATGAAGAAATCCGTTCTGCCGGCGCAATGGCGATGGATGAAAGCGAGCTGCTCTTTTTGTCAAAGGATTCATTTAATTCGATTATCGGCAAAGATCTGGTGCTTGCCCACGAGATTCTGAAGCGTATTTCAAAAGTCATGAGCAAACGACTTCGCGATACGAACAATCTTTTTAGAGAAGTAGTCAGTTGGGGTTACCGGGCGCGGAAAGAAGTGCGCGATCTTAAATCCAATTTTTTGTCCACTATTTCGCACGAACTCAGAACGCCCATACATTCGATCCAGGGATTCAGCGCGTTGATGCGCGATTCTGCAAACGTAGATGATGAAACGAAACAAAAATTTATCGAAGTGATCCTGGCCGAAAGCAAAAGATTGGGTGATCTTATCAACGACCTGATCTCATTGGCGGAAATCGAGTACGGAGCGATCGTCCTGGAGCGCAAAGTCTGCGATCTGTCCGATCTGATCGATAAGGCGTTGGAACGGTACAAGCCGGAGGCTGAAGAGAAAAAAATAAATTTCCATATTCTTATTCCTGCCAGCCTTCCGGAAGTAACTATCGATTTTCAGCGCTTCCAGCAGAGTGTCGAACATCTGGTGGAAAATGCGATCAAATTCACGCCTTTCGGCGGCGATGTCAAGATTGAAGTTGCGGTCATGAAAAATACCATCGAAATCATGGTGACGGATACCGGACCCGGCATACCGGTTAATCTTCACGAACGTATTTTTGAAAAATTTTACCAGATCGACCAGTCCACGACGCGCACTGTAGAAGGCGCCGGTATTGGCCTGAGCCTTGCCCGACACATTGTCGAACTGCACGGAGGCGCCATCAGCGTTCTAAGCAAAGAAGGCGAAGGCTCGACATTCAAGATCTCCCTCCCTAAACAACATATTCTGTCATGACCCTTACCGCTTTTTATATTGCCGCATGAACGAACCTTTGGTTTACTGCATTATTCTCTCCTATAACGGGAAACGACTTACCCTTGACTGTTTAGCTTCCGTTCTGAAATTGGAATATACCAATGATATAATTCTGGCCGTAGATAATGCATCGACCGACGGCAGCGCAGAGGCGATCAGGAGTTCATTTGCAAAGGAATTGGCTTCGGGTAAGATGATTCTTCTTGAGAGCAAGAAAAATCTGGGATTTGCCGGGGGAAATAATCTGGGAATGAAATATGCGTATGAACACGGTGCGGACTATTTATTACTGCTTAACAATGACACCGTGGTTAACAAAGGCCTTTTGAAAAACATGGTTCCATTCTGTGAATCGGACCCGAAGATCGGCATTGCGGGCCCCAAGATCTATTATCAGGAGCCGCCCGATCAGATCTGGATTGCCGGCGGGGAAATCAAATTGCATAAGGGACTGAGCCGCCATCTCGGTATTCGTGAAAAAGATTCGGGTCAATTCAACGCTTCCACAGAATGTGATTATATTACCGGCTGCGCGATGCTCATAAAAAGGGCGGTTGTGGAAAAAACCGGATATCTTGATACGATCTATCCGATGTATTCGGAAGATTCTGATTATTGTATGCGCGCGCGTCAAAACGACTTCAAAATGATATTCCTGCCATCCGGTATTGTGTGGCACAAAATATCCGCGGCAACCGGAGGCCAATTGAAATGGCGTAAGATCCGGTTCCGGCTGCTCAGCAGCTTCATTTTCTTAAAGCGGTATGCGCGATGGTACCATTGGTTCACCATTCCATTTTATTTTGTTTGGGATATTTTGCGTGTCTTTGTTTCGGTTGTAATAGGGCAAATAAAAAATTGATGCTTTTAACGTTGAATTTTTGGGATAACTTCAATAAGTTTTTCGCCGTTGATGAAAAAAAAGACTATGCACTATGATATCGGATATGAAAATAAAAGGTTCGGAAAGGCAAGAAAAGATCATTAAAGCCTGGTCGGATACGCTGTCCGGACAGGTTGAACGTCTTAAGGCAGAAGATGCAGAAAATTACGTCCGCAAGAGCATTTTAGAGGCCGAAAACATGACGGGCCAGCAGCTGGACGATATGGATAAACGCGAACTTTCCGATCCTGCGAAAGCGAAGTTCGTCGGCCATGTGGTGTCGATCATGTATCATATGGTAGCGCATGATTATACCGGTGTCGATACTGAAAACCTGAGAAGAATGCTGATTGATGTTTACCAACAATTTCCCGATCATACGGATAAATAAGAAAGAGTGGATACGATGAACGATGTACTGATGAATAGTCTGATGGCTTTTTTGCGCTCACCGGAATTTTTCCTTTTGGTGACCGCCGTGGCCATTATCATGTGGGAGGCAATCGGCGGAAATGAGCGCCCCTGGGTTACGCCTATCCTCACATTATTCGGTTTTGTAAGCGCTTTACTGATGATGTTTGCCATTTCAGAACCTGTCGGGGTCACTTTTTACGGAACGTACACGCACGACGGGTTGGCTCATTTTATGAATGTTATTTTTATTCTGTCCGGTATCCTGACCGTGATCGCCGCCTGGCATTTTGTATCGAAGTGGAGTAAAAGCCAAAGCGCATTTTATATCACGATCCTATTCGCTGTGTTTGGCATGATGCTGATGGTTTCCGCGACGGAACTGATCACGCTTTTTATTGCGGTCGAAACAACGACGATCGCGCTGTATATCCTGACGGCCTTTTTTAAACAAGATCATGCGTCGGCGGAAGGCGGCATGAAGTTCATGATACTCGGAACTGTATTTGCCACTATTCTGCTTTTCGGAATGGTGCTGGTCTACGGAGCGACCGGAACAACGGTATTGCCTGAAATCGTGGCACGCTCGCTTAATCCGGAATTTGCCGGAAGCTCTGTGGTATTATTGGTTGGTGTCGTGATGATACTGATCGGTTTAAGCTTCAAGATCACGGCGGTTCCTTTTCATATGTGGGCGCCGGATACGTATACGGGCGCGCCGACGCCGATCACGGCTTTTCTTTCGGTAGCGTCAAAAGCATCGGGTTTTGCAGTGATCATTCGCTTGTATTACGGCGTTTTCAATAAGATTGCTGGCCTGGAACCCTTTTTGGCGAATCTGTTCTTTGTTCTTGCCGCACTGACGATGATTTTGGGAAATTTTCTAGCGATTCCTCAGAAGAATATTAAGCGGTTGCTGGCGTATTCATCGATAGCGCAGGCCGGTTATATGATCATCGGACTGGCGGCCTATTCAGACATCGGCGTTTCATCGATCCTGTTTTATCTGACGCAGTATTTATTTGCTAACTTCGGCATATTTCTCGTTGTAACTCTGGTGTATAACAAAGTCAAAAGTGACGATATGACCGCTTATATCGGTTTGAGTAAACGTGCGCCATTCTTGGCGTTGGTGCTCCTGATATGTCTTTTATCCTTGGCAGGCATACCGCCGCTGGCCGGATTTATCGGCAAGGTCTATCTCTTTGCGGCCGGTCTGGACAAAGGATATTACAGTCTTGTGACGATCGGCATCCTGACGAGCGTTGTTTCGGTCTATTATTATCTGCTTGTTCTTAAACGCGCCTACATAGAAAAATCCGATGATGTATCGGCCATCGAAGTGCCTTTTGGTGCTAAAATGGCTTTATGGGGAACCATGCTGGGCGTCATTGTTCTTGGATTGTTCCCCAGTTATGTGGTCAATTCCGTTCAGGTGGTTGGAAATTTTATTTACGCAAGCATCAGATAGTAAAATTATTTTTCGTGCACTGGTAAAAGGTAAGTCTCAAACTTACCTTTTATTTTTTTAGCGGTCACTATGAGCCAAAATATAACGTCACAATTTCTTGAATATGTACGATCGAAAGAAAGGAGCGCCCATTCAAAGAGGGTCCTTTCCAAGGTTATCTCAATGGCCGAAAACGAAGATCCGCAGGTTCAACAGGTACTGAAAGAGCTGTATCCTTACCTGGGCAACGCCTACCGAATCGGATTTACAGGCCCTCCGGGTTCCGGCAAAAGTACGTTGGTCAATCTGGTTTCAAAAATGTTCGCGGACCGAAATCTCAAAGTGGGGATCATTGCCGTTGATCCGACGAGTTCTTTTACCGGTGGAGCGATACTGGGAGACCGGTTCCGAATGAATGATATTGTTCTTCATCCGGATATTTTCATACGAAGTATGGCAAGCCGCGGATCGTTTGGGGGGTTGGTCAGAACCGCTTACCAGGTGGCGGATATCATGGATGCCTACGGCATGGATATGATCATTTTTGAAACGGTCGGCGTGGGTCAGTCGGAGATCGAAATTGTGGAGCATGCCGACACAACCGTAGTGGTGCTGGTTCCGGAGTCCGGTGACGGGGTTCAGGCGATGAAAGCGGGCCTTATGGAGATCGCCGACGTTTTTGTGATCAATAAATCGGACAGGGAACAAGCCGATTACATCAAGCGGGAAGTGGAGTCGATGATCGAATTAAGACCTCACGATGCAAAAACGTGGCTACCCGCCGTTATCAAGACGATAGCCACGCAGAAAAAAGGTATTGAAGGTGTTATCGAAGAGATCAGGAAACACAGGGATCATTTGCGCGGGGGCGGGGAATTGGAAAGGCACCGGAAAGAGCGGATACGGCACGAACTTCAGAGACTGATCGAAGATAAAATGCGGAAGCAGTGGCACGAGAATGATTTCATGAAAAAAATAGAAACACATATTCTGGACATTCACACCGGCAAAGACTCGATCTATTCGGTGGCAGAAAAGCTATATCAGGATTTTTTCAACGTACGTTCTCAATAATCTGCAAGAGTACCTCTCCGCACAACAAAATCCCCATCTGTCCATTCATGCATTTTTTCAAAAGCTTCCGTATCGGCAAGGATCTTTTTCCCCTGCCCATTTTCTATATAGATCCCGTCCGGCAGTCCTTTCAGAAAAGTGATCACACCGGCCATTCCATCCGGGTGATGAATACGAATGAATCCATTTAAACTTTCATGTTCACAAGTCGCAATAATTTCTTCGAGAGGTTTACTGCCCAGGTTCCCGGATAACAGGGTATTAGTGTTTCGAATATGGTCATCAAATGCGCCGACCATCGAACGGATCTTGGCTATGAAAAGTTCCTTTTTTATCGGTTTAAAAAAATAATCGACGGCGCCTTGTTCGAATGCGTTGATCAGGATCGACGTATCGTGGGCGTGCGTCAGGAAAAGAAAAGGAAGATCCTTCACGACAGGTCGTTTCTTCACTTCTTTCAGGAATCCAAAGCCGTCCACATCCGGCATAACGGCTTCAGCAACGATCATTCGTAAACTGCCTTTCCCGTGTTGGTCAAGATAGTCCAATGCCTTCTGTGCATTGGAAAAGCTCACAGGCTCAAAACCCGCTCGGGTTACCAACTCTGCAATTTCGTTTAACATAATGGGGTCGTGATCAACTACTAGAATTTGTTTTTTAGGCATAGGGCGTCATATACTCCGAAAATGATCTGTGTTTCAACAAAAAATAGAAATAAAGCTTTAAAAGTCAAAATTTAAATTCATATTCAATTGATTTTTCTTCAAAACAAGCTTATTTTTTGCAGTATTTCAACAACATTGGCTTTTACGTTTAACTATAAGGAACTGAATTATGTCTGACCATGTACTATCTCAGCTGGAGCCGCAAAAAGTGTTCGATTATTTTTATCAGATCACTCAGGTTCCCCGCCCGTCTAAAAAGGAAGAGAAGATCAGAGAATACGTCATCGGGATAGCTAAAAAACTGAATCGTGAATTTCAGGAAGATGCCGCAGGTAATATCGTCATTCGCAAGCCGGCCTCCCAAGGTTACGAAACATCGCCTGCGGTGGTGCTTCAGGGGCATGTGGACATGGTATGTGAAAAGACCAAAGAAGCGGTCATTGATTTTGATAACGATCCGATACAGGTTCAAGTCGACGGAGATTTCATCAAAGCCAATCAAACGACTCTTGGAGCGGATAACGGTATAGCCATTGCAACCATGTTGGCTATTCTTGAAGATGAGAATGTCAAACACGGGCCGTTGGAATTATTATTCACGATCGATGAAGAGACCGGCCTGACCGGAGCGACGAAATTGGATCCAAAAATGTTAAAGGGGCGTTATCTTATCAACCTGGATTCTGAGGATGAAGGTATGCTGTTTGTTGGCTGCGCCGGCGCCAAGGATTGCCTGCTCACGGTTCCGGTAAAATGGAAGGAGAGCCATCATGAAGACCTGTTACGCCTGGATATCAAAGTAGACGGCTGTGTGGGAGGTCATTCAGGACTGGATATTCACCTGGGGCGGGCGAATGCGATCAAGGTATTGACCCGCGTCTTGTGGAATATCCATAACGAATTCGGTATCAGGATCTGCGATATTCGCGGTGGAACCAGACGTAATGCGATTCCGCGTGATGCCGATGCGGTCGTGATGGTTCCTACCGACGAACTCAATGCGATCCGTAAACGGATTCAATCTTTGCAGAAAACGATCAAAACCGAGTTCAAAACGACCGATCCGAACATCAAGATAACCTTTAAAGAGACAGCCAATCAGAAATCCCCGATGATGAAGAAATCGCAGACCACCGGGTTGTTGAATTTGTTGTATGCTTTGCCGCACGGCGTCATTGCCATGAGCCATGATATTCCGGGATTGGTCGAGACGTCGGTCAATCTGGCAACGCTTGAAACAAACAAAACATCGATCGTGATCGGCTCGAGCCACCGGAGTTCCGTCGAGAGTGAAAAAAGGGATATCGTTGACCGCGTTTTCGCCATCGCCAGCCTCGCCGAAGCGGATGTCGAAGAGACGGAAGGATATCCCGGATGGAAACCGAACCTTAATTCGAAAGTTCTAAAAGCCTGTAAAGAGGTCTTTGAAGGGGTTTACGGAGTCGAACCAAAGATCATGGCGATCCATGCGGGCCTGGAATGCGGGATCATCGGAGAGAAATTCTCGGATATGGAAATGATCTCATTTGGACCGACCATTAAAAATGCGCATTCGCCGGATGAATGTTTACATATTCCGAGTGTGAAGCCTTTTTATGAATCGGTGATCAGAGTTCTGGACAAAATGACGACCATATAGTTTTTAATATTCGAATAGATATCAAAATGGAATTTCCGGCCGGCGTTATTCAGAAATTGCGGGCGGCTAAAAGTATCGTTGTGCTGACCGGCGCAGGCATATCAGCCGAAAGCGGCGTGCCGACCTTCCGTGATGCGCAGACAGGATTGTGGGCCAATTTCAAACCTGAAGAATTGGCAACCCCGCAGGCTTTTCGAAGAAACCCTGCTATGGTATGGGATTGGTACATGATGCGCCGGGAAATGATTAAAAAGGTAAAGCCCAATCTGGGTCATTATGCGCTGGCAGAAATTGAAACAAAAGTTCCACAGTTCTTGCTTGTAACACAGAATATTGACGATCTTCATCGTCTCGCGGGGAACCGGAATGTGATCGAGATACACGGCAACATTCAGGGCACAAAATGTTTTGATGAAGATCTGGTCGTAGAATCGTGGGATAATGAAAGCGGAGTTCCTCCCAAATGTCCGCGATGCGGCGGTTTGTTGCGGCCGGATGTAGTTTGGTTCGGAGAAATGCTCCCGCCCGGCGCTTTCGAAAGGTCCGCGGAAGCGGCGCGGAATTGCGATGCGTTCTTTTCGATCGGAACTTCTTCATTGGTTTATCCTGCAGCATCGTTACCTTACGAAGCAATACGACGAAAGATTTTATCGATAGAGATCAATCCGGAAAAAACACCGCTCACAGAACACGTGGATCATCATTTTCAAGGTTCTTCCGGGATGATACTTCCCGAACTGGTTGCAGCAGTCTGGCCGACCTGACTATTTCAAATGGTTTGACTTTACATCCGAAACCGCCTAAATTCGGTAAATATTTTTAGTCATTTCGCCTCGATACGTGAACATGCTGAACAAAGGGTTATTTATAAGTTTTGAGGGTATCGACCGTTGCGGGAAGTCAACGCAGGTTGAAAAACTATCACATCAGTTGAAGGAAGACGGTTATCAGGTGTTGACACTCCGCGATCCGGGAGGCGCAGAGATTAGCGAGCAGATCCGTAATATACTTTTATCCGTTCACAACATGCATATCGATCCTATCACGGAACTCCTCTTGTATGAAGCGGCGCGCGCTCAAATCGTTGCGGAGAAAATTCGACCGGCGTTGCAAATGAAGATGATTGTACTCATCGACCGTTTCTATGATTCAACGACAGCCTATCAGGGTTACGGCCGTGGACTTGACCTTCAGTCCATTGAAAAGGCAAATATGCTTGCCACCGGGGGCTTGGTCCCGGACCTGACGATATTCATT
>CAZHUW010000092.1:0-13045 GCA_964535295.1 uncultured Bacteroidota bacterium
GGAAGGTATCGTTGTCGCCGTTGGTAAATATGAGCGCATTGGGTTCACAGGTTTGAAGCAGGTTATACGAATAGTCCCATGCAACAAAATTACCCTGACGGCTGGTGGTTCTATTGTTATAGAAATACATGTTGAGCGGCAGGATCAATATCAATACCAAACAGGCGCTGTAAACCACGGTCGGCATAAAGGATTTATTTTTCAGCTTTTCTTCGATGGATTCAATGATTGAATAAACTCCGATACCGATCCAGACTGAAAACGAGAAGAAAGCACCGACATAGCTATAATCCCTTTCACGCGGCTGAGGGTTGGGCTGATTCAGATAAATAATGATAGCGATGCCTGTAGTGATAAATAATCCAAATACGGCCAATGCGCGTTTCCAATCCCGGCTGAAATGGTGCACCGCGCCGATGATACCGACAATAAAGGGTATCCCGTACAGACCGCGCAGGCTGAATACGGTGAAAACATAACCGTATTGGTCTTCTTGTGTGTCCTTCAGTTTATCTACGGTCCAACCTATCGCGTTACGCGCATGATCGATAAAGGAAAGCGCCATATCGTCGGGACGTCCGATAAATTGCCAATTAAAGTAACGGACGAACATTTTGTTGAATTGGTAATCCCAGAAAGGGGCTACGCGTGGCCACATTGAAAAATCGCCGTACTGTTCACGATTGAGATAGCTGATAAACGCATGCCAGTTATCCGGATCGTTCTGATCAATGTTCGGATTCATACCCGAACGGATCATGATCATCGCATAGGTCGAATAACCGACGAAGATCAGCAGCGAGGAGATGACCAGGAGAGCGCCGGTATGGTTATTCTGTTTGATCATATAGTACGACAAATAGATCAGGGCGGCGAACAACAGGATTACGGAAACGCCGGCCAATCCGAACTGGTCAAAGAACAAAGGAATCTGAATACTCCAGAAAATGAAAACTTTGTAAATGATTCCCATGGCGATCAATCCGATCACGACGAATTTCAGGAAACTCACCAACGTGATGTCGAATTTCTTGGAGTAAATGATGAAGAAAATAAATGGCAGCGCCAGGATATTCAAAAGGTGGACGCCGATAGCCAGACCGATCATATAGGCGATCAACAGAAGATACACGTCGCTGTGAATATCGTCCGGTTTTTCTAACCAGACCATGATGAGCCAGACCACGATCGCTGTAAAGAACGTGCTTGAAGCGTAAACTTCGGCTTCAACCGCATTAAACCAATGACTGTACGTAAAAGCGAATGTCAACGCGCCGATGGCCGCCGAAAGAGTTATCTTCAGGATGCCGAAGGTATCTTCCGGGCGGTTTTTCCACTGCAATAAAAGACGGACCGTAGTGAGATATAGAAATAATACCGCAAATGCGCTGCATAAGACTGATATCATATTCACTCGAAAAGCGATATCATAATTCGTAACGGCATAGCCGAAAGCATTGCCTATCTCCGATGTGGGCAACATGGAAAAAATACGTCCGACAAGTAAAAAGAGAGGCGATCCGGGGGGGTGTGGAACGGCCAGACTGTAAGCGCAGGCTGCAAATTCCCCGCAGTCCCAGTAGGATAATGTGGGCGCTACGGTTGTCAGGTATCCCATAAGGGACAGCAGGAACACGATGAGGCCCGTGATACGATTGATCTTTACATAATTCGACATAATCGGTATGAACTCCTGATAGAATGAATATTAATTATATTTTAAGTTTGTTTTCTTTATCCAGGAAATAATCCGAAAGACCGGTCTCCCATTTTTTCATTATGTCAAGCCGGTGCTTTTTAAGGTTTTGATTGTCCAGTACTGAATAAGCAGGGCGGCGAACCGGGCTTCTGAATTCTTTAACGGTCGTTTTTTCCAGTTTAGTTTTAATGTTGGCAAATTCAAAGATCTTTTCAGTGAATTGGTACCATGAACAGGCTCCGTCATTCGTTGCATGATACGTGCCGTAGTAATCTGTAGGAAGTAATACTCGTATTTGTTCTGCGAGATGCACGGTAAACGTCGGCGTCAGAATTTCGTCATCCACCACTTTAATAACGCTTTTTTCCTTGGCCAGGTTCAGCATCGTTTCTACAAAATTCGTTTTTTTCCCCAATGCGGGATGGATGCCGTAAAGCCCCGACGTGCGTACTATAAAATATTTGGTGCAATATGCCGATACATAATATTCTCCAGACAATTTGCTTAACCCATACACATTGAGGGGCGCCGGCATATCCGTTTCTACATACGGTGATTTTTTTTTTCCGTCGAAAACATAATCCGTACTGATATGCAGCAATTTGCATGACACGGTTTCGCTAGCCTGCGCCACATGCTTGGCGCCCAGAGCGTTGATTTCAAACGCTTTTTTGTCATTGGTTTCACATCCCGGAACATCCGTCCATGCCGCCGTACTCAACGCGATATCGGGCTTGTGCAATTCAAAAGTTTTGCTAACCTGTGACGGGTCCGTGATGTCACACTGATCGATATCCACAGGAATGACGATAAAATCCCGCGACAGAACCCGGATCAGGTCTTTCCCAAGCTGACCGTTCGCGCCGATGAGCAGGATCCTTTCCACTTTTAACCTTTTCTTTTTTTAAAAACCTAAAGTATGAAACTCTTTTTTCTTCTTCAAGAAGTAATCCATCACAATGCTTTTCGGGTAGATAAGGTGCTCGAATTCTTTATCGACAGCTTTTTTAGATTGTTGTACATTTTTTCGCTTTCGGGCCAATACAAGGGCATGCGTATAGATCCAAAAGTGAGCTTTCAGAATGGCAAAGATACGTTTTGGCTCAAGCCCGATTAATGCGTGTATGCCCGCTACACCGTCCAGAATATAACGCTGAAACAGTGTGGAAAAGAAGCGGCGTGATGATAAATTCTTGATGAGCAGGATCAGACTGTTGCGGTGATTCCAGTACAGTTTCATAAAATTTGCCGCCGGCAGGGAGGCGCTGACATAGTGAAGGACCTTGGATTGCGGTATGACCTTTACCTTGTAGCCGTTCAAATGAAGCCTCCAACAGAGATCGATCTCTTCATAATGCATGAAAAATGTCTCGTCCAGAATTCCGACGTCGTCCAAAGCCGATCGGCGGAGGAATAACGCGGCCCCGCTTGCCCAGAATATCTCACGCTCGTCATCGTATTGTCCGCGGTCGAATTCGATCGTATCGAACATACGGCCGCGAAGAAATGCAAACCCCCATTTATCAATGAACCCGCCCGACGCCCCGGCATATTCAAAATATCCGCGGTTGATCATCGATTGAAGCTTTGGCTGCAAAGCGCCGATCCGGACATCCTCTTCTGCAGCACGTACCAGATGGTCAAGCCAGTCCGGGGCAACTTCAACGTCGTTATTAAGGAGGACAAGGTATTTGCCCTGAGCTGCTTTGATACCAAGATTATTGCCGCCGGTATAACCAAGATTCTTATCGGAGCGAATCAGCTTCACATCGGGGTAGTGGCGTTCGGTGTAGGCTACGGAATCATCGGACGAAGCGTTATCCACCATGATCCATTCGACGGACGCATAGGTTGATTTAAATAATGATTCGAACAGGGCATGAACGAATTTTTTTCCGTTATAATTCAGAATAATGACGGAGACCAGCGGGGATGTATTCATGAAGGAATGATGGTTTAGTCCGTGTGATTAAAACGGCTGTTCGTCGCGCGAATAGGGCGGGGGAACTTCCTGGGCTCTCACGGTATCGATCTCCACAAATCGGGCAAATTTTTTGATAAAACCTAATTTAACCTCGCCGACGGGTCCGTTACGCTGCTTACCTATAATAATATCCGCTGGGACGACATCGGCCTGGCGGTTGAACTCGTCTTGATCATAATAATCCTGGCGGTGAACGAACATGACCACATCGGCGTCCTGTTCGATCGAGCCGGAATCGCGGAGGTCGGACAACATAGGCTTCTTGTCGCCGCCGCGCTGTTCTACTGCGCGTGACAACTGACTGAGCGCCAGCACGGGTATATCAAGTTCTTTTGCAAGCGCTTTAAGCGAACGTGAAATGATCGCGACCTCTTCCTGGCGGTTGGCGTTCGATTTGGCATTGGCATTGACCAACTGCATATAGTCGACGATAAGGATCTCGATCTGACGTTCCACTTTCAGGCGCCGCGCGCGCGCGCGTAGTTCCAGGATATTCAGACTTGGTGTGTCGTCGATGTAAATGGGCGCTTTTGACAAACGTCCAACACTGGTGGAAAGTTTCGACCAATCATTGGGAGGAAGCATGCCCGTGCGTACCTTGTGGGCATCAACCTGTGCTTCAGCGCACAAGAGGCGCATGACCAGTTGTAACGAAGACATTTCCAAACTGAAGAACCCGACCGGTTTATTGGCCTCCACGGCGACATTTCTTGCGATGGACAATACCAGCGCGGTTTTGCCCATACTCGGGCGTCCTGCAACAATGATCAGGTCGGAATTTTGAAATCCGCTGGTCATTTGATCGAGCGGTTTATATCCGGACGTCACGCCCGTCACACCGCCCGGCTGATGATGGAAATGTTCGATCTGTTCGAACGCTTTGTGCAAAACGGGGTTGAGCGCGATGAAACCTTGGCGGCTCTTGTCCTCGGCGATCTTGAAAATCTGCTGCTCCACCTGATCGACAAGATCATCCACTTCTTCGGTCGCCTGAAAGGCCTGCGTTACAATTTGGGAGCCTACATTGATCAACTTGCGCAGGCGCGCCTTATCTAACACGATCTTGGCGTAATGCTGGACATTGGAAGCGCTGGGCACTTTTTGACTTAAGCCGGAAACGAAATAACTTCCTCCGACCCGATCCAGCTGATTGGATTTGCGTAATTCTTCGGTCAATGTGACCAGATCGATAGGCTGGGATTGAGCGTAAAGCCCCAGCATGGCCTGGTATATGATCCGGTGCGCTTCTTTATAAAAACAGGTTTCGTCGATGACGTCAATAATCTTTCCGACGGCGTTCTCATCAATGAGCATGGAACCCAATATGGCCTCTTCAACTTCGATGGCCTGCGGAGGAACGCGGCCGGAGAATTCGATGATATTTGATTTTTCTTCAGGTATGGACATTTTGTACTTTTTGTCGGGCGGTTATAACGTTTAAAGAATCAGGATCGGCTCTGTTCCTCGAATTTAGTTAATAAGTCGTTGACTGTCAATTCCGAAAAATCGATCGGCGTTTCATCCGTCGTGCTTTTCATTAATTTGATGACCTGGGCAAGTAAATCAATAGTATCGGTGATCTTGCGGCAGCCGCTAAGGCTTGCGTCGATGAGTTTTTTTACGCTTTCGGGATCGTTCACATCGCAGATCTGCGCGCGGCCGGCGATGGGAGCGGTCGCATTGTTGATGTGATGCGATATGGCGATCAGAGTCTGTTCCAGTGTTTTGATCCGTTCCAGCTCTTTTTCTTTGTTAAGCAATTCCGTGCGTAATTTTTTGAGTTTGAGCATCGAAGCGATCCGGACCCGCAGTTCGATCAAATGATACGGCTTAGTGATATAATCATCGGCGCCTTTTTCCAGTCCGACAATTTTATCACGCGGGTCGTTCTTAGCCGTTACAAGTATGATCGGTGTCATCTTGATCGAAGCTTCGTTGCGAACCAATTCACAAAACCTGAAACCATCCATTTTCGGCATCATGACGTCGCTTAACACAAGGTCATGGCGGTCTTTTCTCAATTTATCAAAGCCCTCTTGGCCGTCGCTGGCCACATCTATGTCATAGCCTTCCTTTTTAAAGAACATTTTTAGGATTGCTACAGTGTCCGGATCGTCTTCTATGATCAGTATCTTCGTTGCGGATGATCCGGCATGTTTTCTGTTGTGCAGATGGGGAATCGCTGCTGTGGCAGCGTATCCGTATCTTGGTTTTTTTGACGATGGTTTCGGTTTAGAAGGCATGGATATTGAATTTACAGGGTCTCGGACGGTTGATTCTTCGATTGACTTTTACGGGTAAATAGTATACTTTGAACAGAATTTTTTTTGATGCGTGTTGATTTCGCACCTATATCTGAGGAATTTTTAGGTAGGCGATAATATATATATTCACGGCCATTATCAAGAGATTTTTGGGTTCATATCAGGACTTTATATTCGAAAGGATTCATGAATTTATCGAAATTTTCTATTCTTTTTGTGGTTGGTCTCATAGCATGGAATGCCGGGTGCGGGATCAAACAGCCCAAGATCGGGAAACTCCCACCCCGTGAAACGATCATAAAATATTGTTGGCAGACATTTGAATTCGGCCTGAAGGACAAAAATGATTTTGTTCGGATCAATACCGTCAAAACTTTAGGACGCATCGGCAACCGTACGGCCATTGACGTGCTGAGTTCTTATGATTTCGGCTGGAAACCCGCCCTGGTCAAAGCCTGCGCATCCACACTGGCTCAAATGCATGACAGCGTGGCTTTTTACGGACTCTATCATTATTCCAATTCAAAAGATTTCGTTGTGCGGGAATTCGTCGTTATCGGGATGTCCCGTATGTCGGATCTGTTTCCCGACACGCTGGTGGCGCGTTATCTGAAAAAAATATTATACGGTGTGGATAGCATTCCGGTAGATACGTTGCTGTATGATCCTTCGGAGATCCTGCAGGACAAGAATGAACTCCGTGCCAAAATCGGATTAGCGCTTTTGAAAGTGAATGATCCGTCGGGTCTAACCTATTTGACGTCTTTATCTCAAAATCCTTCGCTGCAATTCAGACTGGCGATCACGAATGTTATCGGAGAGATACGCCCGCCGAAAGCATTAGATATGATCCTGCCTTTTTTGAAAGATTCATCGGCCTACGTACGCTCCCAGGCCGTAGAATCCCTCATTAAGATCAGGCCCAAGGACCTTGAAGCTCGGTTAAAATCCATCCTGGCAAAAGACACCGCCGAAGATGTTCAGTTGGAGGCGGCTATCGGCCTGGTGGAGTTTGATGAAACGGCAGCGGTCAATCGTTTGTTGAAAATGCTGCAGAGCGATGACGAGGATGTGTTGAGCAAGATCATCCTTACTTTAGGTAAAGTGAAATCCAAACCGGCGCGGGATAAGGTCATCCCTCTTCTCCGTGCGCTGATGAGTCAGCCGTCCGACTGGGTCCGGATCTCGGCGATCGCTGCGTTAGGCGATCTGAAGGATTATGATTCTGCGGAACTCATTGAATCGGCATTGCAAGACAAATCACAGGAAGTGCGAGAGATATCGGTGGGCGTGCTGTCCAGATTCAAGGGTAAAATGATGCTGGAAGAGTTAATAAAATTCAGCAGTGACGATGAATACTCAATGCGTTCAGTTGCCCTTGCCGGTTTAGGAAGTATTGAAAATGATTCGCTTCAAAATGAAGTGATCCTGCCTCTATTGGTCAGCCGGATGAAGAACGATGAAGAATTGATTGTCCGCGTGCGCGCGGCATTCACGATATTGGACATATTGTCGGACAGAAAATATACTAAACAAGGTGAGAAACGATTCTAATCACCGGGAGATCCGTATCATGCGTAAACTTATTGCCATTGGGCTCTTAGTCGTATTTCTATTTTATGTTGCAACTAGCGCAACAAGTTTTTATACCGATCTGTTATGGTTCAAGTCATTGGGTTTTGAGGATACTTTCTGGACCATGTATACCACCGAGTATCTGTTCGGTTTCATTTATTTTGTCGTGTTCTGGCTGATCGTCGGCTCGAATATACTCGTAGCATCCCGTGTGAAATCGGTCGTGGTCAAACCGGGCGGCGAAGTGTTTCAGCAGCAGATGGAATTTATCGCCAAACCGGCAAAACTGATCTTCTTCGGACTGCTTCTCTTCGTCAGTTATATTATGTCGGCTGCGCCGGCATCGAACTGGATGCGCGCGCTTCAGTTTCTGAACAGTGAGCGATTCGGCGATACCGATTCCGTTTTCCAGAAGGATATCGGATTCTACGTGTATGAATTGCCTTTTTATCAGAGTCTGATCAATTGGCTTTTCGGCGTCCTGATTGTAACCATCATCGCCACCGCGGCCGTTCATATATACAAACGGGCGGTACATTTTACGCCTCAAGGCGTTTCATTGGGTCATTTTACCCGTCGTCACATTATGATCCTCATCGGATTGATATTGCTGCTTTATGCTTTTGATTATCATTACAGCCAGTACGATATCTTGTATAAGGACAACGGGATTGTCGTCGGTGCAGGATATACCGACGTCAACGCGGCTTTATTCGGCTATCATCTGATGCAGGCCGTTGCCGTGATCGGCGCGCTGGGCGTTTTTTTCAGTGCATTCAAAGGCTCGTGGAAATGGCTGGCCGGCAGCGTCGCCGTCCAATTTGGCGCCGCGTTCCTGTTTCTTAATATCTATCCGTCCTTAATACAACGGTTCGTTGTAAAACCTAACGAACTGGAAAAAGAGAAGCCATATATCGAAGAAAATATCAAGCAAACCCGTAAAGCATACGAATTAGATAAGATCACCGAAAAAGACTTCAAATACGATCTGACCCTCACCGGAGCAGATATCAAGGCCAATAATACGACGATCAAGAATGTCACCTTGTGGGATTACCGCCCGTTACGCGATTCATATTCACAATTGCAGGAGATCCGGCCTTATTATAATTTCTATGACGTCGACATCGACCGTTATTTTGTTAACGGCGAATACCGCCAGGTCATGCTCTCGGGGCGTGAACTCAATCTCCAGAAGATCGGGAGCGACAACTGGATCAACAAAACATTCATTTATACGCATGGCCACGGCGTAGTTATGAGTCCGGTGAATGTAGTTACGACCGAAGGCCAGCCGGAATTTTTTATAAAGAATATTCCTCCCACATTTTCTGTGGATATCAAGATCGACCGACCGGAGATCTACTTCGGGGAGCTCCAGAGTATCGACGATTATATTGTCGTCAAGACCAGTAAAGAAGAATTTGATTTTCCTCTCGGCGAGAAAAATCAGCACACATTCTACAAAGAAGACTCCGGCGTGGATATCGGTAGTCTTGACAGGAAAATCCTTTTTGCCATCCGGTTCGGTAAATTCAATTTTCTTCTTAACGATTATATTCAGGACGGCAGCAAGATCATCTATTACCGGAATATCAGCGACAGGGTCAGCAAGATCATTCCGTATGTGAAACTGGATAACGATCCGTATATGGTTGTTGAGAACGGCCGGCTATACTGGATTTATGACGGGTTCACGATCACGGATCAGTATCCTTATGCCAAGACCTCGTACGAACGGAGCAGGTCGCCGTTCGGGAGAGGCACGGCCTACAATTATATCCGTAATTCGGTCAAAGTGGTGGTGGATGCCTACAACGGATCGACCCAGATCTACAGTTTTAACCCGGAGAGCGATCCGCTGATACGCGTCTATTCCAAGATATTTCCCGGCGTATTCAAACCGATTGAGAGCATGCCGGATTATCTGAAAAAACATTTGCGTTATCCCCAGGACCTTTTTGACATACAGGCACAATTGTTTACCCAATACCACGTGGAAGACGCTAATGTGTTCTTCAACAAAGAAGACGAGTGGAATATTGCGACGGAAAAATACGGTGATGACGTGCAGCGCATGGAAAGTTATTACGTCATTATGAGGCTGCCGGAGGAAAAAAAGGAAGAATTTCTGCTGATGGTTCCTTTCACTCCCAATACCAAGCCGAACATGATCGCGTGGTTCTGCGCGCGCAGCGACGGCGATCAATACGGGAAACTCATGGTTTACAAGTTTCCGAAATCCGAATTGGTCTACGGGCCGATGCAAGTTGAGAGTCGTATCGATCAAACCCCTGAGATCTCCGAAAAACTAAGCTTGTGGAATCAACAAGGTTCCAGAGTAACGAGGGGAAATCTTCTGGTCATTCCGATCAATAATTCGGTTCTGTATGTGGAGCCATTGTATTTGCAGTCTCAGCAAAGCAAGATGCCGGAACTGAAGAAGGTCATTGTGGCATACGACAATTATATCTACATGGAAGATAACCTGGAAACAGGACTTGAAAAAGTCTTTGGCGGCAGTTTTTCAGCGATGAGTAGCGACAAAGGTTCGGGTGTTTCTGCGGCCATTGCCGAAGCCGATGCCGGCAAAAGTGCTTCGGTCCCTTCTGACCTTGCTAAAGCGATCCGCGAATTGTCCCGTTCCGCCATGGAAAATTATAATGATGCGCAAGAAGCATTGAAAAAAGGCAATTGGGCTAAATACGGTGAAAGCCTGGAACGTATGAAAAAGGATTTGGAAAAACTGGCCGAAAAAAGCAAAGGCATCCAGTAGTACCCGATGAAAGACAAGATAAATCAAACCATCGATGTTTTTTCCAAGAAGCACGGACTGATCGTCAGCCAGAACAAAGAAGATGCGCACGAGATGGAATTTAATTTGACGACGCTTTTGGGAATCAATATCCTGATATGCGATTCCATCCCTGAGGCGCAGCGGATATTGAAGTCGGAGTCGATCGATATTGTATTGTTGGACACGAAGATGGACCACCCGAACCCGTTTATTATATGTAAGTTCATCAAATCCGACGAGGCGTTATGGAATATTCCGCTGGTTGCTCTGCTTTCGGAGAACGATCTGAACAACCGCAGCCATGCGCTCAATTACGGCGCCGATGATTTTATCATGCGGCCGTTCGATTATTCCGAGGTGTACGCCCGTACGCGCGCGCAATTACGTCTGAGGGAATTGTATATTCAGCTTCTTGAGGACGAGAGGATGAAAGTGCTTTTTGAAATGGCCGGAGCTGCCGCGCACGAACTGGCACAACCGGTGACAGGCGCCATGGCCTTGATCCAGGTGATCCTTACGAAACGTGAAAATGAGATACCTGATGTCGACACGGAAATGAAAATGTTGTACGAATGCCTGCAGAGGGCAACGGAAGTGATCCATAAAATACAGCGTATTCGTAAATATGAGACCACGGCGTATGCAGGCTCCAGCCAGATTATCGATATCGACAAAGCTTCAGAATCAAACCGT
This sequence comes from uncultured Bacteroidota bacterium, assembly GCA_964535295.1. GTDB lineage: Bacteria > CLD3 > CLD3 > SB21 > SB21 > SB21. The sequence goes on from CAZHUW010000092.1 coordinate 11,013, forward strand.
TAACATGGTCTTACCTTTGTCTACTAAAACCGCACAGATATTTGAAGAAGCCGAGGACTTGTCCAGGTGGCCCGACGGGAATGATTTAGCAAAAATTTACGAACCTCTCTTAGATCGGGGGGCAGATCTCGTGGAGTTTTATGTTGAACAGCGTACATCTACCCTCATCACGCTGGCGGAAGATAAAATCAATATGGTACGCAAAGGTACCAAGCGAGGCGTGGGTGTGCGGGTTGTGTGTGGAATTCAAACGGGTTATGCGTTTTGTGAATCCTTTGATCTGAGCGCTATGGCCGAAGCCGCATTATCGGCAGCTTTTATCACTAAAGAAAGAACGGGATCATTGGTTGCATCGGGACAACCGGTTTCCGGAATGAATGCTTATTCTGTTGCCTACTTTCCAATCGAATCGGATGATGCAAAAAAGGCGGAACTGATCAGACGGGCAAATTCAGCGGCGAGGGCCGAGAACAATGCGATACGGGAAGTCTCCTGCACGTATTATGACGAAGAAAAAGATGTCCGTGTGATCAATTCCGCGGGGCTATGCGAAGATGATCGGCGTTCGTTATTCGGGTTTCATGTATTTGTCATGGCTGAGGGCGTCCGGTCGGGTTCAACGGGATATGCGACCGGCGGCGGCCGTTTTCATTTTGACTATTTCCAAACGCGTACTCCCGAAACAATAGCCAAAGAAGCGGCCAATCAGGCGTTGCGTAAGAAAGATGCCCGTACATGTCCGGCAGGATCTTTCCCCGTGATCATTCAGAACGGCTGGGGCGGTGTTCTCATACATGAAGCGGTAGGGCACGGGCTTGAAGCAGATTTTAACCGCCGCGGTTCATCGGTGTACTCCGGCAGGCTCGGACAAAAAGTTGGAACGGACCTGGTCACGATCATTGACGACGGAACTTTGCCTAACGGTCGTGGTTCATTGAATATGGACGACGAAGGAACGATGACGCAAAAAAATATTCTGATTGAAAATGGAATTTTAAGAAATTATTTGTATGATACGTTCAATGCCGGGTTGATGAACGCCGTACCAACCGGTAATGGCCGGCGTGAAGATTTCACCCAATTACCCATGCCGCGGATGACCAATACCTATATTGCTGCGGGTACGGATGATCCCGAAGAGATGATCCGCGCGGTCCCTAACGGTTTGTACGCTAAGACCCTTGGCGGAGGACAAGTGGACATTATCAGCGGAAATTTTGTTTTTGAAGTGCAGGAAGGATACTGGATCGAAGATGGAAGAATAACGTATCCTGTCCGCAACGCGAACCTGATCGGCAATGGCCCTGATATATTGAATAAGATCGTTGCCGTGGGGAATGACCTATCCATCGAAACCGGCGCGGGAACATGCGGCAAAAACGGGCAGAATATTCCGGTTGGCGTCGGACAGCCCACGATCCGGATAAGCGCAATGACCGTTGGAGGAACCGAATTAAAGTGACGTTCACAAAAAAAATACCTATTACATTCATATGCATCCACAAAAAGCACATCCTTTAAGCAGCTGGCACATCGCATTTCCCAACGATACCAACCCGCACGGCACAATGTTCGGCGGCAAGGTCATGGCGATCATGGATATTCAGGCGGGGATAGTTGCATCCCATTATTGTCATAAGATCGTGGTGACCGCATCAACGGAAGCCGTAGATTTCAAGAATCCGGTAAAAGTTGGGGACCGTTTGGAAACGATTGCGAGGGTCATATTTGTGGGAAAAACATCGCTGGTCGTAAAGATCGATGCGTATTCAGAGAACCCCTTGTCAGGTAAACGTAAACATTGTACGACTGCGTTCTTTAATATGGTGGCCTTGGATGAAGACGGTTCACCGACGACTATTCCGCCGCTTATTGTTGAAACCGAGGAAGAGAAACGCGATTTTGAATTAGCCCAATTGATCAAACACAACGCATTGGAAAGAAAAAAGAAATATCAATAAACTATCTGAATTACCATTATCGACTGAGGTTCCATGATCCCAACGCTTTTTGAGATCCCCATTTTCGGAGGG
>CAZHUW010000093.1:0-12983 GCA_964535295.1 uncultured Bacteroidota bacterium
GGGCAATTCGGATTAGCAATCGGTAATCCCATCAGATCGTGATACCAGAAATCGCGGTCATTTTCCTTATACACGTCGTGTCCGGTGCGCTTGACGCAAATGCAAACCTCGACGGTAGGTGAGCGTTTGATGGCGTCGTTGGCGATGGCTTTGAGGTCGTTGATCTTACCGCGCCGCCAGCCGCCGTCCGCGGTCACAACGACCCGGCTTTTGGCGTCTTCGATACGCGCTGCGAGTGCCTCAACACTGAATCCGCCGTACACCACGCTGTGCGCCGCGCCGATCTTGGCGCAGGCGAGCATGGCAAAAAGTAATTCCGGGATCTGCGGCATGTAGATCGTCACGATCTCGCCTTTTCGCACGCCCATGCTTTTCAGCACATTGGCAAACTTGGATACTTCACGATTGAGCGCATGATAGGAATACGTTCTAAGATCGCCGGGCTCGCCTTCCCAGATGATCGCAAGTTTGTTACGCCGCCAGGTCTTCAGATGACGGTCGACCGCGTTCTGAATGATATTGATCTTACCTCCGGAGAACCATTTGAAAAATGGTTTTTTGGAGTCGTCCAGAACTTTGTCCCATGTTTTAAACCATTCGAGTTTTGCCGCCTCCTCGGCCCAAAAACCTTCGCGATCGGTAATGGAACGCCGATACAGTGCGTCATAATCTTTGATATGCGCCGCGCCAACGGTTTCCGATGACGGGTGATAAAGATCGGAATTCATAGCCGAATTTTTGGTCGGTTCGCTCATACGGTTACTCCCGTTTGACAAATGAATGGTAAGAAAGATGTGTTTTAAGTATGTGGGTTGCAATGTTGATATTTTGGATGAAAAAATCAAAATGTATTTGTAAGAAACACAAAGCTCAATAAAAGGACTTGCTTGAATAAGGCGTGAATTGTTATTAAGTTTCACTGTCGTTTCTCACAATTATTGACGGGTGTGTTATTCTTCGACCGTTCTGTCAATGATCCTTCTGACAACGACCAACAAAATATTAGAATCATAAGTTTTGAAAGGCCACTCCCATGACATTCGATCCCAGCAGTAAATTGCAAGACTATCTGGTCTTCGGCGAATTCGGCGACGTCAATCCGTCCATCACGGACTCTTCGACGTTCACTTTTATGACGCCGGAAAAAATGAAAGAAGTATTCGATCATGAGATCGAAGGGTGTTTTCTGTATTCACGCCACTGGAATCCGATCAACAAGGATCTGGCACGCGCGTTGTCATTCATTGAGGACTCGGAAGCGGCGCAGGTGACAGCTTCCGGTATGGCGGCCATCAGTTGTACGGTGCTGCAATTGTGCCAATCGGGCGACGAGATCATAGCCAGCCGGACTGTGTACGGAGGCACGTATGCGCTGTTCAAGAATATTCTCCCGCGCTACGGCATCAAAGTCCATTTTGTGAATATGCAGGATCATAACGCGGTCAAAAAAATGATCTCACCTAAAACAAAAGTACTTTACACCGAAGCGGTCAGTAACCCTTTGCTTGAAGTGGCCGATCTTCCGGAACTCGCAAAATTGGCCAACGCAAATAATATGAAACTGGTCGTGGATAATACGTTCAGTCCGATGACGATCTCGCCGATCCGGCTGGGCGCACACGTCGTAGTTCACAGTCTTACAAAATTCATCAACGGCACCAGCGACTGCGTAGCAGGATGCATATGTTCGACCTCGGATTTCATTCACCAGTTGACCGATATCAATTCCGGAAATTGTATGCTCCTGGGGCCGGTGCTGGACAGCTACCGCGCGGCCAGTATCCTGAAAAATCTGCACAGCCTGCATATCCGTATGCAGAAACACAGCGTCAACGCGCAGTACCTGGCCGAACATCTTGAAAAACTCGGCGTGAGAGTTTTTTATCCCGGGCTTCCTTCACACCGGCAACATACGCTGATGAAAAAAATTATGAATACTACGTACGGATTCGGCGGGATGCTGGCCATTGATGCGGTTACGGAGGAGAATGCCGGTAAACTGATGACCATGATGCAGGAAGAGAAAGTCGGCTATCTTGCGGTCAGCCTCGGTTATTTCAAAACGCTGTTCAGCGCGCCGGGCAACAGCACGTCGTCGGAAATTCCGGCGGAAGAACAGCAGGAGATGGGTTTGAGTAAGGGACTCGTGCGGATGTCGGTCGGTTTGGACAACGACATTCACCGCAGTTATGCGCGCATAAAAAATTGTCTGACCAAACTGGAACTCGTTAAATAGTTCAGCGTAAACGATACAGTGTAAGACCGAACACGTCGAAGCAATAAATGAATTTACTTATTTGTTTCCCGCAGATGGCGCAAATTTACGCAGATTAAATTTCTAAGTGCGTCTGCAAATTTGCGGGAGAAGGTATCTTTCCGTGGATAGATATGAATAAAATTGAAAAAGCTTTTTTTGTTCTGGCCGGCGTATTTGCGCTTGCTTCCGGCATTTCTACTTATCAAATGGTCACTGCTTTGACCGCGTATGAAAGCGCCGAGAGCGCGCAAGAGTCATACCACGTGATCAGTTCGACACTTACATTCGGATTGCCTGTGGCGCTTATCGTATTGTTGATTTTTTCCGGCGTGATCTTCTGGAAAACGGAAAAGGGCCGTTACTTTGTTTATGCATTCCTTTTCTTTTCGGTGTTTACGATCATCGATTACGTTTACATCGGAGAGTTGTATTTTCATTTTATAAAAAACAACGGGCTGTGGAAGGGCGGGTTCTCGGTCATGGGTTTGGCGGGACTTTTTTTGTGTTTTTGCGCGTTGATAATTACGGTTGTTATTTACCTGGTCCTGAACACATTTAAAAAAATGCTGTTGCCAAAAACAATATCCCCAAAAAAATGAAAATACGAACGTCCCGAAGAAAATTCCTCCAATTCATCGGACTGGAAAGCTGGTCGCTTCTGGCGATGAAAAACTCCGTCCTCGCGGCTCCGGATGAGAAGCCGGATATTGAATTTTTAAAAAACGAGTCCTTAGCAACCATTCGGGACGGTTTTCGCGGTAATCCGATGATCGACGGAAGATTTGTGAATGCAAATTTAACTACGTCGGGTGCTCCTTTCAGCAGTATTTTGAAATGGTGGACGACAGCCAATCCACAGAAAGAAGAAAAAGACAAAGATAACGACACCTATTCGATCCCGGTTCAAACCCTTCCTGCGCTCCGTGAAATAAAAAATGACTGTATCATCTGGCTGGGACATGCGGCGTTTTTGATTCATCTGGGAGGCAAGTGGATACTGACCGATCCCTGCCTGACGGCGCCCCCGTTTCAAAAACGATTCACTTCACTTCCGATCCCGATCGATCAGGTGGAGGTCGATTACATTCTGCTGTCCCATGGACATTATGACCATCTCGATTCGACGACGCTGGCCGAGCTTCCCGCAAAAAAAACGCGCGCGCTGGTTCCGCTGAAAATGGGAGAGACTATTTTGTCGATGAATAAACATCTCGACGTCATTGAAGCCGGCTGGTATCAGGAGTATTCGATAAATGAAAGATTTCGGATCTATTTCCTGCCCGCACAGCATTGGTATCTGCGGGTCCCTTGGGACCGCAATAAGATCCTTTGGGGAAGCTTCATGATCGAATTCGAAGGGAAACATATCTATTTTGCCGGTGACACGGCGTATGCAGATCATTTTACCGAGATCGCCTCGTTATTCCCGTCCATTGATTACTGTATGCTGCCGATCGGCGCGTACAAGCCGGAGTATGTGATGAAAACCAATCATACGGATCCGGAGGAAGCGGTTCGGGCATTTCATGAACTCCGTGGGAGAAATTTCCTGCCGATGCATTACGGTACATTCGATCTGGCGGACGAACCGCGCGGTGAACCCGTTCGCTGGCTGAAAAAATTAGAAGCCGAGGGTGAGATCAAAGGGCAATTGAAAATTCCGGAGATCGGGGAGGTAATTCATATTTAGATAAAAGAGATTTAAAAAAAAAGAGCCGTGTCTTACAACACGGCTCTTTTAGTTTTGATCAAAATGCCGGCGTCTTTATTTAAAATAAATAACGCACACCTAACTGAACGCGCCACCGCGAGAGAATACTCGGGTCGTTCACAAATGTTTTCTTTGGACCTACAAACTGCAATGGCGGTTCACCTGTACCGTCCCATGCAAGAGGAGTAGGATCGATTCTCAAAGGACGTGTCGCGGAAGAACTTGCAACTTTTCGTACTCCCCAGTTGGAATTTATTGCATTCCCCAAATTCAATATATCCAGACTGACCTGCATGGTGTGAGTTCGTGTCATGGATTTGAACCTAAACTCCTGCATGATCTTGAGGTCGATATTGCTATACCACGGATTCACTGCGCCGAATCGTTTTGCGATTTTCCCGCGGTTCTTTTTCAAATAATCATCTTGCTTAATGAACGCATCGAGCTCTTCCCATTGCTCAGCAGCGGTCTTAACAACATTATTATCTTCATCAAGAATGTCGACGAGATTAATCTCAGACGCATCATTAGGGATATATATCAGATCGTTGCCGGCCGAACCGTCACCATTGACATCACCCGAATAGGTGAATGAATAACGATTTCCGCCTGCTCCCAGGAATGTATTACCTTCAGCGACTTCAAAAAAGAGGCCGACGCTGGTCGACGTCATATTATTCCACTTGTGCTGATATGCTCCGTAGCCCACGATGCGATGTCTTTGTCCAAATTCTGAATTGCTGAGTCCTGGTTTATTGGGATCGCCTTGAACGGGATTTTCATTCCAAAGCACACTCGCAATTTCCGTAGATTTCATGAGGCTCTTAGCTTCCATATAGGTGTAAGCCAGTCCGGAATTCAGACCAAATGGGAAGGTCTTTTTTAGCTGAGTCGTAATGTTATAGTTATATCCCTTGCTTGAATTGTCGATAACAAATACACCGGCCCCATCCGGATTCAGTTCGTTTGCTCCAGTGGCTGAGCCAAAGTAAGGTCTTCCATCTGCCAGGTTACGAATGGGAGTTCGGAGGTCAGCATTACGCATGTACACCGCATTTATATCTTTGCTGTAAATGATTTCCAGGGTTCCCAAGATGTCCCACGGTAGTTTGTGATCCACAGCAATATTTGTCGTCCAAACCTGCGGCCACTTGAAATCCTTCACCATGGCATTGAGATCAAAGGACTGAGTGGGTATTTCGTCGCTTGCGTCTTTGCCGGGCACCGGAGTAGATAAATTTGCAGGATCAACAGGCAAATTTGGGTTGAACCCTGGATTAGAAATAACGTTTCCTATCCATACAAAAGGAAGGCGTCCCGTGAAAATTCCCGTACCGCCGCGTAACTGGGTGGTACGATCACCTTTCACATCGTAATTAAAACCGATGCGTGGTGATAACAATGGCGCCGCTCCCGGTAACTTTGCCTGATTGACTTTTTCCGATTTATCGTTTTCATCCAAAGCAGTTAGTCCGGTTGAAAACGGATTAGCCTTTGGTTCTGTGAAATACATCGGAATGTCCACACGCAATCCGCCGGTCAGTTTGAGTTTATCGGACAATGAAAATTCATCCTGCGCATAAAACGCGAGTTGACCCACGTTGATATTTTCACCCTTGTAATAAAAGCTGTCCCCTTTTGCGAATGAGTTAAAATCAGTTGTACTGGCAAGGAAGTCTGAAACAGACGCATAAGAAGTACCAATAAAATATGTAAACGGTAAACCAAAGTAACCGTTGTGGAAGATATTAAACGAGTTAAAAAATTTGAAAATTTCCAGGTTTGCGCCTACTGTCAAGACATGTTTACCTGTAAAATAACTGAAGTTATTCGTGAATTGCCAAACATCCTGATCCAGAATGTTATGTACTGAAAACGGTTCGTGACCTACCGTTGTATATGTCACGCCGCCTTCGGCGATTTCAATTGTTGGAAAGTCTCGGCTGAAAGGATCACGAAAATCCCTGAAACGGCTGTAGCTCGCAAAGAAACGATTAGTATATTTAGAGTAATGGCTGTTGGCCTCGACGGCAAATGAATTCAGCCCGTTGTTCATCTCATAACCTGAATTTTGAAAAGGGAGAGTACTTTCATTGGGGCCACGTCCGGATCCGTTAAGAGTTAGAGCAAAAGGATGGGGCGGTTTTTCCTGGCTGGCTCTCAAACGGTTGTAACGAAAACTCAGTTTATGATTTTCCGCCGCGTTCCAATCCAATTTGAATAAAAGTTTTTCATTCCCGGTTTTGTGATCATAATTTTCATATTTACCGGGGTCGTAGTTATATTCCGTTATCATTTTTTGCCTGATCTGATCCATCAAATTTGCTTCGACCCGGGAAACACCGAAACCGCTAGAACCATTTCTGCTGGCAACATAATTGGAACCCGGATCGGTGCGGCGTTCGATCTCGGCGTTGACGAAGAAGAATAATTTATCTTTGATCACAGGGCCGCCGAGGCTTAGTCCCGACTGTACAAATGAAAGGTCCGGGTTTGCAACGGCCTGCTTATCTTTAATTTCATTACCGATAAAATTATTATCTCGATAGTAGGTATAGAGTGAACCTGTAAATGAATTGGTCCCGCTTTTAGTTACAGAATTAATATTGGCTCCTGTAAATCCGCCTTCACGAACATCAAAAGGAGCGATGGACACCTGTACTTCCTCGATGGCGTCGAAAGAAACCGGTTCCGCATTGGTCTGTCCGCCCGGGGCCGGATTGTCCAGACCGAACGAATTATTGAAATAGGATCCGTCAAGCGAATAATTATTGAACAGCCAATTACGTCCGCCGAAACTGAAGCTACCGTCGCTGCGCGGATCAAGCCGCGTCAGGTCCGTCGTGGATCGTTTGATCGACGGAAGCTGGATCATATCTTCCGGTTTAATGTACGTCGCAGCGCCTGTGCGATCGCTGTTCATTACTTCATCCTTTTCGGCTACAACCACGATCTCTTCACCGGCGATAGCTTCTTCGGTGAGGCGAAAAGATAGTTTAATGGTTTGTCCAAGGCTGATATAAACGTTTTTTTCTTCACGCGGCTTAAACCCGATGAAAGTAATTTTGACGGTATAAGGTCCGCCGACACGCATGTTAAGGATCGTAAAGGCACCGCTGACGGTTGTCACGGCTCCGTAATAAGTTCCGCTGGCTTCATGCACGGCCGTGACATTGGCGCCATATAAAGGCTGGTTTTTGTCATCCATGACGGAACCGCTGATGGATCCTGTAGTCACTCCCTGAGCCGCCACGGGATTTCCATGGCTGAACCATAGAATACATGCAGCTAGACTTAGCCACAACCATTCGCGAACGCGATGAGAACAATTACTCATGGGTCCTCCTTTTGGGTTAAGGGTAGGGAATTAGGGCTGAAGAAATAATTACGGGATTACAATGATCAAAAATTCAGGAATAGGCTTTGATGACAGTCGTTCGATAGGTAAAATATAGTAATTAAACTGGAAACGACTTGCAACAGGAAAATGATAGACAAATAAAGTCAGTATAATAAGAAGGCCGCCTCTTCTAAATAGGGAATTCGACCGACACAAAACAACTGCGCTCTTTCCCGCACGATTCCGGAGCGACAAACTGATTGTCCGGTCCTGCCGTACCCATTGTACATAAACACCAGTATTGTGCAGTGGAAGATTCCCCGCTTCGCCACACATCCGGTTTGTCCGGCTCGGGCATATAGGCGGTTTTGGTCCGCAGATGTTTGCATTGGGATGAATTATTATTTTCCATATTTTCCTCTGAGTTTATCACATCGAAGACAGGCTTGAAATTCAGCAAGGACCAAATGACTCTCCGTAGGAGTCCTACGGACAATGATACCATGATTCAACGAGCCAATGGATCAACTCCCGCCGCCCGGCAGATCGTGCGGGCGATCACGGTTTTGAATACCTGGATTTTATATTCGTTCTTCGGCAACGGGCTTGCATCCTTCATGGCCGCTTCGGCCGCTTTTTGTGCAAGTTCTTTTGTGATCAAATTACCTTTTAAGATGGCTTCCGCTTTTTTGATCCGCCACGGTACCGGCGCCGCTGCGCCAAGTACAATACGCGAATCAGTGCACTTCCCTTCATTCACATGCATGACGACGGCCACTTCCGCGATCGGCCAGTCAAAACTTTGTTTCTCTTTTTGCTTATAATAAAAACTCATCCACCCAGGTGAGAGTGGCGGAACAATGATCTCGGTGATCAGTTCGTCGGGCTTCAGGATATTTTCTCTGGACATATCCTTCGATGGCATCACAAAAAAGTCTGCCAATGCGACTTCCCGGCTTGATTTCTCCGATGTGATCTTCAGTTTTGCGTCCAGCGCCATCAGGGCGACCGCAGTTCCTGAGGGATGAACGATGACACAGCCTTCGTCATTGCCGAATATCGCATGATATTGATTTTCGCCGTCGAAGGCGTAACAGGTTTTTCCGCCTTTGCGTGAACAATCAAAATCGGCGCTGCGGAAATACCAGCACCGCGGGCGCTGACACAAATTGCCGCCCAACGTCGCGGCATTTCGGATCTGCGGCGTAGCCGCACCTAAAGCCGCCTGGGACAACGCTTTGAACTGATCTTGAAGTTTTTCATGAGAAGATAATTCGTCGAGTGTCATGTTGGGACCGATAATGATCCCGCGCCGCCCGTCGTCTTTGATGAAGTTCAATTCCTTGAGCGAACCGATGTTCACCAGGCGCTGGGGCTGTGTCAACCCTTCTTTCATGAGATCGACGAGATCGATACCGCCGGCTTTGATCTGAGAACCGGGTTCTTTGAGGAATGTGAATACTTCGTTGACCTTTTTTGGGACTGCGTATTCGAATTTGTTCATGGTATGTCCTCTCTTATTTCCGAGTCATACGGAGCAGAAACCCGCAATGACTCGTACTTCATATAGACTCTAATTTTTCAACCGTTCTCTCATTCTTCAAATTACCCGTATTCAATGTCGTCTTGGGCTCAAAAAGCATCAGATGAACTTCTTCATTCGCAACCGGCAAATGCTCCACGCCTTTGGGAATGATCACGAATTCACCTTCGTTCAGATCAATATCGCGATCCCTAAGTTTCATCAGCAACTTCCCTTTGATCACAAGGAACATTTCATCTTCATGGTCGTGATGGTGCCAGACGAATTCGCCCTTGAGCTTGGCTAGTTTGACATGCGACTCATTGATTTCACCGACGATCTTAGGACTCCAGTGGTCATGAAAGAGCGATAATTTTTCCCGGATATTTATTTTTTCGATCACGGCTAAACTCCTTTAAGCGCTTTGAGAACAACGGCCGGTGTCATAGGCAATTCACGTACTCGAACACCGGTCGCATGAAAAAAAGCGTTGGCAATGGCCGCTGCCGTCGGGATCGTGGCAGGTTCGCCGATGCCCATCGCTCCGGTACTCGACTGGCCTCGATTTACATCGATGACAACCGATTCGATCTCGGGTGTGTCCATCGCGCCGGCAATTTTGTATTGTTCCAGATTTGGGTTGACCATGATGCCGGTGTTGGCGTCCAATATTCTATTTTCAAATAAAGCATAGCTCACGCCCTGAATAACGCCGCCATTGATCTGGTTTTTCAGAGTCAGTTGATTCATCGGCCTGCCGCAGTCATGTGCGGCAACAACGCGTTTGACCTTGATCACTCCGGTTTCCGTATCGACTTCCACATCGGCGAATTGAACGCCTGCAATGAATGGTCCCGCCTGAAGATGGTCTTTGAAGCGTTCGCCCGTCACGGTAAATTTTTCTCCGGCTATCTTCGAGGCAACCTGTTTCCAGGTCAAGCTCCTTGCCGGGTCGGAAGAAATAAAAATCTTGCCCTCGCCGGCCGTCAATTGGTCAGACGCGGTCCCCAACAGCGGCGCGGCAATATCGAACATTTTCATCTTGGCCAGATACGCCGCATTTCTGACTGCCGGTGTAATGCCTGCGGTGGTTTGACTGCCGCCGCTGGCCGGCCCGAGGCCGTAATTCGTATCTCCGATCTTGACGTTGATGTCATGGGATTGTAGCCCGAGTTCTTCCGCCGCAACCATAGCAACCACCGTTTTGATTCCGCCGCCGATATCCTGCACCCCGTTGGTCAGCTCCACTGCGCCGTCGCTTGTCACCTGAATGCTTGCCTGAAATCCCGTTCCGTAAATATAGTACCAAACGGAATTCGCCATGCCAAGGCCGCGCTTGATCGGGCCGGGATCTGTGCCGGGCTTGGAATTACGCTTATCCCATCCTGCTTTTTTCGCGCCGATCTCGTACTCAACCTGACGCACTTCGTCGTAGAGCGTATTTTTCTTTCTGAATTCAAGTGGATCCATATTGAGTTTGTAGGCCAATTCATCAATGGCCTGTTCCATCGCAAACGTTCCCTGCGGATGTCCGGGCGCCCGGAAAGCCGCGCCGGGTCCGGCGTTGGTAAAGACATCGGATTCCGCCGTATAAATATTTTCTGTTTTGTAATAAATATTTTTCACGGGCCCGGCAGTTCCCGCCCCGGTACCAACGCCGGCCGTGCCGTAGGATTCATGTTTGATCGCTTTTAATGCGCCGTCTTTGGAAGCGCCGATCTTTATCACTATGGTGGAATCCGGACGATTGCCAACCGCGAGATGCTCCGATTTGCGGTCCAGCATCAGGCGAACGGGCGCTTGTGTTTTCTTTGCTAATTTTGCGGCCATGATCCCGTATACGCCGGCGCCGAATTTCGCGCCGAATCCGCCGCCCATATGTTCGGTCAGAACTCGGACTTTGTTTTTAGGGATCTGGAACACGCCGGCCAATTCGTTTTGAACGCTGAATACGCCCTGGGTAGAGGCCCAGACGGTTAGCTGATCGCCTTCCCACTGCGCGACGACGCCATGCGTTTCCATCGCCGAATGGGTCTGCACTTGTGTCCGGTAAGTAGCTTCGATTACGGCGTCGCATTGTTTCAGCGCATTCTCAACGGCTGATAAATTCCCGCTGACCTTTGGCCCGCGGATATTGCCTTTTTGCGAAACGCCGCCGCCTTCTTCGGGCGCATCGCCTTCGGATCTTTTGGTTTCTACTCCTGTGTCAAAAACCACCGGGGCTTTGGATGACATCGCTTCCTGTGAGGTGAGTACGAATTTGCGGGTATCATATTCGATCGAGATCAGTTTAGCCGCATCCCGCGCCTGTTGGGCCGTTTCCGCCGCGATCGCGCAAATTTCCTGTCCGGCATAGCGGATGATCATCGGCAGATTTTCCTGCACCGTCATGACCGCTTTAACACCGGGATGTTTTTCGGCCTTGGACGTATCGATCTTTTTAATGACGCCGGCGGGAAAATGCGAACGCAGAAAATGAGCGTACAACATGCCCGGCAATTGAATGTCAAAAGTATATTTTGCGCGGCCGGTAATTTTATCTTTAGCTTCGATGCGCGTTTTTTTGCCGCCGATCAGTTTCAATGTATCGCCGCCGTCCCAGGGTTTCGGGGTATGATCCGGTATGTCAGCGACGATCTCTTTGAGGTTTTTCTCTACGCCAACTTTGAGTTTCACGGATTTTGGCATGATGGCTCCTTTATCAGAATAAAACGGACACTATAGTTTTTCATGGAAAATGAGCAAAGCTAAAGCAGCAATAACCAAGGTTATTCCTGCGGCTTTCAGAATTCCACCGGCCGTAATAATCGGTTTTCTGTCCGTAACGGTAATTTTTTGGGTTTCGGATCTTACGATCGATTGAATACCGGATATGGAGATGTCAAGAATGTCATAATTCCGATTGACCGTATTATAAGAGTATACGGCAATGCGTTTATCGTCGGCGGCCGGCCGGATGTAACCGCTGACACGTAATACTTTTCCGGCTTCATTTTTATAAGTGACGGAAAAAATCTCATTCTTGCCGATGAATTCTCTTTTCAATAAAGCATAATCGTAAGAGGTTTGCGTTTCCTGGGCCCAGGCAGAACAGGTCCATGCGCAAAAAAAGATGTAAAACGGAATGATAAGTCTCATATATTCCTCTATATTATTTAACTAGATCCAGATACCAATGGCGATAAATACAGAAACCAAGAGGGCAGCAACGCCTGCAATCTTTGTGCTTCGGTCAAATTCGAAGGCGCCTTTTTTAAAAGATATTTCACTGATGTTTTTCAAAGGAACATCGATATCCACGAATTTTCTCAGGTCATGATCGTAATATTGAAACACGATATGGTTCTCTTGTTTTGAAGAGAAAATATATCCCGTATCTTCATACATCAGGTCTTTCTTAACAAAGAAACGAATTTTAACTGCTCGTTTTTTTTGGATGAATTCTTTGTCAAGGATATCCATCGTTAATTCGCTTTGCCGGTATACCGTCTTTGTGCTTGAACAAGAAGAGATGAACAAAACAAAAAGACTTAACAGGATGATTCGATCGACATAATGATGCATCAACCCCTAGCCTTTTTGAGTAGTTTTTGTCACCGCTTCAAAAACATTATTATAGGTTGCGCAACGGCACAGATTGCCGCTGGTCGCCAGCTTGACATCATCTAAGGTCGGATTCGGATTGCGGTCGAGCAGGTTCTTGCAGCTCATGACCATGCCCGAGGTACAGAAGCCGCACTGCATCGCGTCGTGTTCGATGAATGCTTCCTGTACCGGATGAAGTTTTCCGCCGTTTTCAAGTCCTTCGATCGTTTCGATCTCACCTCCAACAACGTCCATGGCAAGGGTCATGCACGATGTTTTGGTTTTTCCGTCGATGATAACCGTACATGCTCCGCAGGCCCCCCGTTCGCAACCGATCTTGGTTCCCGTCAGTTTCAATTGATCGCGCAGTGCATCGGCCAACGTGGTTCGCGGCTCGGCCATGACCCGCATGTTCTTTCCGTTCACGCGCAGCATGATCTCCTGAGCATCCGGACCGGATAAAGTGCCTTGTCCCGGGACGCATGATGCTTGGAGGGTTCCAAGCAGCCCTTCACCGCCAGCGGCAATGCCGATCGACGTGAGGCCGAATCCTTTCAGGAATTTCCGC
>CAZHUW010000094.1:0-12943 GCA_964535295.1 uncultured Bacteroidota bacterium
GGTCCTGTGAAACGTTAGTGATAGCGGTGCCTGAACCGCTATTAACAAAAATTTCAAAATTGCCGGTGCGGTTGCTTTGAAATGCCACTGTGCCGCTGAGAGCTCTGGCGATCTCGTCATCACCAACAGAATTTCCGTTATCGCTGCATGCAAATATGCATAACGGAAAAAATATGTATACAAGCATTTGTCTCATTTACTTGAAACTGAATCAAGTTTTTCTTTTGCCAATTTTAGTCTGTTTTTAACTTCGTCAGATGGGGCTAAATTCATAGATTGGTTCAAATAATTGACTGCCTTTGCAAAATCTTCTAACTTATAATATCCCCATCCCAGTATATCAATTGATTGAAGGTTATTAGGTTTCATTTCGTTCGACGCATGCGCAATTTTAATACCCCATTCGACATCGAGCTCATTATCAATTAAAGTCCAAGCAACCGTATTATAATTGGAGTATTCGTTGCCTTGTGATTCTAAAATTTGGTTCATTAATGATCTTGCCTGTTCAATTTTGCCATCCTTCCATAAGCTAGCTGCATATTTAGCCTTATAATTCGGAACTGAAGGTTGATATTTCAAAAGTTCGGAAAAATAAGTAGTAGCCTTGGAATAGTTGCCTAATCCAAAGTACAATTCACCCAAATTGAAAAGTGTTTTTTCGTCTGAAGGACGAAGTTGATTCGCAAGAACATATTGTTCGATGGACTTTGCAGTTTGTTCTTTTTCATTGTACAAATACCCAAGCATGGAATGAAGCTCGAAAACGTTTGCTCCATTTGACTCGGCAATTTCAAATTCACTAATGGCCAAATCTCGGTTGTTTTGTTCATTTGCGTGGAGGCCTGCAACAAAGTGGGCTAAACCGTTATTTGGGTCAACGGCGAGCGCTTTGTTAGTATAGTTTAGGGATTCGGCGAGGGTTGATTCCATCAATTTCTTATTCTTTTGTCCTTCATGTTTTTTTGCGACTATAAAATAAACTTCCCCGATTCTTGCAAGTGCGTCAGCGAAAGTATTGTCAAATTCAATAGCTTTGAAAAAAGCGTTTAAGGCCTTTTCAGGGTCATTATTTTCAATCGCCGTTAAGCCTTCTCTATAAGCCTCAACGGAGCGCTTTGGGACTCCTTTATAGTCATGCAAAGAATTACTTTTAGTTGCTGCATATACGCAGATCAGTAATACTAGAATTGCAACTCCGACGACAAATATCTTATTCTGCCAAATGCTTTTTGATTTTGTCGGTTTCTGTGTTTTTTCCGTCATTTGATTTCTCCTATTGTTTATACATGTTATTTATTCATGTGGTCGGATATTATTTGGTTTCAAGCCAATTATCTCCAACCCCAACATCTACTTTGATTGGAGCCTTGAGCGTAACGGCTTGTTCCATCTTTTTCTTGACTAGATCTTTCATGATATCAATTTCGTTGGAAGGTACTTCAAAAACCAATTCATCGTGAACTTGTAAGATCATTTTGGATCTCAGTTTTTCTTCCCGCAGAGCACGATCAATATTGATCATGGCCACTTTGATGATCTCGGCGGCAGTTCCTTGGATGGGTGTGTTGGTGGCGGCTCTTTCAGCGACCTGACGCACCGTAAAATTTTTGCTAAGGAGATCAGGCAAATAACGTCTGCGGCCGAACAAAGTTGCAACGTAACCTAAAGACCTCCCTTGATCCAATATACCATCAATACATGATTTGATGGTAGGATATGTGGCGAAATAATTCTGGATAAAATCTTTGGCATCACTCTGGCTCATACCAATGCGATTGGCCAATCCAAACGGTGAAATTCCGTAAATGATGCCAAAATTAATATCCTTCGCTTTTCTGCGCAAGTCTTTCGTTACGCTATCTTTTGGTACTTTGAAAACCAATGAAGCCGTTGCGGCATGGATATCTTCGTCATTTTCGAATGCCTGGATCAGATTTTTGTCCGCAGATAAGTGTGCCATGACGCGCAATTCAATTTGCGAATAATCGGCCGATAATAATACCCAGCCGGGTTGCTGCGCTGTAAATGCTTTACGGATCTCACGGCCCATATCACTGCGAATCGGAATATTCTGAAAATTCGGATTACTGGAAGACAGCCTGCCTGTTGAAGCGATCGTCTGGCTGAAAGTTGTGTGGATCCGGCCGGTCTTAGGGTTAATCAGCGGGGGAAGCCCGTCAATGTAAGTTGATTTTAGTTTTGTCAACTGACGGTAAGCGAGAATCCCGTCGATGATGGGTAAACTTTTGTACATCTCCAATATCCGGACGTCTGTAGCATATTGTTTTGATTTTCCCGTTCTCTTGGGTTTTTCAATACCGGCTAATTTGTGAATTTGCATCTTGTCAAAAAGTACTTCACCAAGCTGTTGCGGCGAATTCATATTAAAATGCAAGCCTGCTTCAGTAAAAATTGTTTTTTCACGCTCCTCAATTTCCTTTGCAAATGCTGCAGACATTTCTTTGAGGATCTGAAGATCCAGCCATACCCCGCAGAATTCCATATCAGCCAGAACATGCGACAGCGGCATTTCGATTTCATCAAAGAGTTTTGCAGAATTGGTTTCGATCAATTTTTTCTGAAGTGTCTTTTTTAGTTGGGTGACACAATCGGCATCCTCACAGGCATAACGGCTGATTTTTTCGAGCGGGACGTCGCGCATATTTGATTGATTTTTCCCAGTGCCGATCAATTCCGATGTTGCGATCTTCGTGATATCAAGGTATTCCTTAGCCAGTGTGTCAATATTGACATCACGATCGGAATTTATCAAATGTGCTGCGATCATAGTATCGAAATTTACGCCGCGCATCTCCACGCCGCAGTTCTTCATCACCAAAACGTCGTATTTAGAATTCTGGCCTGATTTCGTGATAAACTCATTCTCGAAAACCGGCTTAAGTTTTATCAGAACTTCGGCCTGCGTAACATCGCCATTTACCGGAACATAAAATGCCTCATGTTCTTTGAAAGAAAAGGACATACCGACCAATTCAGCCTGCATGGGATCAATACCTGTTGTTTCCGTATCAAACGCGAACGAACCGGATTTTACTAGCTGCTCAACCAGGCGGTTCAGCTCTTTCTCGGAGTTGACCAAGTGGTAGTTTCGGTTGTTTGTTGCAGGATCTGTTGCCGCCGGTAGGTCACTCGGCTGGGCGGTAACGGAAAACATGTCATTGCCTGCCGCAGTAAATTTTTTTATAAGAGAACTGAATTCAAGACGGCGACACAGAGACAGCAGCTCAGGCAGATTTTTCTTAGCCGATTTGAGTTTGTGGAAATCAATATTTATTGGAACATGAGTATCAATGGTTGCAAGCTCTTTTGACAAAAAGGCATTTTTCTTATATTCAATAAGGTTCTCCTTAACTTTTCCTTTTAGCTCGTCGAGATGTTCATAAAGGTTTTCAATACTGCCATAAGTCTGGATGAGTTTCACCGCAGTCTTTTCGCCTATCCCTTTGACACCGGGTATGTTGTCTGCCGCGTCTCCCATCAGTCCCAGCATGTCGGTAATATTCTGCGGCGCAATGCCGAATTTTTCCCTGACGCCGTCGGTTTCAATGATCTCAAGAGAGACGCCTTTTTTCAGCGGGTTATACATTTTAATATGTTTCGATATCAGCTGCATGAAATCCTTGTCGCCGGTTACCATAAAGGCCGTGATGTTTTCTTCAGCGGCGCGTACCGACAAAGTACCGATAATATCATCTGCCTCAAATCCAGGGAGCTCCAGTACCGGTACACCCATAGCCTCGGACATCTCTTTTACCAAATGAAGTTGAGACGACATATCTTCGGGCATTTTTTCCCGAGTTGCCTTGTAAGCTGGGAATTTTTTATGCCGAAAAGTCGGTTCGGGTGTGTCAAAAACAACAGCAATGTATTCCGGCTTTTCGTCTTCAAGGATTTTGATCAACGCCGTGGTGAATCCGTAGACGGCGCTCGTATTTTCTCCTTTGGAGTTTCTGAGCGGATTTGTTATGAACGCAAAATATGCCCGGTAGGCGAGCGCCATGCCGTCTAAGAGAAATAAACGTTCAGACATAATAATAATGATGGTTATAAAAAATGCCGAGTAAAATACTATTCAATGGTTTGAAATACAAGGCTTTTTGAATCAGGCGACGGCTTGGTAAAAAACGCTGGTTTTCATACGTATATATGGTTATCTTATGTTCATAATGAGTGCATTTTTGTATAAATATACAACACGGTGTAACTTATTAACCAAAGCGAGGAGTATTTATGAAAAAAATAGCCATGCTCATGTTATTGGGCGTATTTTTCAGTATCAGTTCCGTTCAGGCACAAGTAGCCATAGAAGCTATAAAGTTTGGTACCGGTATTGAAAAAAATGAAGTGACGGGAGAGGCAACTTCTTTTCCTGCAGAAACAGAAAAAGTTTATTGCTGGTTCAGAATTACAGGAGCTCAAGGCAAGACCGTTATGTTAAAATGGTATCGTAACGATGTGTTTGTTTCTGACGTCGGCTTAGAGATTTCTTCTAACAATATGCGTACCTATGCTTACAAGACTATTTTCGGTAATGGCGGAAATTATAAAGTGGAAGTGATCGACGACGGTGGTAAGGTCATTCAGACGGCCGAATTTGTTGTCACGGGCGGTACGGAAACTGCTTCTTCTGCCGCGGGCGGATCTGACGGGAGTCTAAGTATCGAAGCGTTGAAATTCGGGACCGGAGTTGAAAAAAGTGAAGTCACAGGTGAGGCAACGTCTTTTCCTGCATCAACCGAGAAGGTCTATTGCTGGTTGAAAGTTCTGGGCGGCAATGAAAAGACGGTCACTGTAAAATGGTATTACAATAATATTTTCATGAGCGACGTTGCCTTGGAAATTAAGTCTAACTCAATGAGAACCTATGCCGTCAAAACGATCGCAGGAAATAAAGGCGAGTGGCGCGTGGAGGTCATTGGGCCGTCCGGGGCTGTTTTACAAGCGGCAGCGTTTACGATAAATTAACCGTGATTTGACTTCGGAACTATAGAATGCAGGAAATGTCAATTTCCTGCATTTTTTTTGTACAGGTTTTTCAGGTTGTTTTTTTGGGAACGGTTAGTTAGGTTAAATGAAATTTTGTAAAGGGAATAGGGGATGAAACTGCATTCTAAGATACTGTTGGGTTTGATCGTGGGCTTAATCGCGGGGATATTTACCAATCAATTATTAGGCGAAGGTACTCATCCGGGGTTGGAGCTTTTCATCGCCAATGTGACCGATCCGGTCGGCCAGATATTCCTGAGACTGCTTTTTATGATCGTTGTACCGCTGGTATTTGCCTCGTTGGCGCTGGGGGTTGCCAATTTGGGTGATCTGGGCACCTTGGGCAAGATCGGTATCCGTACGTTGATCTATTTTATGGTATTAACAACGATAGCGACCGTTATCGGCCTTGTATTGGTGCAAGTTTTTCAGCCTGGAAAAGGTTTTGATCCGGCGGTGCAGTCGCGGTTAATGGAATTATACGGAGAGAGCTCTTCTAAGGTCATTGACCGTAGTAAAGAAATTCAATTCACATTGATGACTTTTGTTGACATGATCCTGCCGCGAAATATCCTGCGAGCAATAGTGGATATGCAGATGTTGCCGATCATTTTATTGTCGCTTCTTTTCGGTATCATGCTGACGAAAATAAAGCCGCCCGAGGTTGATTCCATGAAAAGGGGTCTTACAGGACTTAATGAGTTTTCGGTCCGCATAGTGGATATGGCGATGCAGATAGCGCCTTTTGCAGTACCTTGTCTTATATTCGGCGTGTCGGCCCGGTTTGGATTTGAAATTCTCAAACCTTTGGGGTTGTACGTGGTTCTGGTTTTTACCGGTTATCTGATCCATTTGATAGTAGCGTATTCGATTCTACTCCGTACTATTGCATCCGTAAATCCTTGGAAATTTTTCAAGGCTATTAAACCGATCATGATCACGGCCTTCTCGACGAGTTCCAGCAACGCGACGCTGCCGACAACGATCCGCGTATCCGAAGAAGAATTACATATCTCTCCTAAAATCGCAGGCTTCGTATTGCCCCTGGGGGCAACAGCCAATATGAACGGTACCGCTTTATATGAGGGATTGACGGTTCTGTTTATTGCTCAGATCTTCGGCGTTGACCTCACCGTGACACAACAGGCCATGGTTGTTGTTATGACCGTCCTGACGGCGATCGGCACGGCCGGAGTTCCAGGCGGATCGTTGCCGCTGATCGTTCTGGTGCTACAGTCGGTTGGAGTTCCTCCAGAGGGTATCGGAATCATCCTTGGCGTGGACCGTATCCTTGACATGGGGCGCACCGTGCTTAATGTAACCGGAGACGTCACGGCCGCCGCGTATATCGCCAAAACACAAGGCGAACCTGTTCGATTTGAATCTTGAATTTCTTTTGACTTTTTGGCATTTATAGATTAGATTTCTTTTTAAGAAAGGAATATTTATGGAAAAGAAAAATATCAAGATTATTGTCGGAGTTGCTGCAGTTGTTTCGGTGCTGGCCTTTTTGAGCGTCAGTGGATTCAATGAGGGAAAGTCGTATTATAAATTTGTGGACGAGTTGGTTGCCATGGGTCCCGATGCTTACAAGAAACATCTGAAAGTGCACGGAAATGTCGTGAGCGGCAGTATCAAGAAAGACGAACATAAGCTGGAGTTTCTTTTAACGCGTAACGGGGCAACTATTCCTGTTAAATACGTCGGCAAAGCTCCAATTCCCGATACATTCAAGGATGAATGTGAAGCCGTTGTAGACGGACGATTTAAGGAAGACGGTACTTTCGAAGGAACACAAATTCAGGCAAAATGTGCTTCCAAATATGAAGTGGACTATAAAGACTTAAAAGGTTCCTGAAATCTTAGACACGCTATTAGAAAAAAAGATCATTCCGTTATGCGAATGATCTTTTTTTATTTAAGGCTCTTCAAAATGAAACGACCCTTTCTCAAAACGGCTGCATTTTGTGTGCTCGCTGTGATTACCGCCGGATTTGGTGAGTATATGCATCAAAATGGAAAAGTCATGACTCTAAAAAAGGGTCAAGCCTCATCCGGATTCCAATCAACGGGTGCAGCCTCGGTATATTATACGAGCGGCCGAGCCGCTGAATTTACCGGACATCATTTTTTAGGCCTTCGAAACCCAAACGCCCTGTATCAGGGGTTCCTGGCGGTGCATTTTGATGAAATGGATTCACTCCTGACATTCCATAGCGCCGTTGGACGTACGAATGCAAAAAATAATCCGGGAGATAAAAATACCTATCAATGGATCGGTAGTACGCTTGCCGACAATATTACACAATTCTCCGAACAAATGAAGTTCGGCGTCGAAAGTATTACGGATCGGTTTATAATTAAGGAAATCATTGAAACAAAAAAAGACAGCAGCCATGTTATTTCTGTGTCCTTTGTTTTCGAGTTTTACCGTCCTGCTTCAGATACAGTAACTTTTTCCAATATGCGACTATTGTTCGGATATGACGGGGATATTGGAAATTCGCTGGGGGGATTCAGTGATGACAGCAGCGGTTATTATGAAGATGATTCAACGGCGATCGTGTATGTGTTTGATGACAGCCTGCATTTCTATTCCGGAATAATTCTCGTCAATAAGCAGGCGAATGCAACGCCTGGAAATTTTTCCTCGCTGCATCGTGTTGTTAACCGGGACGGCGCGAGTGAACAAGATCTCGACAGTTTGCTCTACCGGCTAATGACTCAAGCGGCTTTTTATGATAGCATAGGCAGAACGGACGTGAGCGTTTATTGGTCAGTGGATCTCGGTACGATAACGCCGCAAGATACTGTCAGGGATACCGTCCGGTTTGAATTGGTTAATGGCGCAACAAGAAACGCTTTGATTGCAGCCGCAAAAAAGAATTCTGATGAAAGTTTTCAGACTGAATTTTTTCCTGTAAAGTCGTTGCCTTCTAGCTTAAAGCTCTATTCTAATTACCCAAACCCATTCAACCCTTCCACAACGATCAGGTTTGATCTTGACCGAGCCGGTTTTATATCCTTGAAGATCTATAATATTCTAGGACAGGAGGTTCGCCTTCTGCATCGGGGACATATGCCCGCGGGGTCCTATCACGTAGATTGGGATGGTAAGGATGATCATGGCCTCTCAGTATCAAGCGGTGTTTATATCTATAACCTGCAGACAATGGGGAAAACCCTTTCAAGAAAAATGATTCTTATGAAATAACGTTACCAGGATAGTTTCCTGCCTGGTTAACCCTTCTTTATTTCTTCTACTCGTTTTTCAAATCCAATCATAGTCATTAGTTAGCTTCCTTTAGGTAACAAGACCATAGCTGTGTGAAATATCCATAATGTGGCTGCCTCTGCATCTTTGTAAACCGCTGTAAAACATTTGATTGCTAATTCGGCATGAATGTTGAATCTACTAATGTCCAGCAGTTAACATTTTCTAATAACTAATTGGAGGAAATATGAAATCCATCAATAATCAAAAAGGCTTCACCTTAATGGAATTAGTTACGGTGATAGTGATACTTGGAATTCTGGCTGCCGTGGCCGTTCCCAAGTATTTTGATCTTACCGATCAGGCTGAAGCCGGTGCCTGCAAATCTAATATGGGCGCTATCAAAGCCGCTGCGAGCATTGCGTATGCTCAGTCAGTATTAACGACCGGAACCGCTACGTTCCCGGCTGACTTGGCGGCTATGGCAACCTCATTTACAAGCGGCGCAGCACCGACGTGTCCGTCCGGCGGAACTTATACGTATTCTTCGACGACGGGTCTCGTTACCTGCTCCGTTGCAGCGCACAATTAAATTAAAAGGCTCTCAGATAATATGGGAGCCTTTTATCACCTTATCTAATGGGGAGTCCGTATATGTTTCAAACAAGAGAAAATGAACGCGAGACGGTCGCCATGAACGAAGAAAATGATTTCAGTTCATCCTCTGAAGCGGCTTTAGATCAATCGTTCTTCCGATCTTCCTTACCGAATGAAAATCTGACCCGAGAGTTTAAAAAGAAGATCCGGAAGAATATCTCTGATTGGAATTATATTGACTCCCTGATTAGTCCTCTTAATCCCGAACAACTCATCGAACTGGAAATATTTCTATGGGATGAAGCTATCCAGTTCGCAGAAGGCACGCTACAAAAAAAATTGGCCCGTGAATTCATTACATCCCATATGGAGCCGACGGCCAATTATCATCGACGTCAAATGTGCGGAGAACCCCTTTCGGCCTGCCGTGCCAATTACTGTATTCATTCCAATCCGGCATGCGCAAGCCTGAAACTAAAGGAGCAGATCCATGCCATTGCAAACGTATTTGACCGACGCGGAGATCGGAATTCAAGACAAAATCGAGCCTTAGACACTTTTCTTGTAAATCTTCTTAAAAAATTCTCTCTCTCATCCGTCATCGTTACCACCGATACCGGTTTGCCTATCGCGTCATTATCCGATCTGGAACAATTTGGGAACGGCGATTATTCGGAATTTGTCCGTTTTTTTTATAAGCATCTTGAGCGCTATATCAAAAATAATGAGTCGAACGGCTCCGTATATTTCGATGTTCCACTCCAGGCGATCTCTCAGAAAATCAACTTTAAAAATCAGACGCTGATCATCACTCTGCTGAGTATGAAAAGCCATAATCTCGATGTTGCGATGTTCCTTGCGAATCTAGGTCTGACCCGTATTTACGCTGAACAAAACGTAGAAACAAAAAATTAAAAAGGGCCAATCTGTGGAACTATATCCTTATTTTATCATCGGTCTGACCGGTTTAATAATCGGGAGTTTTCTCAATGTTGTCATTTACCGTGTTCCGCTGAATCTATCGTTGGTATTTCCCGGATCACATTGTCCGTCATGCAATCATGCGATTCTTTGGTATCATAACGTCCCGTTGTGGGGGTATCTGCTCCAAAGAGGAAAATGTGTACATTGTCACAAAAACATTTCTTGCACCTATCCGCTTGTCGAGTTCGTTTCTGCGCTCGTATTGTGTCTTATGTACTGGCAATTCGGCCACTCGATTTTGTTTTATAAAATGTCGTTCCTGACGCTTATGATGTTTGTTTTGGCGAATATCGATTACCGGTTTCACCTCATACCGGATAAGGTGCTTTTGTTCAGTTTTCCTTTCGCATTTTTGTTTACCGGATTGCAGGGCCGGGATCCGCTGATTTCAGGAGGCCTGGGTTTTATTGTCGGCGGGGCCGGCATGTTCGTTATTGCCGTTATCGGACGTATCGCCTATAAAAAAGATGCTATGGGCGGAGGTGATATTAAGCTGGCGGCTTTATTGGGGCTTTTCTTAGGATGGGAAGCGCTTTTATTCACTTTATTCACGGCTTTTCTTCTAATGACCGTCATCGGATGGATCGGTATCGCAGTCCGCAAGATCCAACGCGGAAGTGAAATACCTATGGCCCCTTTTTTGTCGGCCGCTGTAATAACATGTATATTTTTTGAACATCAAATCTTGCACTGGTACATAGATCTCATCGGAGGACATTAAGGATCAGCATTATGGCACCATTACAACTCATAAAATCCAATTACACCCCGGAGAAATCGTTCGATCTTGTTCCTCTTAGTTCGGAACGTGAAGCCGATTCAATCTTTGACAGGTTATGGAACAATGAGTATAGAAGCGTTCTCGACCATATGGAGGAAGGCGTCGTATTGATCGACCTGGTTGACCGAATTCGGATCGTGAACAACAGCGCGATGAAGCTTCTGGGTTTGCGCGGAGATGTTGACACTTTCATCGAAATGCCTTTAAAACTGCTTTTGCGTACGTCTAAAATCGATTTAGAAGATATGATAGGGCGCGCAAGACTCTCCCGCAAAAGCCATTTCAAAGAATTGGTATTCCTGAATAAACGGTCATCCATTTGTGAGGTGGAAATAAAAATCCTGTATCAGGAACGCAATGTTCCAGTGGGCACCTTGTGCACTCTTCGCGATATTTCAAAACAATGGCTCGAAGATCAAAAAAAATCAGAATTTTTATCCATTGTTGCACATGAATTATTCAACCCTTTGACGCCGGTCAAAGAAGGGCTCGGCCTTTTGTTAGAGGAAGGGATCGGACCATTGAATACGGAACAGAAAAAATGTGCCGGAGTGGTCTACGAAGAAGTGAACCGGTTGTCCAGGCTTGTCAGCGATCTTCTCGATATCAATAGATTGGATGCCGGTAAGATACGTATTCAGCGAACCGTGATCGATATACATGCGTTAATCAAATCCGCCATTATATCGATCGAGAATAAAGCGGCTGAAAAGAACATTTCCGTATTAGAGAATATTCCGCATCCGGTGTTTGACCTTTATGCTGACCGCGACCGAATGAAACAGGTATTGATCAACCTGCTTGACAACGCGGTCAAATATTCCCCTCCGGGCAGTTGCATAGAAATCGGCGCCTTGTCCAAGGCCAGCGGTACAGAAATTACCGTTACCGACCGGGGATTCGGTATATTGAAAACGGACATCAAAAGATTATTTGAAAGATTTGTTCAGCTCAATTATCCCGAGCATATTGAATATAGAGAAAAGGGCAGCGGGCTAGGCTTAAGTATCGTAAAAGAGATCGTCAGACTGCATCACGGGAAGATCAAAGTACGAAGCGAATATGGGCAGGGCAGTACCTTTACGGTCATTCTACCTAAACGAAAGAAAGCGCGTCATCATGAAGCCGTATAAGATCCTCATTGTCGATGATTATCCGAATATGGTCGAAATGTTGAGCATGCGCCTCAAATCCTCCGGGTTTGAAGTGATGGCAAGCTATGACGGGATCGATGCGCTTCAGAAAGCGCGCGTTCATCTCCCGGATCTTATTCTCCTTGATGTACTGTTGCCGAAAATGGACGGTTTCAAGATATGCCGCCTGTTAAAGTTCGATGAAAAATACCGACATATCCCGATCATCATGCTCACTTCTCGTGCACGCGACGTTGACCGGGCTACGGGAATGGAAATGGGTGCGGATGCCTATTTATATAAACCTTATGATTCGGTTGCGCTCATGTCCGAGATATACAAGTTACTAAAAATCGAACGGCCAAGCAGCCCTGTGATCAAGCCTCTTGATACGGTTGCCGCCAGCGCCACTTAAACGGCATAGGTATGCAACCACATCTTAAATTGGGTGAAATGCTGCTTGCCAATAATCTTGTTACGGAATCGCAGTTATCGGAAATTTTATCCCACCAACTCAAAAACGGAAAAAAACTTGGAAAGATAATCGCTGAAAAAAAACTGGTCAAAGATTCCGATCTTCTCCAGATATTATCCGATCACCTTGCCCTCCCGACCATCGATCTCACGACATTTGAAAGCGATCCGGAAGTCGTGAGTCTGCTCCCCGAATCGTTTATGAGGAGCCGTCAGATATTTCCCCTTTTCAAAATAGGGGATGAACTTACGGTTGCGATGGTCGATCCCAGAAATTTAGAGGCGATAGATGAGTTACGTTCGTTCACTAAACTGAATATCTCGCCGATGCTGTGTTCCGAGCAGGATATCCAGGATACGTTCAACAGAGTGTTCAAAGGTTCATCCGAAGCGTACGAGAACGAGGTACGTGATGCCGTTAAAGATTATCAGCTTGATGTTGAAATGATCGCGGTTGATGATACGGATCAATCCCGCGAGGAACTGGAAGAAGCCGCGCAGAACACACCGATCATCCGTCTTTCCAATGTCATCATTTCCGCCGCTGTCAAAGAAGGCGCCAGCGATATTCACATCGAACCTGAGGAAAAAAAACTGCTTGTCCGTTTTCGTATCGACGGGCTCATGAAAGAGTCTTTTGTTCTCGATAAACATCTCCAGTCGGCGCTCTTGTCCCGGTTTAAGATCATGTCGGGACTGGATATCGCTGAAAAGCGCCTGCCGCAGGACGGACGGTTTCAGACACGTATC
>CAZHUW010000095.1:0-12859 GCA_964535295.1 uncultured Bacteroidota bacterium
GGTTCTTACCGTATCCGTCAAACTGGGGGCCAGATTTACCAGCCCTGCATGGGAAACTGTAACGCGGGCGATTACAGGAATTCTTATGCTGGTCTTTGCAGGTATGCTGCTGTGGAATCTTATATATGAACTTTGAAAGGCGATTCCGTCCAAATTTTCCTTCAAGCCCTTCAACAGAAATAACAATAAAAAACTCCAAACAAACAAGCTGTTTGGAGTTTCATATTTTTTTGGCATTGTTTGAATTTCGGATTCTGGAAATTTATTTACCTATCCAAAAATCAACGCGGCTATTACATGATCTTACATAATTTCAGGTACGACGAACTAAAATTGTGATCCAACTCCTTGAGTTTGTCTAAATGCACCAAAGGTTTGACCTTTCCATCCTCTTTGACCACCGATAAACAGGCATATCCGTCCTCGACGAATCTTGCTACGCCGGTAGCGCTCACGATCTTGTTCTTCGTACAGAATTGATTGAGCTGCGCCAACTGCACATTGGTCAGATCATTGCATAAATACACAAGATCCACTTTGATGTTACCGTTGACGATCGGATCCAACGAACTCATGCTGACGAATTCCAGCTGGAACAATTCAACCGGAACCTTTTTGATCGATTTTCCCGAGAGCACATTCGCTACTTTGTTGGAGTTGGCATTGCTGCCGCTGCGTGAAATGACCAGCACCGTTCCACCTGTGATCTTGGAATCATAGGACAAACTTTTGAGGATCATTTCTACGTGCGTCACTTCATCCACATCAAGCGGATTCTGGATCGGGAACAAGGTCAAAAATGAAAGAAAAAAACCGGCAATTAATTTCATAGAAAAAATCCTTCCTTAAAATAGTCTAACCAAGGGCGCTTAATTTATTATTTATTTCATAGTATGCAAGTAAAAAATAAGACTTTTTCGGCCTTTAGCCTCAACGGATAAATGAGAGTTGAATTTCATTTCAAATTTTATTATTCACCCCTAAAGAAAGGGAACCATTATGAATCTATCATCCTTGCGCGGCAGCGGCGTCGCGATCGTAACGCCTTTCAAAAAAGACGGTAGCGTGGACGAAAAGGCGCTGCGAAAACTGGTCGATTTTCAGATTGACAACGGAACCAACTTCATCATTCCCTGCGGTACGACCGGCGAATCAGCCACTATGGATGCCGATGAACGAAAACAGGTTATCCGTATTGTCGTTGAACATACCCAAAAACGCGTCCCGGTCATCGCGGGTACAGGAACCAATGCCACTGCCACATCCCTTAAATATTCCAGACAAGCGCAGGAACTCGGCGCTGACGGCGTTCTACTCGTAGGGCCGTATTATAATAAACCGACTCAGGAAGGGTATTTTCAACATTTTAAGGCAATTGCCGAATCGATCTCTATCCCCGCTATTATATACAATGTGCCAGGACGCACAGGCGGTAATATTGAACCAAAGACCATTTTGAGATTAGCGGAAATAAAGAACATTATAGGTGTGAAAGAAGCTTCGGCAAACTTCGGTCAATTTATGGAAATTTTAGGGCAACGGTCAAGAGATTTTTTAGTTTTATCCGGCGACGATGCCCTCACATTGCCGATGATGTCTTTGGGCGCCGATGGCGTAATATCGGTTGCAGCCAACCAGATTCCGCGGGCCATGAGCGATATCGTAAAACACGCCTTGGCCGGCGATTTCGCTAAAGCGCGCGAGATCCATTACCGGTTTCTTGAACTCATGAATCTCAATTTCGTGGAGTCCAACCCGATCCCGGTCAAATGCGCCTTGGTCATGATGGGTTTGATCGAAGAGAATTACAGGCTTCCTTTAGTACCCATGAGCGAAAATAATAAAAAGAAAATGCGGGATCTGCTGGTTCAATTGAAACTGATCCCAAATTAATTTTTCATTTTTTTCTCCCGGTTCCTGTTCCTGCCCTTACGCCGTTACTTATCGTGGCATCTTATTAAAAGATTCACTATCTTAGGCACGGTGAACGGATACTCAAATTGAACAGGAGACGCCCTTATGACGTACTATGCATTGGCAAATCCCCTTTGCCGCATCCTCGATAAAACCTCTGATACTTTTACAAGGAACGACCTCATTTCTGTAATTGAAAAAAAAAATATCGAACGGATCACTTTCCACTATACCGCATTGGACGGAAAACTTAAAGAACTGAAGATCCCTGTCACCGGACGCGGGATCGCCGAACGCATTCTTGCCGAAGGCGAACGGGTCGACGGCTCATCTTTATTCAAAGGAATGGTGGATACAGGGTTGTCCGATCTGTATGTCGTTCCGGTTTACAAAACGGCCTTTCTAAACCCTTTTGACGAATTCAGCCTGGATTTCATATGCCGTTACCTTGGGCCGGACGGCAATCCTGCCCCGTTCGCGATGGACAATGTGCTTCATTCTGCGTATGAACTTTTCAAGAATAACTGCGGCATGGAACTGCATGCGATGGGCGAACTGGAATTTTATCTGCTGAGCCGGGATGAAGAAGCCATGTACCATGCGTCCAAACAAAAAGGATATCACGCATCGGCGCCATTCATAAAAAGCGGACCGATCCTCAACGAAATGATGCGCCACATTGCACAGATCACCGGCGCCGTCAAATATGCGCACAGCGAGGTCGGATACGTCGAACACGTGTTCAGCCAATCGGATGAGATACGCGGTCGCCAGGGCGAACAGCTCGAGATCGAATTTCTTCCGAGGCCTATAACGGATGCGGCCGACCATTTGGTTTTAGCCCGATGGCTTATCCGCAACATCGCCCACCGCAACGGTTGCGTCGCCACCTTTGCGCCGAAGATCGAAGAAGGCGTCGCAGGAAGCGGATTACATGTACATATGGAATTGATCAAGAACGGAAAAAACATCATGCGCAATGCGCAAGCCGAATTATCCGTGGAAGCAAAAAAAATGATCGGCGGCTTGTGCACGTACGCAGACACGCTCACAGCTTTCGGCAACACGACCGCAGCATCGTATCTGCGCCTCGTACCGGATCAGGAAGCGCCCACACGCGTCTGCTGGAGCGACCTTAACCGCAGCGCCATGATCCGCGTTCCTCTCGGATGGAGTAAGATCTCCCACCTTGCTCGCCGTCTGAATCCGAAGGAATCGGATGCGGCGGAAGTTCAATCTAATGCCCAGACCATCGAATTGCGAACCCCGGACGGAAGCGCATTGATCCATCTTTTGCTGGCCGGCATCACGCTGGCCGCAGAATGGGGCCTGACCCATGAGGAATCGCTTCAGCTTGCGGATTCGCTTTACGTCAAAGGAAATATCTTTAAAGATAAGAACCTTTTGGAAAAGCTCCCATCCATTCCTCGGAGTTGTGTCGCATCATCGCAGATACTCGACGAGAAAAGGGATTCGTATGAAAACAAAGGGGTATTCGCTCCGAGCGTCATCGACTACCTGACCAAACTGCTCCGGGCAGAAAACGACGAGATACTGAATAAGTCATTGAGCGAATTGCCGCCGGATGAAAGGCTGAGTGAAACGCGAAAGGTCATGCATAAAGACCTGCACCGCCATTGAAAAAACTGCTTGTTTGTATTTCTCTTTTTTTGTAAAGTGATGTTAATTCCATAACAACAAAGGATGAATACTATGCGTAAATCGTTTTGTATTTTTGCAGCCGGACTTTTTTTTGTGAATGTAGCCGTGACTGCTCAGGAAATATCCAAAGACCTGGCGAAGCTGGATCCGTATACGGCTTCCGCAACATTAGATAATCTTGGCAAGACCCATTATGAGCAACTGGTCAAAGATCATGAAACTAAACTCGCAGAACTCGCCAAAGCCGGTGTTGTGATCATTAAAGCAGACGCCGTTATGTCGGTAGATAAACCGGTGAAAATCGCTTTTGCTTGGCCCGTCTCCAACGGACAAAAATTGTCTGACAAATCGAACGCGGTGCGTGAACCTTACGTCATGACTCTCTATCCGGCAAAAGATGCTGCAAATAAAGACATTGCGCAAAAATGGCAGATCACTTATGCCGACGGTACTGTAAAAGCAATACCATAATATTCATTGAACCTCATAGATATGAAAAAAACGGTGGCAAAACATATCATGGCCATCGCGGTGACCGGTATTTACCTCACCATTTCCCTGGCCGGTCCGTTCGCGGTATTTCATCGGCACCAGATGCCGGTGCAGGAATCGTCCGCTTCGCATGGGCACGAACTTCACGACGCATCATGCGATAAACATGTCACAGCCCACGTACATCTGTCAGATCATTGCGCCTCGTGCCTGTTCCAAACGACAAAGCAATCGTCTTCCCTTCACCTATGGAATTTGATCGGTCCTGCAAAAACTTCTGTTTACATTTTCAATTACCATTCCCTTCCTTCTTCACAGCACCACCTGTCTGTATGTGCGGGACGCGCACCTCCATCTTTTCTTTCCTGATTTATCTCCAATCGTTTTCTTTATTCACTAACAGCATTTTGCGGCATTCATATTTTTTTAATGCCGTATTACTCTATTTTGAAGGAAGGAATGTATGACAAAAATGGCTTTTACTTTTGTCTTCATTGTATCTGTAAGCGTGGCTTCCGGAAATATTTTCGCTCAAACTTCAATGAATCCTGACATAAGTATCATTCCTGATTTCAGAACATCCACCACCACTGAAAAGGGAGTCCCTGAAAAGAATAAAATCAATTTTAGCCTGGAAGAAATTGAAGCGGCTATACAGGCTCCGCTGAATCCTTACGCGCGCGCGGACGTCTTTATTGCATTTGTAAATGATGAGACTGCCCCTGTCGATATCGAGGAAGCGTATTTTACAATTCAAAAAGGTTTGCCGTGGAATTTCAATCTTAAAGGAGGAAAATTCCTCGTCGACTTCAGTAAGTTGAATACCGCCCATCCGCATGCTTATCCTTTTGTCTATCGTCCGCTGTATCAGGAGAATTTTTTCGGTGAAGAAGGATTGAAAGACGTCGGCATCGAGTTGAACACTCTATTGCCTACCGGTGAAATTTACACGAAGATCAGCGGAACCGTGAGTACTGGGGATGAACTGGACGGTGAACGTAAAAATCTTTTTTTTGCTGGAAGAATCAGTTCGTTCTTTCAGTTGTCAGATTTGAGTGCCTTTGAAGCCGGTTTTGGATCGGCAACCGGAGTAACAGACACTATCGCTGATCGATTCAAATGGTTTAATGCCGACATAAAATACAAATGGAAAAAAGATCAGTACACGTCATTCACATTATGGGGTGAGGCGCTGATGAGTCGGTCCAGGGACCAAAATACATTCGGCGGCTATGTTGCAGGAAATTACCAGTTCAAGCGGCGTTTTGAAATAGGTTCAAAATTCGATCTGTCTCAATCCATTGACAGCAAAGGTAAAACAAGAATGGTGTCCGGAAATTTCAATTTCCTGCCGGCTGAAGAAACTCTGGTTTTCCGGCTGGTGTTTGCCAACACAAGAACGGACCATTCAAAGGCATTCAATACGATCCTTTTACAGACTGTATTTTCACTTGGGCCACATAAGGCTCATGTGTTTTAGACAGTACCACATTTATAAAACCGGAATTTTTTATTAAAGGACAGACTCATGAAATGTAGATTTGCAAACACCCTGGCGTTTTTTATCTTTTCTTTTTCGATCTCAGCTTTTGGCCAGATCAATGTTGTGACCAGCACGACCGACTTGAAATCGATCGTCGATGCCGTAGGCGGCGATAAAGTAAATACTTTCAGCATCGCGCGTGGAAATCAGAATATTCACTCCGTCGAGGTGCTGCCGAGCTATATTATGAAGATCACCAAAGCAAAGATGTACGCGAAGATCGGAATGGGACTTGATCAATGGGCCGATCCGCTCATTGAAGGCGCTAGAAATGAAAATCTTTTCGTAGTCGATTGTTCAAAGGAAATTAACAAGCTGGATGTGCCTAATTATAAAGTAGACGCAAGTCACGGCGATGTACATCCTTATGGCAATCCACACTATTGGCTCGATCCTAATAACGGAATTATCATAGGTAAAGAAATTCATGACGCCCTAATAAAGCTGTCGCCTGAGAACACAGCCTACTTCGATCGGCGTTATGCCGAATTCAAGCAGCTAATTCAGGAGAAACAGTTGGTATGGACTCAGATGATGGCGCCCTATAAGGGAACAAAGATAGTGGTGTATCACGACGATTGGAGATATTTCACAGAGGCATTCGGATTTGAAATTGTCGGTTTCGTTGAACCGAAACCGGGATTGGAACCGACGCCTTCGCATTTGTATAAGTTGTCGAACATCATCAAGAACGGGGGCGTTAAACTGATAGGTTTCCAGCCTTACTTCAGCGAACAGGCGCCGAATTCGCTCGCAGCCGAAACGGGTGCCAAGGCAGTAAAACTGGCTACCTCCGTTGGTTGTGTGGATGGCGTTTCAACATACACCGATATCTTTGATTATAATTTGAAAACCATGATCGCGATCATTAAATCAGGGAAATAAAAATGGTACCATCGAACAATACCCTTATCCAATTCAATGACATAACTCTCGGCTATGGAAATCACATCGTATTGTCGGATATCAGTTTCAACCTTTTTGAGAATGATTTCGTGGGCCTGGTAGGCCCCAATGGTTCCGGCAAAACGACCTTGCTGCGCGCGATACTCGGGCATTTGAAACCTCTCAAAGGACGGATCAGTTACCGGCAAGACGCAACGCCAATCAAATTCGGGTACGTTCCCCAAAAAGAACATCTGGAAAATATTTTTCCGTTCACCGCGCTTGAAGTGGTTCTTATGGGGACCTACAAACAGGTCGGGCTCTTCGGGCGTCCCGGGGAAAGAGAATACGACCTTGCACACAAAAGCCTCGAACATGTCGGTATTCTCAACCTGAAAGATATGTTATTCAAAAACCTCTCAGGCGGACAAAAACAACGAACATTGATCGCCCGAGCTCTGGCAACCCAACCCAATATTTTGGTGCTGGACGAACCCACCAATGGAATGGATCTGATTTCACAGAAATCGATACTTGACCTGATCACGGAATTGCACATTAAAGACAATCTGACCATTTTAATGGTCAGCCATCTTCTTACAGAAGTGTCCAATTATGTCAAGAAGATCATGTTAGTTGAATCCAATCACTTTCAGGTCGGAGCGCTGGATGAGATTCTTACTACAGCAAATTTAAGCAAGATGTATAACTTGCCGGTCTTCGTTGATAAGATCAAAGGCAATAACGTGGTGATCGTAGGAGACAAAAATGGCTGAACTATTTGATATCTTTAAAATCGAATTCATGCAGCACGCATTATACACCGGTCTTCTGATCGGTGTCATGTGTTCTTTTATCGGCGTGTATATCGTACTGAGAAGGATCGTGTTTGTCGGCGCGTCGCTGGCTCAAGTATCCTCTACCGGATTCGCTATCGGCATTTTGCTGGAAATAAATCCGGTGGTATCGGCTTTGGCATTGACCATGGTTGTCGTAATTTGGTTCGCATTCAATTTGAATTCAAAAAAAATCCCGCAGGACAGCACGCTGGCCTTGGGTTATACGGTCGCCTCGGCAAGTGCGATCCTTATTTTATCCAAGCATCCCAAAGGCGACGCGGATCTCATGGGCCTTCTTTTCGGTAATATCCTAACGATCACATCGGATCAAATCTATATTTTACTCGGCGCCCTGATCGTTCTCGGAAGCATACATCTGATATTCTATAAAGAATTCTTATTCATATCCTTCGATCCTGAAATGTCCGAGACCTTGGGTTTCCGGCCGCAGGTATGGAATGTACTCTTTTATATCACCGTGGGGATCCTGATCTCGCTTGCGATCAAGTCCGCCGGAATATTGTTGGTTTTTGGTTTGCTGGTCCTTCCCCCGATCACCGCCATTCTCATCACTGAAAAAATGAGCAGGATCTTCTTGTGGTCTGTGATCATAGCGGTCATTTCTGTTCCGTCAGGGCTCTACTTGTCATTTACTCAGGACATACCTTCTGCACCGACGATTATTGCATTGATGACCGTTTGGCTTGTTGCTGGATTTGTATTTAACAAGATGAAATACAGAATGGTTTAGAGAATCAAATTGGCAGCTCGAAAAAGCGCCTCATTCCCATTTGAATATCCTGACGTTGACCGCGAATACGATCACTCCCCATACGGCCAGTACCGCTAATTCCGTCCCCAGATCTAATAGCCCTGTACCGTCGAATGATATTTTTCTTAGCGCATCATTCACATAAGTGAGCGGCAATACACGGCATACCGGCTGCAGCCATTCCGGAAAAGCCGTGATCGGAAAGAATGTTCCGGCCAGCAGAATCTGAGGCAACACGATCAGATTTGCAACAGGAGGTACTGCGTGCTCATCCTTTGCAATATTCGAAACGATCAGGCCAAAGCCGAAAAAAACCAACAGCCCTGCAGCAGAAATAAAAAGCAGGGTCATTAGAGTTTCAAAACCGTGGATCAGAGTAAATCCTAATGCATAGGTCCCGATAAGCACTATAACCGTTACTTGCACCATGGCAAAGATCAGTCGGCTGAGCGATTCGCCCAAGAGAATAGTAATTCCTTTTGCAGGCGTGGCAAAGAAACGTTTGATGATCAGACGTTGTTTCAGCGTGATCAGAACATAGGCCGCGCCAAAAACCCCCGTGCTGAGAATCACAAATCCCAATTGCCCCGGTAATATGAAATCAATGGTTTTGTATTTTCTGCCCTCGATTCTTTCGGCTTGAACGGCCACCGGAAGCGTCTTGAGTCCGCTCATTTGCATATTCAATTCGGCTGTAATGCCATCCATCATCGCCAAAAATGCTTTTGAATTGGATGACGCGTTTGAGGTTGTTATTCTGAGAGTATACCGAGCTCCGCTTTGCTCTGTGGTTTTTTTAATATCAATAACCGCTTCCAGTTCGCCTTTTTTTAACTTTTCATAAAGCGATGCATCGTCCGATCCGCTG
This sequence comes from uncultured Bacteroidota bacterium, assembly GCA_964535295.1. Lineage (GTDB taxonomy): Bacteria > CLD3 > CLD3 > SB21 > SB21 > SB21. The sequence continues at coordinate 8,976 of CAZHUW010000095.1, forward strand.
ATTACTCTTAAAGTGTTAATGTTCGATAATTTTTCAAATATCGGGTTGGATCGGTCGCTCTGAGCAAGTATCCCTATATCCAGTCGGAAAGCGCGGTCACCCATAAACCCAAAGATCAGGATAAAGATAAACGGAAAGATGAACCCGAAGATCATACTCGACGGATTGCGACTCATGGCGGTCAGGCTTGCTTTCACATACGCTCTTAATGCCCGAGCATGACTATACTGCGTCGATGTCATACTTATTCCTCTCTCAATTCTTTGCCGGTCAATTCAAGAAAAACATCTTCCAGGCTGGCTTCCTTCATCAATTTGTGCCTTTTGAAACCGGACTGTATCAGGTCATGGATTAAAGTATCCGGCGTATCGATCTTGATGATCTTTCCTTCATCCATGATGCCTACGCGGTCACACAGATCTTCCGCCTCATCCAGATAATGCGTGGTCAGAACGACGGTAGCGCCGTTCTTTCTGACGGCGCGGATCAATTCCCAAAGATTGCGGCGTGCCTGCGGGTCCAGCCCAACCGTCGGTTCGTCAAGAAAAATGATTTTCGGATCATTGACCAGCGTCGTGGCGAGAGAGAATCTCTGCTTTTGCCCGCCGGAGAGTTTGTCTACCTTTACATGCGCTTTATCCTGAAGCCCCATCTTTTGAAGTAATACGATCGGCTCGATTTGTGTGTTGTATAAACCGGCGAACAGATCCAATATCTCAACCAATTTGAGATTAGGATAATAACCCGATTCCTGCAACTGAACGCCGATAAGGTGTTTGATCTGATCTCTGTCCTTTTCTACGTCCAATCCGTTGATCCGGACTTCTCCTCCGGTCTTTTCACGCAAGGTCTCCATGATCTCAAGCGTCGTGGTTTTTCCTGCGCCGTTAGGACCGAGGAGACCAAAGATCTCTCCTTCATAGACATCAAAGCTGATCCCTTTTACGGCTTCAACGTTTCCGTAGGACTTGCTGAGGTTTTTAACTCTGATGATTATTTTTTTTTGTGGATCCATGACAATAAGTTAAAATTAAAAACCCCATGAATGCGATTCATGGGGTTGCTATATAGACGGTCAAATATTCTTTAAGCAGTATGTTTAGCTCTTTTTGATGCAATTTCTAAACGGTTCTCGGCGCGTAACAAAGCCTGATAGGCTTGTTCCACATCATAACTGGAGCGGTCTTCAAGCCTTTTCCTGGCACGCTCGTGCGCCTGTTTAGCCCGATTAATATCGATATCAGAGGCCTTCTCGCAGGTTTCTGCAAGCACTCTCACTTTGTTCTCCTCAGCGTCTAGAAATCCGCCGCCCACGGCATAATATTCCTCATACCCGTCATCATGGATCAACCGCATCTCTCCTATTTTGACAGAAGAAATAAACGCCGTGTGATTTTTCAATATCTCAAAGCTGCCGTTGGTTCCCGGCGCAACGATCCCTATGACATCTCCGTCAAAAACGACCCTCTGAGGCGTTATGACTTCCACATGAAAAGTTTTTTCCATAGTATTCCTAGAATTAAACTAATGACTCAAATTACGGCGAAGATCATCCGCGCATTTTTTCGGCCTTTTCTTCGGCTTCATCGATCGTACCCACCATATAAAACGCCTGTTCCGGCAGATCATCCATATGTCCGTCGGCAATGGCTTTGAATCCTGCAATGGTGTCTTCTTTCTTGACGTAACGGCCGGGCGTCCCTGTAAATTGTTCCGCAACGAAGAACGGCTGCGACAAGAACCGCTGGATCTTACGCGCGCGGGCCACCACGATCTTGTCTTCATCGGACAATTCATCCATACCGAGAATGGCGATGATATCCTGCAGGTCTTTATATTTCTGTAAGATTTCCTGAACGCGTTTTGCCACGTTATAATGTTCCTCGCCCACGATATGCGGATCAAGGATACGCGATGTGGAATCCAGCGGATCCACAGCCGGATAAATGCCCAATTCCGAAATAGCTCGGGACAACACCGTGGTGGCATCCAAGTGGGCAAAAGCCGTTGCCGGCGCGGGATCGGTCAGATCGTCCGCCGGAACGTAGATTGCCTGAATGGACGTGATTGAACCTTTTTTCGTCGATGTGATGCGTTCCTGCAACTCGCCCATTTCCGTGGACAACGTCGGCTGATAACCTACGGCCGATGGCATACGGCCGAGGAGCGCGGACACTTCGGAACCGGCCTGAGTAAAACGGAAAATATTATCAATGAACAGAAGCACGTCGCGTCCTTCTTCATCGCGGAAATATTCCGCCATCGTGAGACCGGTTAAACCCACGCGCTGACGGGCGCCGGGCGGCTCATTCATCTGGCCGAATACGAGCGCTGTCTTGCTGATAACGCCCGATTCTCTCATTTCGTGATAAAGGTCGTTTCCCTCGCGGGTACGTTCCCCTACGCCGGCAAATACGGAATAACCGCCGTGCTGTTTGGCAATGTTATTGATCAATTCCTGGATGATAACCGTTTTTCCCACGCCTGCGCCGCCGAATAATCCGGTTTTTCCGCCGCGCATATACGGCTCGATCAGATCGATCACTTTGATCCCGGTCTCGAACATTTCACTCGACGTGGCCAGTTCACTCAGCTTCGGCGCCGCGCGATGGATTGGATATTTTTTCCCGGTCGTAATAGGCGCTCCTCCGTCAATGGTCTCGCCGATAATGTTTAACAAACGTCCTAGCACTTCCGGTCCAACCGGTACGGTAATAGGCGCGCCGGAGTCAATGACTTCCATGCCGCGCACCAACCCGTCCGTTGTATCCATGGCAACCGTACGCACGCGGTTCTCGCCTAAATGCTGCTGCACCTCCAGTACGAGAGATGAACCGTCCGGCCGTTTGACCGTATTGGCATTCATGATTTTTGGCAGTGTGCCTCCGCTGAATTCCACGTCCACCACCGGTCCGATGATTTGAACAATCTTTCCTTTATTCATGTCGATGTTTCCTTGTTAAATCTACTATAGTCTATTATTAAAAATTTCTCAGTAGTATCAGCAAAATTTACTTCTGCAACGCTTCCGCCCCGCTCACCACTTCAAGAATTTCTTTTGTAATAGCCGCCTGGCGTGCGCGGTTATACTTAAGCGACAAGGTGCTGATCATTTCACCGGCGTTCTCGGTCGCGGAATCCATCGCGGTCATACGCGCGCCCATCTCGGCAGCAAACGACTCCAGCAGAATACGCCACATTTGAACGCTCAGATGTTTTGGGATCAGCGTATTAATGATCTCGTATTGCGAAGGCTCATAGATATAATCGGTTTCGATTTTATACCCGTGATTCTCGCTTTCAACTTTTTCCGGTTCGACCGGAAGCAACTTTTCCAGTATCAGGTTTTGCTGTAAGGCCGATTTGAATTCATTATAAACGACCCAGACTTCGTCTGCGCGTTCTTCATTGTATTCCTTGACGCACGCCGTGATAATGTCCGAGGCATTTCCGATATTCATATGATTAAAAAAATTATAGAAACGGCCGGCTGTCTTGAATTGTCTTTTCACGAAAAATTCATCGCCTTTTTTCCCTACCGTAACCAGCTTAAGACGTCCTTGTTCGTGGAAAGGTTTGAATTCGTTGTTCAGTAAACTGTTAACCTTGCGGATAATATTGCTGTTGAATGCGCCGCAAAGCGAACGGTCGGCGGTCACCGCCACCAGCAGGACATTCTTCACTTCGCGTTTGCTGATCAGCGGATTCTGGCTCGCTACTTCATTGTTCGCGAGATGTTTGATCAAGGCGCCCAATTTGTACGCATACGGACGCGCGGAAATGATATTCTCCTGCGCACGGCGCAGCTTGGCCGCCGCAACCATTTTCATGGCCTTTGTGATCTTTTGCGTGCTTTTGACGCTGACGATGCGCCGTTTGATTTC
>CAZHUW010000096.1:0-12789 GCA_964535295.1 uncultured Bacteroidota bacterium
CTCTTCGGTTTTGAAAGCAGGCATCTTCATCGATGCCTGCTTTTTTATTTTATCACGCGCAAACCATAAAGCAAAAGAAGAAGAAACTATGATCGTTAAATTGATTATCATACTGTTTGGATTATTTCCTTCCGATTCGGTTCCGCTATTATCGGATGATGCCACATCTGCTCATACAAAATCGCTCTCAAGAGCTTTGCCTGATTCCTTTTATTTTTGTGGCGAACGTATTCCACTGGAAATACCGGATGTGAAAGAACGTATAGAAGATATTTATTATGCGCGCATCGGAAATGGTGACCGGATATTTTTGCAGCTAAAGAGAACGAGAAAATATTTTCCTTTTTTTGAAAAGATCCTGAAGGAAATGGAAGCCCCGGATGACCTAAAATATTTATCGGTTGCAGAGAGCTCCCTTCGAATCGACGCGTATTCCAATGCCGATGCTGCCGGCTTATGGCAGTTCATCCCCTCTACCGCCAAACTTTGGGGATTGCGGGTAGACAAACTGATCGATGAACGTTTTCATGTTGAAAAATCAACGCGTGCGGCTATTCAGATGTTGAAAAGCCTGCATGAGGAACTCGGAAGCTGGTCATTAGCTGCGGCCGCTTATAATAACGGCCAAGCTAATATCGGCAAAGCTGTCAAAGAACAAAAGACCGGCAATTATTTTGATCTGTTTCTAAATAAAGAGACGCGTAACTATATTTTTCAAATTGCGGTTATGAAAGAGATACTTGAACATCCAAAGCAGTATGGATATGAATTTTCCGAAGAAGAGTATTATAAGCCCTTTGATGATTCAACTCATCGCATAACCTTAAAAGGACCGATCAGCGATCTCGGTCAGTGGGCAAAAGATCAAAATACAAATTATAAAATCGTTAAGCTTTACAATTACTGGATCATGCGCAATACGCTTCCTGAGGGAAATTGGGAACTAATCCTGCCAGAGAAGATTAAATTAACAGAAACCAAAGAAGATACAGTAACCGGCGTGGTGGGTAATAGCGGATCTCAGTTCTTTGTTATCCATACCGTACAAGATGGTGAATCTTTAACCAAAATCTCAGTTCAATACGATGTACGAATGGCTGATATTATTAAATGGAATGAACTCAAATCCGACGCGATATTTGTCGGGGCGAAGCTGAAGATACAGCTCACTCCATTCAAGAAAATCATTCACACGGTACGAGCCGGCGACTCTCTCATACGACTTGCTGAGCAATATCGGGTAAGTGTGGAGCAAATCAAAGAATGGAACAAGCTGACCGGGAATGTGGTGTTCACAGGTGCCCGGCTTGTGATATATGTCGGATCTGGGGATTAGAATGGCAACTACTTCACTTCGAGATAACTGATCATGTCGAAAAAGATATATAACTCAGGATTTTGGCAAATCTCATTTACGCGCACTTCGTAATGCAAATGCGGCCCGGTAGATAAACCCGTACTGCCAACTTCGGCTATTTTTTGATTTCTTTTGACCTTTTGGCCGTTGCGAACTTGATAAGCCGATAAGTGCCCGTACAAAGTCTTGACCCCGTTTCCGTGATCTACGATAATGGATTTGCCGTATCCGCCTCTCCATGTCACCGATTCCACGACGCCGTCCGCTGTAACATACACCGGCGTTCCCCACCGTGCTGCAATATCCAACCCCGTATGTGCTTTCCATGAACGGAATGATTTACGCACGCCAAACCGATCCGTCACACGTCCTTTTTTGATCGGACATATGGAGGGAATATAGTTGAGCTGGCTGAGTCGAGAATTAATCTGATTCTGCAACTCAGCATAACTTTGCATCTCGAGATTGAGGCTGGCTTCCAATTTATCCAGGTTTTTGAGGTTGGATCGAATCAATTCATCTGCATCGGCCGATATCAGATCGGGGTTGTAGTCAATTTGAAATTCACTTCCGCCGATACCGGCATCTTTGAGCATGTCTTCCACATCGGGCAGATTCGACACCAGGCGCAATTCGCTGTCTTTAGTTCGGATCGTATTGATCTCCATCTCAATGTTTTTAACACGGCTTCCCATTGCAGAGATTTGGTGTTTCAGGATTTGATTTTCGGTATTCAATTGTGCCAAACGCTCATCACCGGTATACGTAGAAAATAATACGCCCAATCCAGTCATCGCAACAAACAAAAAACAGATGACCGCAATAGCCATAAAAATCAATCGATTACGGGAAATTATGATCTCCCGCATATCAGATTGGCTTTCAGGAAAATAGAGTAACCGGAATTTCTTATCTTTCATCATCTGAATGCTAATATCAGTCACATGTAATTACAAAGTTATATAGTACCGTATAAAATTAAGGAACAAACACTGGCAAGTCAAGATTTATTATATATTTCCAATATTTTCTATTGCATTTATAGTCACCTTTTGATATGTTTTTCCGAGCAAGGAAAACGATGTCTATGAAAAAAAATTTTGGTATTCAGAAGATTATCAAATCCGTTTTAAGCCGGATAAATTTTAACAGTTTCTTATAAGTTCTCACCGATAAGGAGGAAAACGCCGTTGGCTTGGAGCATCGAAGAATCTAATCAGGTCTATAATGTAGAAGAATGGGGAGCCGGTTATTTTCATATCAATTCTAAAGGACATATTTCCGTCACACCTACCAAAGATCCACACAAAGCAATAGATTTATATACGGTCATAGAGGAAATCCAGTCGAGGGGAATCGAGATCCCAGTTCTCATCCGCTTTCAGGACATACTTCGCAGCCGCGTAAAAGAACTTAACGAAAGTTTCCGTGCGGCTATCAGTGAATACAATTATCAAGGTAATTATTCCGGCGTGTTCCCCATCAAGGTGAACCAATTACGCGAAGCCGTCGAAGAGATACTGGATGCTGGAATTCCATACGGGTATGGTATTGAGTGCGGCAGTAAGCCGGAACTCTACGTAGCCCTTGCTTTGATTGAGGATAAAGAAACCCTTATCATTGCCAATGGTTACAAAGACGCAGCATTTATTCGTATGGCGCTCCTCGGAAAACAATTAAGAAAAAACGTTATTCTGGTTGTCGAAAAACTCTCTGAATTACGACAGATATTGCAGATCTCGCAGGAGCTAAATATCGAACCTGCCATTGGCATTCGTGCAAAACTCAGTACAAAAGGTACGGGAAAGTGGGAAGCATCCAGCGGCGATCAGTCGAAATTCGGCCTCAGCACGCCGGAACTTATCGAGGCGATCGAACTCCTAAAAGAATACAATATGCCGCATGTTTTCAAACTGCTGCATTTTCATATCGGATCCCAGGTTCCGGACATCCGCACAATCAAAGCCGCGGTCAAAGAAGCTGCACGGATTTATGTGAGTGCGCATAAGATGGGAGTTCCGATCCAATATATGGACGTCGGCGGCGGTTTGGGAGTGGATTATGACGGCTCCCGAACTACATTCCGAAGCAGTATGAATTACACGATGCAGGAATATGCCAACGATGTCGTGTACACTATTCTCGAAGTGTGCAACAGCGAAGACGTACCGCATCCTCACATCGTTTCCGAAAGCGGTAGAGCTATTGTTGCCCATCACTCCGTACTCATCCTGGAGATCTTCGGCAATATCGAGAAGAAACAGGACTATAAAAAAGTGGATTATACTCCTGACGATCCGGACATCATCCAGGAAATGCTGGACACACGGCACCAATTACATAAAAAGAATACAAATTATCTTGAAGTATACCACGATGCCGTCCAACGGCGTGAAGAAGCCCACTCACTCTTTTCGCTCGGTTATTTAACCCTGGCTGAAAAGGCCAAAGTCGAAAACCTTTTCTGGGAGATTGTTTTCGTTATCCGAGAATATACAAAAAACATGTCCGTGGTGCCTGAAGAACTTGCCGAGCTTGAACCAAAATTAGCCGATCAATACTTGTGTAATTTCTCCATATTCCAGTCTTTACTCGATCACTGGGCAATTGACCATTTATTTCCCATCGTACCAATTCATCGCCTGCATGAAGAGCCGTCGCGCCGTGCAACGCTGGTTGATATTACATGCGATTCCGACGGTAAGATCGGTAAATTCATCGATCTCAAAGACGTCAAGGACCGGCTGGAACTTCATCCTTTGAATGGTCAACCTTATTATCTCGGCATTTTTCTGTTGGGCGCCTATCAGGATATCATGGGCGACATGCACAATCTGTTCGGCCGTGTAAACGAAGTACATGTATTCATGGACGATGAAGAACCTGAGAATTATTACGTCGAAGAGGTCATTCCAGGATCCAATGTCGGACAAGTTTTATCCTTGGTACAGTATAACGAGAACGAGATTATCAAGTTGATCAAAAAGTCCGTTGATCAGCGGATCAAAGAGGGGGCGATCAAACCGAGCGAAGGAGTCAAACTTTTGGATATGTACGAATTGGGCCTCAAGGATTACACGTACCTTCAATTCAAGTCCAACGGAAAAAAATAATACCCGGATCACCGAATCGGTATTTAAGATCCAACACCTGTCAGTCGTGTCATACATGTTCAAAAGAAAACCTTTTCTATTCTTCATTACGATCGGGCTCTATTTCTTCAGTTTTCCGCCGTTCTTAACAGGCTTCCTTTCTTATTTTGTTTTTATTCCTTTCTTTTTAATTCTAGAACAGGACTCTTTCAAAAACGGTTTCCGCAACGGATATCTGCTTGGTCTTTTTTCAATCGGTCTGCTTACCTATTGGCTCAATTGGAACTCAGGGGCTACTCAAATACAAGCCACAGCCATGTATCTTGGAACCATCATCTATCTGGCGGTCATGTGGGGTATCTTTGGTTTGTTACAGAATTTTATTTGTAGAAGATATGGTGCCAAAGGTTTTATGTTTGCCCCGTTTATTTGGACAACTCTTGAATACGCACAATCTATCGGAGAAATGGGTTTTACGTGGCATTTACTCCCCACTACTCAAACTTATTATCTACCTCTAATCCAATTCATAGAATTTACCGGAATCACCGGCCTTACTTTCTGGATATTAATGATCAATGTGCTTTTTTACTTCATCATTAGGAAAATATGGTTTAATGAACTCACGATCCGGCTGGACATGCGTCGGCTTTCAGTTTCCCTGATCCTCGTTTTTTTTGTACCTCTCACATATGGTTTTTTTGTTCTCAATTCTCATAGCGACCCGCCTGAGAAAAAGATCACCGCCGCGATCATTCAGCCTAATATTGAGCCGAACCGAAAATGGCTGGAAAAAGATTTCGCTTATTCTGAGATTATGAAACTTACCCGACGCGTTAAGGAAAAAAAAACCGATGTGATTGTATGGCCTGAAACGGCAATCCCCGTGCGGCTTCGCGTCGATAAAAGCAAGTTTGATGAGATACGGGCCGAATTATGGGATCAGCAGACCACATTGATCACCGGAATTCCCGACCGCAAGACCGTGATTGATCCGGGCGGCAAGCCTCGGGCGCATTATTTTAATTCTATCTATATGATCAGGCCGGACCAAGCCGGGTTCGCCTCATACGACAAAATGCATCTTGTCCCCTTCGGCGAATTTGTACCGTCATTTCTGTTCTTTTTGAAAGATATGGCGATGGATATTGGTATCCCCGACTATTATGCCGGCGATTCGATGAATGTATTCACTCTGCCGCTTTTCCGGGATTCCGCTCAAATCGATTCTGTGAAAATAGCCGGTGTAGTGTGCCTTGAGTCCATTTTTCCCGACCACGTCCGCGAAGGCGTCCAAAAGGGCGCCCGGATCTTGGTCATCGTGACCAACGATGCCTGGTATGACGGGACACTGGCTCCCATTCAGCATTCACAGATTGCAGTTCTGCGGGCGATAGAAAACCGTGTCAGTATCATTCGGTGTGCAAACAGCGGGATTTCGGCTATCATAGATCCTTATGGTAACGTGATATCACAAACCCGAAACGCCGTTCAGGATATTCTGACCGGAACAGTTGATGTACAGACCACGGAAACATTCTACACAAATTATGGTAACGTATTCCCCGGTGTAATTTCATTCCTGTCCTTTATTTTCTTACTCGTTCTCATTACCTTACGAATAAAACAACCCGGTTCACGACCAAGAGCATAAGTAGTCATCTGTCATACCGTTCATGTAATACCGGAAATCGTTTCGTTCAAATAGTCTCAGATCCAGACTATTTGTCTACTGTGTCAAAGTCATAGAAACGCTTCGGGGCTTTTTAAGAGCAAATTAGTCTATGCGGTTTGTCCAAGAAAAAAATATTTGTTCAATGCTTTATTGGACGTTTGTTATTTTTTTCATCACTCCATTTTCATCGTACGGCCAAAAATTGCCCGTCAGAAATTACACCGGTGAAACGGGTCTTCCACAAGCTCAAATTTCCTCCGTTACGCAGGATTCGAAGGGCTTCATTTGGTTCATCTCTTCATCCGGCTTGACGCGTTATGACGGAGTTGAGTTCAAAACCTACACCAAACAGGATGGACTCACTAGTAATATAGGGATTGATATCCAAGAGGACAAAAACGGCAATCTCTGGACATTGACGATTAATGGGATCTCAGTACTCGATATTGCCACCGATGGATATATCCGGTCCGTACGAAAGATCGAAGCACGAAACGGGCTGCCCAATCTTGAAAACACATGCATGTATCTAGACCGGGACGGTCTTTTATGGATTGGAACTCGCAACGGCGGCGTGGTCCGATTGAGAATAACAATTGTGAACGGCCAATATACCGTAACACCGACTCTGAACATCGGCCAAGAACAAGGACTCAGTTCCAATGCCGTTACCACGATATTTCAGGATCAAAACAACCGCTTTTGGATCGGAACTGAGAACGGACTTTCGGTCGTTGAATTCACGGATTCGGCAGCCTTTGTCATCACGCATTTTAGTCAGAAGAACGGACTCGGATCGGATAATATCCGAAGCATTGCTCAAAATCCGGCCGGAGAAATATGGGTCGGAACAAAGGCCGGCCTGAGTAAATTAGTCGACATCATCGGATCTACTAATCAGGTAAAATTCAAAAATTTTACGTTGACGGCAGGCCTATTGAACAGTGACGTTCATGGTATTGCAGTGGACAATCCCGGCAATCTCTGGGTTGCCACATCCAACGGCATCAGCAAGCTAAATTTTTCAGAGTCTCATGATCGGTTCGACCCGTTCCGTCGGGATAATTTTACTGTTTCAAACTACACGACGGAAAACGGGATCATGGAAAACGTGTGCCGTTCCGTATTTGTTGATCGAGAAAATAATATTTGGATCCCGATGTTTGGCGGCGGGGTCAGTAAAATATCCACTGAAAAATTTCACGTTTTATCCGTTGCCGAAGGTCTGACGGATAATACACCTGGACCTCTTTTAGAAGATCTGAGCGGCCGCATTTGGGTTGGAACTAATAACGGGCTCTCTTTTATCGAGCCAAACCCGGACCCGAATGCCTCGAAACGCTACAATTTCATTAATCCAAATCCCAGCGGCCAACTGCGCAGGAATATCCAGGATTTCGCAATGGATAAATACGGTACGATTGTGATTGCTACAGATGACGGTGTCGTGAGACTATCCGGTAGCTCATTTATACCGCACATGGATAAACGTGATCTATCCAATCCAAATGTGAAGCAGATCGAATTTGACGACAACGGTAATCTTTGGATCGGCACTGCTTCCGGACTCAATCGTTATTCTGAAAATAAGATCCGTACGTTCATGCGTAAGGAGGGGTTACCCAATGACAACATTCGAAAAATCTTCAAAGACCATCAGGGCAACCTGTGGATCGGCACCAATGATGGATTATGCCGGATCGATCACAATGAGGTATCCGAGGCTTTCCCAAAAATAAGCCCTGTTGACAGGATCGAGCTCCCGGAGAGAATCATTAATGATATTTATGAGGACCGGCAACATCGACTATGGATAGGGTCGGATGACGCGCTCCTACGCGTCGAGTTGAATGATAACCATGAAATCAAAGAATGGACACGTATCAACATGCAAGAGGCCGGATTCAGTAATACAAAAATCAATTGTATTGATCAGGATGCTTCGGGGTACCTCTGGATCACGACCGGACGCGGGCTGCATCAACTTGATCCTGAAAAGTTGACCGTTGTGAACCAATATTACAAAAGCGATGGCTTAGCCGGCAACGAGGGAGTTCAGGGTGATGCAATGATTGTAGATCATCAAGGCAATATGTGGATATCCTTCTTTGGGGGCATCACCCGTTATTTGCCAAAAGTTGATTTTGAATATGGCCGGACGGTACCATCCTATTTCAGCAAATTTACCGCAAATGACGCTGCGTATCCGGTCGACCAGCCTATTGAACTAAATTATGGCGACCGGAACATAGAAATCTCTTTTATCGGGCTCTTATTCCGCAACGAAGAATCCATATATTACCAGTACCGGCTTGACGGGTACGACCGTGATTGGAGCCCGTTAACAAGGACGCGCCAGGTTCGCTATACAAACCTTGATAATGGCAGTTATACTTTTCGTTTTCGAACGGTGAGCTTTCATCAGAAAGAACTACACGCCGTCAAAGACCTTGTCTTTGTAATCCATCCTCCATTCTGGAAACGGTGGTGGTTTTTCATTTTAGTACCTCTCCTAGCGGGCAGCCTTGGTTATCTCATATATCAAAACAGAATCAAATTTATACAAAAACGCAATGCGGAACTTGAATACCGTATTCATCTTCGCACTCAAGAGGTCAAAAAACAGAATGACGAAATAAACCGGCAACGGACTATTTTGCAGCAACAAAAAAATGAATTGGAAAATACGATCCGTGAACTGACCAAGACGCAGACCGATCTTATTCATTCAAAGAAAATGGCGTCTCTGGTTCAGATCGTTGCCGGGATCGCACATGAAGTGAATAACCCTCTTGCGAACATTTACGGCAACGCAACACACCTCAAAGAATATATCGCCGATCTGGAGCGCCTTCTTCAAAGAATTGATCAGGATATGTTATTCAAACCGCACCGTACCGTGGAGGAATTTGAAGCAGCTAAGCTGGAGATCCATCATTTAAAGGAAACCATTGACTATGATTATTTGCTGAAGGATATTCATAATATACTGACCAGCGTAGAAAAAAGCTCCAACCGAATGATGCAGATCGTAAAAGACCTCCGAAAATTCTCACGGCTCGACGAATCCGAAATAAAGGAAGTGAATCTCAATGATAGTTTGGGAAACATCGTCGAACTCTTTCTAAGCCAATACCGGTTCAGTATTAAGATCGAAAAGGTTTTTTCGCCATTACCGCCCGTACTTTGTTATCCTCATGAACTTAGCCAGGCTTTCATGCAGATCATGTTGAACGCCGCTCAGGCTATTCTGGAATACCAGGAATATGCGCTCCAGGAAATAAAAAACCTGAACTCCGCCATGCAACTTGACGCCGATCGCGGGCATATCCGAATCGAAACACGGCTCATCGAATCGACATCTCTCAAAAACCTTGAAATGTCACTTCAGGAGATCGACAGCGGCATCCGAATACCCATTATTCAAATCAAAATATCGGATGACGGTATCGGTATCGAAAACGATATCCGAGAAAAAATTTTTGACCCTTTCTTCACTACCCGTAAGATCGGCGAAGGGATCGGGCTGGGGCTTTCGGTGGCGTACAGCATCATTGAAAAGCACAGGGGAAAGATTTTTTTTAACAGTGAACGTTTGGCCGGAACTGAATTTATCATTGAGTTGCCCGTGCGAAATAACCTTTAGAAGGCGTGGATACGGATCAGAAGAAAATATATTTTATATCCGACATCCATCTCGGCACGCCGGATGACAAGGAACGGCTCCAGAGGCTGCGATCGTTCTTTGAGCATATTCAAAAAGATGCCGCGGCGTTATACATTCTCGGTGACTACTTTGATTTTTGGTTCGAATATCGGCACACCATTCCCAAAGCTTGTATACCGGGGGTACACCTGCTCATGCAACTTGCAGAATACGGCGTCTCGATCCACTATCTCAGTGGAAATCACGACCATTGGATTGATGACTTTTTTGAACAACAAATTGGAATTATAGTCTATAGCGAGGAGTGCCAATTAGAAATAAATAAAAAAAGAATCTACCTCTATCACGGGGACGGTACTTCAGCACTGGATAAGAATTACCGCATAATGAAAAAGATCCTCCGAAATCGGATCAGCATTTTCCTCTATCGATGGCTTCACCCGGATATCGGTATTCCTTTGGGAAACAAAATGTCGCACGTCAGCAAGAATCGGGATCGAGATTATCAAAAATATGTCAACGACCACAGCATCGAATCATTTTTGAGAAAGACCTTTGATAAGGGTTTCGATATTATCATGATGGGGCATCATCATCAGCCCAAAGAAGAGATGTTTGGAGAGAAGAAGTACATCAACTTAGGCGACTGGATAACCCATTTTACCTATGGGGAATTTGTTAATGATACGGTCATCTTAAAAAAATGGACGAAAAATGAATAACGTTAAATTAATTACTCTGGCGATTTTTATTTCTTACGGTACCGTCGAGCTCCGCGCCCAATCCCTGCCGAATGCCATACTGAAGACTTATTACCAGGAATTGCACGATTGGTTAAAAGATACCGCGAAAGTTAAATTCCAGCTCGAATCTTTTGATGCGACGCCGCTAGACAGCATATTTAACTGGCAAGAGATAGCACGAAGGACATTTGCGGGAAATTGGGTCAATCTTTCCGGTGGATGGCAAAAAAGGTATACCCAGGCTATTCGCAAACGCATCATGAAAAAAACCGCCAAGGCCTTGAAGCTGGTAAAACCTTATTTGATGGAAAAAAATATCCGATGGGAAGAAGAATCCATAAAAAACGATAAAGCCAGAACCGGGATTGATATCATGCGCAAGGACGATATTGAAAAGATCAATATCCGGCTTCTGTATTCTGAAGATGCTTGGAAAATTTATGATGTCCGTACGGACTATTTTCGCCTGATCCGTGATCTTCTTGGAAACTATGACGACATGATCGGCAACGGGTATAGTCACGAATACGTTGAAGCGATGATCCTCGAGTCGGAGGTATTTGTCATTGATGATTTTAATTTAAACGAAAGCGGGGATTATCCGAAATCATGGGGCTGGCGGAAAAAGGATGACGACCGGATGCGTGCAAATCCGCGCCTCTACTTCATTCAAAAAGAAAACGGGGATGCCTACCTTTCTGCGCAATCCAACCAATCGCCCATCGCCCTCGTCAAACCTTTCAGTTATAATATAAAAGATTATCCCTTTCTTTCATGGCGCTGGCGTGTCAAAGCATTTCCGGCTACCAAGACTTCACGTTCTGAACCGGTTCGCGTGGCGGAAGTTGTGGTCATATTCTATCAAAACTGGATCGGTATCCCGATGACACTACATTATATCTGGGATCAATATTCATCGCCCTGCACTACCATCCGCCAGGAAGGTCTGCTGACCGATACTTATCATAAGGTGATTCGTACGGAATCCGGAACTTCCGATGAATGGTTTACCGAAAACGTAAACCCTTTTGAAGATTATCGAAGAATTTTCGGAGTCGATCCACCGGAACAAATTGTAGGTATGTTCATTCTCACCGAATCCGATCAGCCTGCCTCTAACGCTAAGGCCGATTACGATGACTTTGTAGTAAGAAAATCAGTTGCATTACCGTCCTGCGCTAAGTAGTATAGAAATTTCGAATGCCATAGGCCTTTTAAGAGATATTGACATAAGAATTTATTTTGCATTTTTATTTTATATTACCTAATTTGTTTTCCAATTCGAAGGTCTTCATTTCTGTACAGCGTTCAATCAAGGAGCAATAACATATGCGTCTTATTACCCGAACGGATCTCGATGGTTTGACATGCGCCGTTTTCATCACCGTTATGGAAAAGATCGATGAAGTCATGTTCGCCGAACCCAAAGCAATGCAGGACGGCAAGGTCGCGGTGAATGATCATGACATCATTGCCAATTTACCGTATCATCCGAAATGCGCATTGTGGTTTGATCACCACACCAGCCAGATGATTCATTCTGAAAAAGAAGGCTACCGCGGTAAATTTGCCGTGGCGCCGAGCTGCGCGCGGGTGATCTACGATTTTTATGAACAACCGGACGAATTGAAGCCGTTTGACCACCTTCTGGTCGAGACCGACCGCGTGGACAGCGCCAATCTGAACATGGACGACGTGATGAATCCGAAAGGTTGGGTGCTTGTGTCCTATACCCTCGACCCGCGATCGGGACTCGATGCCTTCGAAGATTATTTTCAGCGCATGATCGGATGGATCCAGGTTCACACTGTCGACGAAATCCTCCAGCTTCCGGACGTCAAAACAAAAGTTGACACTTACTTATCCGAACAGGATAATTTCAAGAAAGCACTGACGGAACATAGCCGCCAGGACGGCAACGTGATCATCACCGATCAGCGCCCCGTACAGAAATTTCCCGCAGGCAATCGTTTCCTCATTTACACCCTTTTCCCGACCGGCAATATCTCCGTTCGCCTATTTAGAGGCAAAGAACCGGGCATCACCGTATGCGCCGTGGGCCACAGCATCTTCAACCGCACATCCAAAACGGATGTGGGTGCGCTGATGGCGGAGTACGGCGGCGGCGGCCACAAAGGCGCCGGCACCTGTCAGTTACCCGATGGCGAAGCCGATGCCAAGGTCAAAGAGATCGTGGAACGGATGAAGAAAGCCGGATAAGTCCAAGACAGGCAAAACCACTAAGTCGCGAAGCC
>CAZHUW010000097.1:0-7075 GCA_964535295.1 uncultured Bacteroidota bacterium
GTCAGTCTCAATATCAGCCGCGATCTTCTTCAAATAAGGAAATTGTTTACTTCTAAAGTCATCAACGCACTGGTCGTCGGCGTTACATTTTTTGTGTCGATCAACGTAGAGTCTTTATGGGATATCTTTTATCTATCCTCCGGTTTGCTGAGTACTGCGGTCGCTCTTCCGGTATTGGCAACTTTGCGGAAAGACATCCCAAGCCGTGCAGCTTTCCTTTCAAGTCTGTTCGGATTTATTTCGACCGTGTTCTTTTATTTTAACGGGATATTCGGATGGGTCTCTGTAACGTTGGGACAAACGGTACAAGATACGGGTTTGGCATACATCGTATTTGGCATGATCGGTGCGGCAGCCGGTTTTTTCACAGGCTATTTCTTTGCGGAAGAACGATAGCCGTATAATTGCAGGCAGACCTTGCGTTCAACATTCAGATCTATGATCGGCAACGGATAATTGTTCAATAAGACTGATTGACGAGCTTTTGCAGGTTCATGAATTTCTTTCGATGTGTAATTCTTCAATTCAGGTATCCACCGTTTTATGTACGTACCATCCGGATCGAATTTTTTACTCTGGGTAACAGGATTAAATATGCGAAAATAGGGCGCCGCATCGACGCCGGTTCCGGCGGCCCACTGCCAGTTACCGTTATTGCTTGATAATTCAAAATCGAGCAGTTTTTCAGCAAAATATTTCTCCCCCCAACGCCAGTCGATGTGAAGATGCTTCACCAAAAATGATGCCGTGATCATACGGACCCGATTATGCATGAACCCGGTTTCGTTCAATTGCCGCATACCGGCGTCCACGATGGGAAATCCGGTCCTGCCTTCGCACCACGCTGTAAACCAATCTTCCCGGTTTTGCCATTGGATCGTATCGTATTGGGCATTAAAAGCTTTTTGAGTGACGTGCGGAAAATGGAAGAGTATCATCATAAAAAATTCACGCCAGATCAATTCAGACAGAAATATTTGTGCACTCTTTGAGCGGAGGGCTTTTAGGTGGACAACGAGTTCGCGAACCGAAATATTGCCGAAACGAAGATACGGCGAAAGATAAGATGTGTTATCTTTTCCCGGGAGGTCCCGATTATAAATGTAGTCATCCAGAAGGTCTTTATAAAAAGATCTCCAATGGGCTCTCGCGGCTGTCTCGCCGCCTTTTATTGTATTTACCACAGAATTGAATCCGATCTCACCGATCTTTTGGATCGAACCCTTTTTCGGCAGAGTCTGGAACTTGTCCCATGCTAAAGGTGGGTGTCGAAAGGAATCCGGCGGCAGTTCATCCAATTCTGCCAGCCAAAGATTCTTATAAGCCGTAAATACTTTGTAGGGTGAGTTATCGCTTTTGACAATTTCCGATTTCTCAAAAATGACCTGATCTTTAAATGTAGAGAAACGAACACCGATTTGTTCGCACAGTAACCTGATCCGGTTGTCTCGTTCAATTGCCGCATGTTCGTAGTCGTGATTAATATACAGCGCGTCGATCTTTGAGGCTGAAATGATGCGGGGGATCAATTCCTCGGGTTTGCCGTAGAACATTCGGATAGGGCCAGACTGTTTTTCGATCAAACGGTTATTCATATCCTCAAGAGATTCCCAAATAAAACTCAAGCGGCGATCGTTTGAAGGCAAGGACTTAAGAATGTGTTCGTCAAAAATAAAAATGCACGACACTATTTCGCTTTCCGATAATGCGTGCAGCAGTGCCGTGTTATCGGTAAATCTGAGGTCCCTGCGAAACCACATGAGTGCGTGTTTATTTTTCATGTTTCCATATTAACTGATACAATAATGATCTTCAATCGGTAGAAGTGCGTATTTTATCTCTTTTCTTTTTTGCTCATTTTTGTTTACTTTAGGGCGCTTAAAGTACGAAAGGCGCGGATGATCCACAAAAGTCTAGAATCCTGTATCGTCGATCTTGAAAAAAACAGCCAACTTGTTCGCGTGACTGAAGAGGTCGATCCCTGTCTCGAAATGGCCGAAATACAAAGGCGTGTCTATGCGGTTCAGGGTCCTGCGCTCTTGTTCACTAATGTCAAAGGAACTAAATTCCGGTGTGTATCGAATTTGTTCGGAACGATGGAGCGAACCCGTTTTCTTTTCCGCTCAACTCTGGAAAATGTGAAGAGACTGGTCGACCTTAAAATTGATCCATTGCAGGGGCTGAAACATCCATTCAAATATGCCTCGGCGCCGTTTACCGCTTTAAAAACACTCCCGCGTTCACAACGTCATTTGAATTTTAAAACCTGTCGTATTCAGGATCTTCCGCAGATCAAGTCATGGCCGGATGACGGCGGCGCGTTTGTGACCCTGCCGCAGGTTTATACGGAGCATCCGGATTTTCCGGGAACAAGAATGTCGAACCTGGGGATGTATCGGATCCAGTTATCAGGTAATAATTATATATCCAACGAAGAAGTCGGGCTGCATTATCAAATTCATCGCAGTATCGGCGTTCATCATGCAGCAGCGATTCGCCGGGGCGAAAAACTTAAAGTGAGCATTTTCGTTGGCGGCCCGCCGGCCCTGAGTGTTGCGGCGGTTATGCCGCTGCCGGAGGGTTTGTCTGAACTTATGTTCGCCGGCGTGTTAAACGGAAGACGTTTTCGGTATTACCGGGATGAAAAAGGGTTTTTGATCGCAACGGATGTTGATTTCTGCATTACAGGAACTATCGATCCCGGCGTAACTAAGCCGGAAGGACCGTTCGGGGATCACCTGGGGTATTACAGCCTTCAGTATGATTTCCCGTTCCTTAAAGTTGAAAACGTCTATCACAAACCGGACGCGATATGGCCGTTCACCGTCGTCGGTCGGCCGCCGCAGGAAGATACTTCATTCGGTGAATTGATCCACGAGATCACAGGGCCGATCATTCCAACGGTGATTCCCGGCCTGCATGCCGTTCACGCCGTCGATGCCGCCGGCGTGCATCCGCTGCTGCTGGCCATTGGGAGCGAGCGGTATGTGCCGTTCGAAGAAAGACGTCCGCAGGAAATTCTCACTATAGCTAATGCCATATTGGGCCAAGGGCAATTATCGCTGGCCAAATACCTGCTGATCACGGCGCACGAGGACGATCCTGATCTCAATATTCATGATGTTCATAAATTTCTGATTCACGTTCTGGAACGCGTGGATTGGAAAACGGATCTGCATTTTCAGACACGCACGACGATCGATACGCTGGATTATACAGGAACTGCGGTTAACGAAGGCTCCAAGCTCGTCATTGCTGCTGCCGGAAAGATCAAACGGAAACTGCCAGAGAAATTGCCTTCAGATATTTCTTTACCGGATGGTTTCAGAGATCCAAATCCGGTCATGCCGGGTGTTGTGGCGGTTTCAGCAAGGGCGTACGTAAACAAAGCTGACGGCGAAAAAGCTAGAGAGACATTTTGTGAATTTTGCAAAGAAACAAAAATGTTTGAAGCATTCCCGCTGATCGTATTATGCGATGACAGCGCTTTCACAGCTAAGCATTTGAACAATTTTTTGTGGATCACATTTACACGTTCCAATCCGGCATCGGATGTCAGTGGCGTAGGTTCCTTCATCGAAGACAAGCACTGGGGGTGCACAGGGCAGCTGGTCATTGATGCGCGTATCAAACCGCATCATGCGCCGCCGCTAATTGAAGATCCGGTGGTTACGCGCCGTGTGGACCAATTGGGAACGTCCGGGCACAGCCTGAACGGGATCATCTGACCGGAGGCAAACTTGTATCTTTTTTATTTAATTCTTAATTTTTTCCGGCATGACCGGCTCTCTGTTTGAACAACAACGAAATAATCAGAAAGAAACGGCTTTACAATGGAACTGAACTGTATACATATTGCGGACATATTCGGGCAAACCGGAATGGAGATGGTCTCAAAGATACTGCCCAATCTGATCCAGGAGAAAAAAGCGGATTTTGTGATGGCCAACGGCGAGAACGCCTTTGAAGGTAAAGGGATTTCGGAAACGATGTGTCAGCAATTATTCAATCTGGGCGTGCATGTCATTACGAGCGGCAATCATATCTGGGACAAGAAAAAGACCTTTTATTCCGAAAATCCATTGATCCAGAAGTATTTACTCCGTCCGCACAATTATCCTGTGGGCAATGAAGGCCGGGGCTCAACCATTTATCAGCTGAACAACGGCATAAAAGTTGGCGTGCTAAATCTGCAGGGAAGAACCTACATGTACGATATCGAATGCCCGTTCCGTACCGGCGAGCAGGAGATCGAAAAACTTAAACGCAATACCAACGTGATCATCGTCGATTTTCATGCGGAGGCGACTGCGGAAAAGATGGCATTCAGTTATTATGTGGACGGGAAGGTGAGCGCGGTTCTCGGTACACACACGCACGTTCAGACAGCGGACGAAAAGATTCTGCCCGGCGGAACGGCTTACATAACGGATATCGGCATGACCGGCCCGCATGACGGAGTGATCGGTATGCACAAAGATGCGGCGATCAAAAAATTCATCCTGCAGACGTATTTCAAATTTGAACCGTCCACAGGCGATCCTATATTGCACGGCGTTTTTATGAAGATCGATACGCAGACAGGCAAAGCTACGCATATTGAACGAATCAAGATTGAATAAGCCGCACCAGATCAGGCACAACTACTTACTTAAAACTTTCATAAAAGATAGTAGGGCTGCTGATAAATTTTAACCCACAAGGAGAAATACGAATTGAGCGCGTTTATCATTGACGGAAAGAAGATTTCAGAAGAGATCAAAATGGAGATCAAAGCCGAAGTTGAAAAGCTAAAGCAGCGTAACATCATCCCCAAACTGGTCGCCGTGCTGGTTGGCGACAATCCTGCCTCGCAGGTGTATGTGCGCAACAAAGGCAAAATGTGCCTAGAAGTAGGTATGGAGAGTGAGACCATGAATCTCCCTGCCGATACGACGGAACAAAAATTGTTGGAATTGATTCACCAATTGAATAACGATCCAAAGGTTTCCGGAATCCTGGTGCAACTGCCGCTGCCGAAGCAAATCAATGAAAGCGCCATAATTAACGCCATCGCTCCGGAAAAAGATGTCGACTGTTTTCATCCATTCAATGTCGGCAAACTTTCGATCGGTGAACCGGTTTTTTTGCCGTGCACGCCGGCCGGAGTGCAGGAACTTTTGCTTAGATCAGGAATTGACCCGTCGGGCAAACATACGGTGATTGTAGGACGAAGTAATATTGTTGGGAAGCCGCTGGCCAATATGCTGATCCAAAAAGCCAAAGGCGCGAATTCCACGGTGACGGTAGTGCACACCGGTACACCCGACATGACGTATTTTATTAAACAAGCTGATATTGTGGTCGCGGCGGCGGGCAAAGCGCAAATGATCACCGGTGAGATGCTCAAAAAAGGAGCCGTCGTCATCGATGTGGGTATCAATCGCATTGAAGATAAGAGCACCAAATCAGGTACGCGGCTTGTGGGGGATGTTCATTTCGAGTCGGCCAAAGAAACGGCTTCGGCGATCACGCCGGTTCCGGGCGGCGTCGGGCCGATGACCATCATCATGCTGATGAAGAACACCATGAAAGCCGCCATGCGTTCACAATAAATCATAAGAGGGCCGTATGGATATCAAAAATAAAACCGTATTGGTATTGGGTGGCTGGGGACTGGTCGGATCCGCCATCTGCCGTAAACTGATGGAGGAGAAACCCGGCCGGATCATAGTAACATCCCTCAATAAACACGAGGCTATGGAAGCCGTTTCAGATCTCAGGAAGGAATATCCGAAAGCCGGCAAGAATTTCTTTGTACCCTGGTGGGGAAATATTTTTGTTCGATATGAACTCAAAGATACGCCGCGTGAAAAAATCCTGGCCAGTGAGAAATTCCGAAAAATGGTCATTGAGGATGTTTTGGAAGAATTATCCGATGAAGTTCTGCACCGTTCCGCATTATATAAAGTTTTGGCGCAATTTAAGCCCGATGTGCTCATCGATTGCATCAATTCCGCCACCGCGATCGCGTACCAGGATATTTATCAAAGTTCACGAACCGTCATACGTGACTTGCATGCTGCGCGGAAAAAGAAAAAGAACGGTCTGATTGAAAGCACAGAGCGTCTTCTTTGTACACTGTATCTGCCGCAGCTTATCCGGCATGTTCAGATCTTGTATCAGTCCATGAAAGTGAATAATTCAAAAATGTTCGTCAAGATAGGCACCAGCGGAACAGGCGGCATGGGGCTGAATATCCCGTATACTCATAGCGAAGAAAAGCCGTCACGTGTGCTCTTGTCCAAATCCTCGGTTGCCGGCGCGCATACGTTGTTGCTCTTCCTGATGGGGCGTACGCCGGATGGTCCTATCATCAAAGAAGTGAAACCCACGGGTTTGATCGGCTGGAAAAAGATCGATTACGGCGAAATACGAAAGAAAAATCAGCCGATACCGCTTGTGGATTGTTTGCCGGAAAAAGCATTCAAGCTTCAGAAAAAGATCCATGTAAGAATGCCGAATTTCGCTAAACCGACGGGTGCAAATCTGAAGGCGGTATTCATTGACACCGGTGAAAACGGCCTTTTCTCAAAAGGCGAATTCGAAGCGATCACCACGCCCGGGCAGATGGAATTTGTAACGCCGGAGGAGATCGCCGACAGCGTGATATTTGAGATCCGCGGAGAGAATACCGGGCATGATATCATCAATGCGCTTGACAATGCGACGCTGGAACCCACTTATCGCGCCGGATTCCTGTTTCACGGCGCTTTGAAAAAATTGCAACGGCTTGAGAAAGAGCATCGTGATGACAGTGTGGCTTTTGAAATGCTCGGTCCGCCGCGTGTCTCAAAACTATTGTATGAAGCGTATTTACTTAAAATCGGTTTTTTTGATATGCAAACCGTGGCAAAAACCCCTGCAGCAGTTCTGGTAAAAAAGCTTCAGCAGATCATTTCTGATAATTCCAAACTTCGGTCAAAGATCATTTCGATAGGAATCCCGATTCTCCTGCCGGACGGAAAATCACTGATTCGCGGAGATGAGATCAAGATACCTCCTTTCCGCGGGGTCAACGAATTCAAGATAGATA
>CAZHUW010000097.1:7175-12710 GCA_964535295.1 uncultured Bacteroidota bacterium
TATGTCACTAAATAAAATTGATCACGTTGGCGTTGCCGTAACGGATCTGGAACAAAGTATCGAATTATACAAAGCGATGGGTTTTGAATTTCACGGGACCGAGATTGTTGAAGACCAAAAGGTCAAAACGGCCTTTTTCAAAATAGGGGAATCAATGATCGAGTTACTGGCGGCAACCGATCCGGCAAGCCCCATTGCAAAATTCATCGAGAAGAACGGTAACCGGGGCGGTATCGCCCACATGGCTATCAACGTGACAGATGTGGAATCTAAACTGAAAGATCTCAAAAACAAAGGATTTCAACTGATCGACGAGACGCCTAAGGACGGCGCGCACGGCGCAAAGATCGCATTTCTGCACCCCAAATCGACAGGCGGCGTTCTGCTTGAACTTTGCGAGAAAAAGGATCACTAGGTGATATATATTGTTACCGCCCTGCATTGCGAAGCAAAGCCGCTGATTGACCATTTTAGTCTTAAGAAAAATGCGAACTCACAAAAATTCGACCTTTTCCAAAGTGACCGTATCGCTCTCATTGTCTCCGGTATTGGGAAAATAAGATCGGCTGTTGCAACGGCCTTTTTATTGACCGGCAGAAATTCTTCCGACGTTTCAGCCATACTGAATATCGGTATTTGCGGCTCCTTTGCACAAAACCGTAAAATTGGGGAACTGTTATACATCAATAAAATTACCGACCATGCGGGTGGCCGACAATATTTTCCAGAACCCGTATTGCAGCTCGGCCTTCAGGAAGCTTTATTAGAGACTTATGATAAACCGGTTGAAAACGCAAACACCGTTAGCCGTGATTCGGATCTTATTGATATGGAAGCGTCGGGTTTTTTTCAATCGGCTGCGATGTTTGTCGAAAGCCATCAGATCTATTGTCTTAAAATCGTGTCGGATCACCTGGAACTGTCAAACCTTTCAAAAGATTTTATCAGCGGCCTGATCAAAGACCGTATTTCTGAGATTGACCACATTGTGAGTCAGGTATCCCTATTTCATGCGCCGGAGCCGGACTTATTGGGAAAGGAAGATATGGAATTAATTACAAAGATCGGCTCCAATCTTAGACTGACGCAGTCCCAGCATCATCAACTGTCAGACCTGATCCGATCTGCCAAGGTGCGAAAAAAATACGAGGCGGCAAAAATGATCCCGTTCACAACCGTAGAAATAAAAACAAAGAACGAAAACAAAAATGCATTCAGCCGTATCCGACAGATCCTTGGTTCATAAACATTTTTCTCATATCTATATCGAAAAAGGGGCGGAAAATTACCCGGATACGCGTCTTCTACTTGACAAGTATCCGGCCGCGGTTCGTATCCCGATCAATGATTATAAGGACGTGTTTAACCGCCGGAATCAACGGTTCCAATTCCAAAAGCAATCGATGAAACTGATCCTTGCCGCTAAGAAGGAAAGTTTCTTTTATGAAGCTTCTGAGCAAGTACAGAATTTTGACCATCAAAATTGTTACTATAATTCGCTGATATTAAACTGCATCTACAATTGCGATTACTGTTATCTGCAGGGCATGTATCCTTCAGCCAATGTGGTTGTTTTTGTGAACGGCGATGATTTTTTTGAGTCAACGAAAAAGCTGTTGGCCGCTCATCCGGTATATCTCTGCATATCCTATGATACCGATCTATTGGCATTTGAATACCTCGTTCCTTTCTGCAGCCGCTGGATAGCCTTTGCATCCGGCGAACCGGATCTGACCATTGAAGTTCGTACGAAAAGTGTGAATTATAAAGCTATCGCGCATTTGAAACCTGCGCCTAATGTGATCTTAGCCTGGACCATTTCGCCTCAGGGGATCATTGAAAAGTACGAAAATGGAACGCCGTCCTTCAATGCAAGGCTCAGTGCCGTTTCAATGGCGCTGAAAGACGGTTGGCGAGTCCGTTTGTGTTTTGATCCGGTAATAAGAACGGAAAATTGGAAGACCTTATACGCTGAATGTGTCAGGGAAACTTTCCATCGGTTGTCCGCAGACCGGTTAAACGATATCAGCCTTGGGGTATTTCGGATGAATGCCGACTATCTCCAGCGTATCCAAAAACAAAGAATCGATTCGGATCTTCTGCATTATCCGTTTGAAAACAAAGGGAAGGCCGTAAGTTATCCGGAGGCTGAACGTGATGAGATGACAAGCTTTATGATTAACAACTTGCGGACATTCATTCCAAAAGAAAAGATATTCATATGAAAACTGCGATTGTCACCGGCGCTTCTTCCGGTATCGGCCTGGAGGCGGCTAAAAAACTCGTGTCCTTGAATTACCGTGTGTACGGTCTGGCGCGGAGCTTCACAAAAACAAAATGGCGCCACGAGTATTTCACAGATGTAACCTGCGATGTTACCGATTTGAAACTGTTGAAATCGAGCGTGACGGAGATACTGAATAAGGAAAAATCATTTGATCTGTTGCTGAATAATGCAGGAGTCGGCTACTTTGCGCCGCATGAAGAATTGAGGCCGGAACAGATTGAGCAGATGGTTAAGACCAATCTCCTTGCCCCGCTGATCATTGCCCGCCTTGTTCTGAGAGAACTGAAAAAATCGAGGGGCTATATCATCAATATATCGTCGATCGCTGCAATAAAAAACAGTGTATTCGGGTGTGCCTATGCCGCAACCAAAGCGGGGATAAGGCATTTCGGGAACTCCTTGTTTGATGAAGTTCGCAAGAGCGGGGTCAAAGTGGTGACGATCAACCCGGACATTGTGCAGACCGGATTTTACGATCATCTTACTTTCAAGGCACATGAAGATCCCGAAAGTTACATCACCGCACAATGCGTAGCGGATGCGGTTGAGATGATCCTTAAACAGCGGGAGGGGACGATCTTGTCTGAAATAACGATACGCCCTCAAAAGCATTTGATCGAAAAAAAGACACAAAAAAACCGATAACATTGTTTTGCTATCGGTTTTCTGAAAAAATTCTTCCGATTCCTTACTGCGGTTCGACGATCGAATTTTTCTCTTTTCTTTCCCTTAAATAGCCCGGTACCGTATTAAAAACAAAATCCCACAGCGGATTGCTCACGCCGTAAGCCGCTTCATCATCTTCAAAGTGATGACGGATATGATAATCTTTAAGCCATTTTGCAATTCCGCTGCGCATGGGAAAATGATGTGTGGCGTAATGAATGGAGTCGTAAGCGACGTACCCGGAAATAAACCCGCAGAAAAGGATATTCGTATAGACGCCGAACAATCCGGCAAACATAAAGTAGAATAATGCGGCCAGCGGGATACTTACAGGTACCGGCATCACAAGACGTGTGCTGTCGCGGGGGTAATCGTGGTGGATGCCATGAACCAGAAAATGGATCTGTTTGCCGAGGTCGCTTTTGGGGTGGTAATGAAAAGCCCAGCGGTGAATGGCGTATTCAGTAAAAGTCCAGATAAAGAGCCCAAGAATAAAGAAAATAATTAAACTGATCCATGAAAGGCTTATCCATCCGAGATAAAAAGTGTACACAATGACCGGCACAAATGTGACCACCGGTGTGAGAGGATGAATATGTGAAAAAAATTCCAGAACCGGATTCTTAAATAGGGGAATCGTTTCATCCTTATTGGAAACGAATTTTGCAGGCATATTAAATTGACCTTTACACTGATTATAAATGTTGACTTCCAATACCGGCGAATATACTCAATTTTTTTTATTTGTAAAGCCTTTTTTACGCGTATCGGCTTACTGTTTTATCACCGGGTAAAGCTCCTGTTTGATAAATGAACCCGGAAACCGCTCCACATGCTCAAACCCAAGCGGTTCGTGCCTGCCGTCTTTAGGTATCCAGGCCGTACGAAATATATAATCCCAAAGACTCAAAGTTATTCCGAAATTTACGCCATAGCGGACCGGAATATCCTTAGCGTGATGCCAGATATGCATTTGCGGATTGTTCAAAATATACTTGAATGGGCCCAGAGGCACGGAGATGTTGGAATGGTTAAAATGCCCGACGGAGAGCGCAAAAATATGAACGATATAAAAATCCTGAATGCCGAACCCGATCATACCGAGCGGGATATATTCAATAGTGCGGTACACGATCGTTTCCATCCAGTGATAACGCAGATGAGCCGCAAAGCCCATTTGTTCTACGGAGTGGTGTACCTTGTGAAATTCCCACAAGAAAGTTAAACGATGGAGCAAGCGGTGCACATTCCAATGGATCAGGTCGCGTACAAGAAACAGCGTGAGCCATTGCGCCCAAACCGGGAAAGACTGTATTTGAATGGCAGCCAGATTACGTATACCAAAAGAGGCGAGGAGGTCGGTGAACGCAGCAGAAAAAACATTGGAAATGGCATGATAACCGATCAATGAAAAAATGAAAAAGTTGAAGAACATGTAAAAAGCATCAAGCCAGAAATCCTTCCTGATCTTGGGCTGATCTTTCCGCCACGGCATGATGAGTTCAAGCATATAAAAGAACACTGAGATCCCGATCAAGGCATAAAAGAAATTGTAAACTCCCGGATGGGTGATCTCATGCCACAGATAATTCCAATAATCGGAAAAAGAATTCCGGAACAGTTCTGCATACTTTTCCATTTTGTTATTTCTTCTCGTCCAGGCGTTTGAGTTCCAGTTCGGTAAAATCGAAATCCGGATTAGGAATATCGACCTTCATCTCTGCCGGTTTTCCGCTTGCATCCAAAATAAAATTGACCGTACCCTTGGGCAGATTGGGATCGCGCAGCTCGATCTCAAAGGTGTCATAGTGCCAGTGGCGCAGATCGCCGACAAAAGAAGCAGTTGGCAGGAACCGCGCAACCAGATTCCCATTTTCCAATTCTACTTTTACGTTCCCATACATCGGACCTCCGTAGGTTCCAACATATTGCTCTATGGGCAAAGAAGGTTTGGTATTCTTGATCCGTTCCTCCTCTTTTTTCATTTCGGCAGCTTTTTCCTTTGCTTCGTAATCTTTGATGCGTTTCAACGCTTCACCGGCCCAGTCCCGTTCTTTCCCGCCGAGAAACTGGTCAAGAACTTTATACTCGAGTACGGAAGAAAGGCCGGAAATGCTGTTGGTCAGAATGACAAATCCAAGATTCTCTTCCGGAACCAGACATATCTTGGAGATCATACCGTCCATCCCGCCGCCGTGATCGAGGATTTTCCTGCCCTGGTAATCGAAAGTGAACCACCCTAATGCCGCGGCGGAAAAATGGCGCGATGGGATATTTTTCATTCCTGCTTCGGAGATCGGTATGATGGTATGCGGCGTCCAGATATCGTGTTTGGTGGACCACCGCAGCAGGGTTTTGCTCGAATCTCGGCTGAGCCACATTTTGATCCACTTTGACAGATCGGTTACGTTGGAATTGATCGCCGCGGCGGAACCGCAATTATCCACCACGCGATATGGAATGGCTGTTTGTTGACCCTTGTACATCGTGTGCGGCGTTGCCACATTGTTTGCAGCGGTGTTTACGCTGGTATTCGTTTCATTCATGCCGAGCGGCATAAAGATCCGCTCTTTGACAAATGT
>CAZHUW010000098.1:0-12562 GCA_964535295.1 uncultured Bacteroidota bacterium
TGGAATCCGCTGGTTATCCTGGAATTCTCCGGCAGCGGTCACGCGGATGTGGTCGCTATTTTCTTTTTATTATTGAGTCTTTATCTCGCCATGGTATCGCGGCCGATCTGGGCAGGCGCTTTGCTGGGTCTGTCCTTTCTGGCAAAATTCTCCGGCATGATTGTACTTCCGTTTTTTGAAGATATCCGATCACGATGGAAGTCCGTTGCGCTGACTTTGACGGCCGCATTATCCGTTATCGTATTGGGTTATACCGCATTTTTGGATGCCGGCCCTTATTTAAATAAAGGACTCACTGAATATGCAACAACATGGGAGTTCAATTCATCGTGGTACTCCCTGACCTATCATTACGTTCAGGAATTTTTTGGAATTCCTCCTTCCGGTGAAACATTCTTCGGTATCGAAACGAATAACCAAGCGCGCACGGCGGCCAAACTTATCATGATCACAGCCGGGTTCCTTGTTTTTGCCGGCGCGTTCATTCATCATGTCCAAAAAAGTTACGAAGGCCAAAAAGAAAACATTTTAAAAGCCTCTTTTATTTTGATTGGCACTATGACACTATTAAGTCCCACTTTGCATCCTTGGTACGTCATATGGGTTATACCGTTTCTATGCATTTTCCCAAACGCCGCATGGATACTTTTTACAGGCCTGATATTCTTATCTTATACCGTATTGAGAGAGTATCACACCTCGGGCCTTTGGCAGGAAAGCTTTGAGATTCGTCTGTGGGAGTACATTCCGTTTTACACTATATTATTCAGTACGTTCATCTTGCTTACGATCAAAAAATTACGCGCACATCCTCCGGAGAAGATCAAATGAAGACCTACTTTCGCAGATCGGACTGGTTACTAATAGCCACTGGCATTCTAGGGATCTACTACTTCGCTGTAACTTACAATCGAACCTATCCTGAATCCGCCATTCGCGGCATGGTCTCCAGAGAGAATTCCTGGAAAAAAGCAGAACAAATCATTTCTTCAGGCATATTACAGACGCCGGCTTCGATGGATTCATTCCAATTCACAGAGCGCATCCGCGTTGATCAGAAACAGGTGCAATACTTGCAGGAAGCGTACGGCCTGCAGGAAGCTAACCGGATCATGACCGAGGAGATTCCGGCCTATGTTTGGAATTACAACTGGTACAAATTGGGCGACGGCAATATTCGCCTGGGAAGAAGCGATCAGGAAGAGAACGGGCCGTCCGATGAAAATAACACGGAACAGATCGAACTATCGCTGGACCGAAATGGAAAACCTGTAAGATATTCGTGCCGACTTAAACATCAGGATTCCGTGATCATACTTCAGACCGACAAAAGGGAGTTTCCCTCGATTCCGCCGCCGCCCAACGCGCCGGATCTTCAAATCGCGGATTCAGCACGTAAGATCGCTTATGATTTTCTGAAAAATATTGCCGGTATTGATCCGGATCTTTTTAAGGAAAACCCCTTCCAAACCAATATCAAGAATAACCGGGCATCCTACGAATTCGGTTTCATATCTTTGACAAAAAATTACGGCCAATCCCGCCAGATCCGGATTCGGATTGAAAACAATAAAGTCAGTTATTTCGATATCTCGTATCAACTGCCGTCCGAATTTCAAGCGCACAAAGACCGATGGATGGCAAAACTTCTGGATACGATCGACGTTTTTGTGATCCTCTTGTTTGCGATCATTACCGCTATTTATTTTTTCATTCGCTTCAAGAGCGGTGCTTTTGATTTTAAGCTCGGCTTATTCTTCGGTTCCATTGTCGGCATTACATTCGGCATCATGATGGCATTGGGAACCGGGATCCAGCAATGGCTGATCATCACATTGATCATAGTTTTCGGCGGCGGATGGTATTTCCTGATCTCCAGCATCAATGTTTCCGTAGCCGCATCGATCTCTCATCAGGCATGGCCACTCAAATATCAAACGTTCGAAGCGCTGCGGCGCGGACGCGTGTGGAATCAGAATTTCGGGATCAGCCTGCTGCGCGGCATCTGTTGGAGCTTCATTTTATTGGGAGCCTCTTCTCTCCTGTTGCAGAATATACCGAGCACCGCATTTCTTCTCAATCAGCAGAGTTCTCAGAAGTTCGGAGCCTACAGCGCTTTATTTCTGATCTGTGCATCCATTTGGACATCGATCATTTATTTTCACTGTTTTTACCTTTTGACGCTCTCGGCGATACGGCAAAAGATCAAAAACACGTGGTTCATTTACGCGGCCGGAATTCTGATAGGTTTCATTTACCCGTATATATTCAACGTCGCTTCACCTCCGCTGACCCGCATTCTACTCGGTATCGGTGTCGGAGTTTTATTCACATTTCTGTTGCACCGCTACGATTTCCTCACTCTGATCATAACCGGCATGCTCACGTATATCATCATGGAGGGCTCCTATCTTTTCGGCCTCGGCGATATGATGCAGGTTGCAATTCTGATCTTCTTCCTGGCTCTTTTGTTGATCATCGCCCTGATCGGTCTATTCAGCAAAGAAACCGGCGAAGATATACTGGAATACGTACCGGAATACGTCAAGGATATCGAGAATAAACAGCGGATGAACCGGGAATTTGAAATTGCCCGCCAGATCCAGAGCACGTTATTATGCCGCAGCAATCCGCAAAGCGATGTATTTGAAATAGCGAGCATGTGCAGTCCGGCATTCGAAGCCGGCGGCGATTATTATGATTTTATAAAATTCCAGGATTCCGGCGATCATAAGATCGGTATTGTCATCGGGGACGTTTCGGGCAAAGGCGTCTCCGCGGCGTTTTATATGACGCTGGCGAAAGGCATTGTACAGACGCAGGCCGGTATCACGCCCGATTCCACAAAAGAAACTTTATGCCGGGTCAACGATGTTTTTTACGACCAGATCGACCGCGGTAAATTCATCAGTATGATCTATGCTATCTTCGATTATGATAAAAAGAAAATGATCATGTCCCGCGCCGGACACAACCCGGTTCTTATCAAAAAAACAGAAACCTCTCCTGAAACGCTCACCCCTTCGGGCATGGCCATAGGGCTGACGCGCGGGAAGGCGTTTTCAGAATCTTTAGAAGAAATTGAGATCTCCTACAAACCCGGAGATGTTTTTGTGTTTTATACGGATGGATTTTCCGAAGCGATGAACAAACACAATGATGAATTCGGCGAGGCAAGGCTAACCGATATCATTTTGAAGGAAAACCGGAGCTCAGCACAGGCCATTGTCGATGCGATCACCGCGGAAATACGATCCTTTGTGGGCGCCGTGCAACAACACGATGATATGACGATGATCGTGGTAAAAATAAAATAGCTCTTTTTATGAAAGCATTTGAATGTATTTGTATGTTTTGAGAAACTATAAGCGACTGTCTGTTCTTGTTATTATATTCAGTTTTTTCTTTTCTGTATTTTCCGCCGCCAGCGTTTCCATCCTCATGCCCTTCGTTAATTTCATTTTTGCAGGCAACAGCGTGACCGTCGTCCCTTTGGCCATGCCGTTCGCTCTATCGGATAAGAGATTATGGCTGATCGTTCTATGCCTGTCAACATGGACCTTATTCATCCTGAAGAATATTTTCTATGTTACGGCGATGCGCAAGGCGTCCGTTTTAAAGAACAATCTTATGCAGCATCTGCGGGAGGACTATTTACAAAGAACGCTGGCACAACCCATGGGTTATTTTTATAATACGCCGTCCGGATATATCACCGCGCGGCTTTTCGATTCAACACGGCAATTTGCCGAAAAACTCAGCGCGAGCTTTTATGACATAGCCCGTACGATCCCGCTGATCGCGATCTATGCCGCCATTCTTGTTTTCATCAGCTGGAAACTCACGGCGCTCAGCTTAATACTCGTTCCGCTGATAAGCCTCGCCGGAAACCGTTTCAATAAAATCCTTCAAAGATCCATTACCGACGAACAGCGCACCTTGGGGAACCTGATCCTCCAGGTTCAGCAAAGGATCTACGGAATCAAACTGGTAAAACTATTCAGCGCTGAAAGATCGGAATCGGATAAATTTCATACTCAGAGCGAGGAATTAGGACGTGTTCTGATATCGCGTGACCGGCTTGAATCCGGCGGCATCGCCGTGATTGAAATGATCGGTGTCAGCGCGGGTGTAGTGCTTCTTTATGTTATAGGAATGGAAACGCTGGACGGCCGTTTCAATTACGGACCGGGCGGATTTGTGCTCTTCATTGCGGCCGTTTTTTCCATGATCGATCCGGCTAAACAACTTATACGGGCTGTCCATACGCTTAAAGAAACAAGAATATTATGGAATACACTTCATAAACAGAAACCGGTTTCTAAAGAAAAAACCCTTCCGGACATCCCGGTGAATGACTTTAGGGACCACATACGGTTTGACGGCGTTACCTATGGATATGATGAACCGGCGGCATTATTATTCGAAAATCTTGAACTTATTATTCGGAAAGGCGAGAAGGTCTTTCTTAAGGGTAAAAGCGGTATTGGCAAAAGTACGCTGATCGATCTCATGCTGGGCCTGATCGAACCTGCAACAGGCTCCGTAACTTTGGACGGTATTCCGGTCGGCAGAATCCGCCGAGAGGATATGGCGCGTCTTTTCGGCGTCGTAACCCAAGAAGCATTCCTGTTTCACGATTCGATCAGGAATAATCTGGCCTACCATTTGACCGGACAAACCGACGCCGCCATCATTGAGGCGATACGGCAGGTGGATCTTTTTGATTGGTTCCAAAACCAGCCGCAGGGGCTTGACACACGGATCGGGGACCGTGGGCAGACCATGTCGGGCGGTGAGAAACAAAGATTGATGCTCGCCCGCATGATCCTTCGGGATCCGGCTATCCTGATCTTTGATGAAGCCACTTCCGAGTTGGACATTGAAGCGGAAAAAAAACTGCACGAGATCATTTTCAGGATATTCGGCAGCAAGACGATGATCCTCATATCCCACCGTCAAACGCTGATGTCTTTTGCGGACCGGGTTGTGGAGATCCGCCGGCGCGGTGTTTACGAGGCGACAAAGACAGCAAGTTTTACTTGATGCGATACTCTTTTTTATTTAATATGAATTATTGAACAACCGTGACAAAAAATATACACTTCAGGAGTAACGATGCCACGAATGGTGAACTGCGTTAAATTAAGAACTGAACTGGAAGGATTGGACCGGCCTCCCATCCCGGGAGAACTCGGGAAAAGGGTGTTTGAGAGCGTTTCCAAACAAGCCTGGAAAATGTTTGAAGACCATTTTAAGATGGTCATGAATGAATACCGGTTAAATCTCATGGATCCGAGAACGGATGAGATCTTCAAGCAGCAGGTTGTGGACTTCCTCTTCAGCGGGCAGGCTAAAGCTCCGGAAGGATATACGGAAAAGAAGTGACGTTACTCCGCAGGATGGCTTTTGATCTTGATCCCCTTGAACATCAGGAATAAACCGGCCAAACCGCACATCATACCCAGCCAGAAAAATATGATCGCCTCCGTGCGGTAATCACTGACGTTGTTGAAAGCGGTTAGAATGCCAACGAACTCAAGAAAGCCCCCGAGAACGAATTTTTTTGTAAATCGCATAGTGCCTACCTCCGTCTGAAAGATACCGCTTTTTTTGGTTGCTGTCCAAATCCTTTTTTTCAAGCTGAGAGCATTTAAGTATAAACACGTATTGTCAAATCATCTATATTTTTTTAACCTTAACACGCAACGAAAGCACTTCCGGAAAACTTCCCGAAGTGTCCTAGTGCAGGAGGCTTTATGGCAATCGCAATATTTGTAGTGGGGCATTGGTATTTGTCACTGTTCTCACAAAGTTTTTTTCTGCACCGTTATTCGGCACATAAAATGTTCCAGCTATCGGCTTTTTGGGAAAAGTTCTTTTACATTTTTACTTTTGTGAGCCAGGGTTCGTCTTTCCTGAATCCGCGCGCGTACGCGATCATGCACCGCATGCATCACGCCTACAGCGATACGGAAAAGGATCCGCATTCGCCGCATTTCTTCAAAGACGTTTTCCGCATGATGTGGCAGACCAAAAAGGTCTATATGAGTTTTGTCCGGGGCCTCCGTTCGCCGGAAAAGGAATTTGACGGTAACTGCCCGCAGTGGAATACCTTGGACAAGATCTCCGATTCCTGGGTGATCCGAGTTAGCTGGGGCGTTCTCTATTTTGTGTTCTATTATTTTTTTGTTCCGTCTGGATATGAGTGGCTGTACGTGCTGCTGCCCATTCATTTTCTTATGGGACCGATACACGGAGCTATCGTGAACTGGTGCGGACATAAATACGGCTACGAGAACTACGATAACCGCGACCATTCGAAAAACTCTCTGGTTTGGGATATGCTGATGCTGGGTGAATTATTTCAAAACAATCATCATAAATATCCAAATAGCGCGAATTTTGCTCAAAGATGGTTTGAACTTGATCCGACCTATCCGGTCATGCGACTGCTGGATTGGATGAAGATCATTAAATTAAAACGCTCATCACCCGATTGAAAGGAATCGTATGAATTTTCTAAAGATCGTATTCGGAATTGTCTTCATTGGAATGATCTACGTTGTGGCATCAACGAGTTATCAAAGCAATCTGTTTGAACTCATCCGAACGTGGGATTCTGCGAATGTTATGGCCCCCTGGTTCTCCGCTACTTTATGGGATTTTTATGCCAACGTGCTTCTGATCTTTGTTTGGATCGTGTATAAAGAAGGGTCGGTTTTACGAAGCATCCTCTGGTTTATTTTGCTTGTCTGCCTCGGCAGTATAGCTACCTGCGCGTACGTCCTGCTTCAGTTATTCCGCTTAAAACCGGAAGATGGGCTTGAAGGATTATTTGCAAGGAAGCAGAACGTTTAGGTCTAAATTAGCTAAAATATTAATGCATCCTCATTCTAATGCCGAATGGCAATGGCGAAAATACTATGTTTGAAATGATAATGAACATGTCTTTGATCGGGCTGAGCGCTATGGTCGGAATGATGTTTTTGGTCTGGCTAATTCATCTTCCCCTAAAGAACGCCGGCATCGTGGATGTTGCCTGGGCCTTCGGGCTCGCGCTGCTCGCCGCTATTTATGCCCTTCTTGGCGATGGCGATATTCTGCGGAAATGGATATTTGCGTCTTTGGTGATCGTCTGGGGATTGCGCCTCACCGTACACTTGTTCGTGCGGGTAACCGGACATGAAGAGGACGGCCGTTATGCGCAAATGCGTAAAGAATGGGGCGGCAACATACCGCTGAAGTTCCTCGCTTTTTTCCAGTTGCAGGCGCTGCTCAATGTATTTCTGGCTATCCCGTTCCTGCTGGTTTCGGTTAATACAAGCTCCGGTTTGTCATTTTTTGAGTTTGCGGGAATGATCCTATGGGCGGTCGCTTTGATCGGTGAATCGGCAGCGGATCATCAACTCAGAACATTTAAAAGCGATCCGGCAAACAAAGGCAAGACATGCCGAAATGGCCTTTGGAATTACTCCCGGCACCCGAATTATTTTTTCGAATGGCTGATATGGGTTTCCTTTTTTGTGTTCGCTCTTGGTTCTCCGTACGGCTGGGCATCGGTCGTTTGCCCGGCGCTGATGCTGTACTTCTTGTACAGAGTCACAGGCATTCCGGCAACAGAAGCCCAGGCTTTGCGTACGAAAGGCAACGACTACCGGGAATATCAGCGCACAACGAGCGCATTTGTTCCATGGTTTAAAATAAGTTAAAACACTATTTATTGGAATTGAATTCATGATCCACACACTGTTGGAAAAAAACTTACTCCCCGACTCTCTGATCCGGTTTGGCATACGCAGGCTTCTGAAGCAGAGACTTAAAGAAGAGGATATGGGAAATCTGGAAATTCAGCAGCACCGCCTGATGTCTTTCATCGGCGAACTCAAACAGAGCCCGATCGCCGTTCATACACTTGCGGCAAATGAACAGCATTATGAAGTTCCAACAGAATTTTACCGGCTGGTACTTGGAAAACATATAAAGTATAGTTCAGGCCATTGGCGCAACGGCATCAAAGATATTGATCGGTCGGAAGAAGACATGCTTCAACTCACATGCGAGCGCGCACTGCTTAAAGACGGTCAAAAAATACTGGAACTCGGCTGCGGTTGGGGTTCACTTTCCCTTTTCATGGCTAAAACATTCCCCAACAGCATCATCACGGCGGTATCCAATTCAAGAACACAAAAGTCATTTATCGATGAACAAGCTCAGGCCCGCGGCTTGAAAAATTTGAAGATCATTACTGCGGATATGAATGAATTTACTATTGAGGACAGATTCGACCGGGCCATTTCGGTTGAAATGTTTGAGCATATGCGCAATTATCAAAAGCTCCTTGAAAAAGCAGCCGGTTTCTTAAAACCTGAAGGACGTCTGTTCGTCCATATCTTTACACACCGTGAATTCGCCTATCCGTTCGAAGTTCGTGATGATAGTGACTGGATGGCTAAATATTTCTTCACAGGAGGTATTATGCCCAGCGATCATTTGCTCCTGTATTTTGCAGACCATTTCAAAATCCGCCAGCATTGGCGGGTGTCCGGAATTCATTACGCAAAAACTTCCGAGGCCTGGCTGATGAATATGGACCGAAATAAAAGTGAGATCATGCTTTTATTCAAAAGTACCTACGGCGAAACGTCAGCCCTCAAATGGTGGGTATACTGGCGCGTCTTTTTCATGGCGTGCGCTGAGTTATGGGGATATCGCGAAGGAAAAGAATGGTTTGTCAGTCATTATCTTTTTGAAAGGCGCTGATTATGGGGCGAATGGCATTCATTATTTTTTTAGCGCTGGTTTCGGCCGGCTTTACGATGAATACACATTCGAAAGTCACTGACCTGGTCACGCACGCTTTCGACCGAGACACCCGTGTCTTACTTTACACGGAAGAACGTAAACAATCTGACCGACCCGACAGGCCGGGTATTTGGAATTTTGCATACAAAAACACCCAAGGGGAAACGATCGTGAAACGTCATGTCAATTTTGAACGCGATCCGATAAAACCCGATTTCAGGCTGGATGATCTCCGCACCGGCTATACGGAAGGAGCAGAAGTAACGGGCGCTATGATACGCGTTTTCTCGGGAGGTTCACCGGATGATCCGTATCAGGAAAAACTCCTGGCGGTTCCGGAACCGGCGATCATAGACGCCGGGTTTAATTTTTTTATAGAGAAGAATTGGGAAAAACTGATAAAGGGCGAAGTGCTCACGTTCAATTTTGTTGCGCCGAGCCAATTGGATTATTTCTCGTTTCGGGTTTATAAAAAACACAACCTAATACACCAAAACCGGCCGTCGGTGATGCTGCACATGGATATCGATAATTTCTTTCTCCGCATTTTCGTTGAAGCGATCCATCTGACCTACGATACAGAGTCACGTAAACTCGTCGTGTACGACGGCATATCTAATATTTATAACGACGACGGGAAAAGCCATAAAGTCAGAATGGAATTCACCTACTAATCAGTAAAACAAAATGAGAACTTTAGCGATCATCGGTACGGGCATAGCGGGCATGGGGTGCGCACATTTCCTGCATAAGGAATACAACCTTACCGTGTATGAACAGGAAAACTATATCGGCGGCCATACCAATACGGTCACTGTGGATGAGAACGGCAAACCGATCTACATTGACACGGGATTCATGGTATACAATGACGTGACCTATCCGAACCTTATCCGTCTTTTCAAGGAATTAGGCGTCGAAGAAAAGAACACGTCCATGTCGTTCAGCGTACAGCATGTGCCGACGGGTCTTGAATATAGCGGTTCAGGACTTAACGGGCTGTTCGCTCAAAGAAAAAATCTTTTCAATATCGGATTCATAAAATTGCTTCACAACATCAACCGATTCAACAAAGAATGCGTGGAGGTGCTGAATGACAAACATTATGACTCCATTACACTCGAAGAATACGTTGCGGAAAAACAGTTCGGCAACAATTTTTTATACAAATATATCATTCCGATGAGTTCCGCAGTTTGGTCCACTCCGCCGGACCAGATGGCCCGTTTCCCTGTTGCGGCGCTCGTACGCTTCTTTCGCAACCACGGTTTTTTAGGATTGGATACCCAGCATCAGTGGAAAACACTTGTTGGCGGAAGCCGGTCTTATCGTGAAAAACTTATAGCGCCTTTCAGGGACCGCATTTATACGAAACGTGCCGCCGTGAAGGTTGGCATTGAAAACAAAAAAGCCTCGGTAACCGATGCACAAGGAAATAAAGCCTTCTACGATGCGGTTATACTTGCATGTCATGGCGATCAGGCCCTAAGACTTTTGGAAAGGCCAACGGATATGGAGTTTCAACTATTGAAGGAGTTCCACTATCAGAAGAATATCGCTACGCTGCATACGGACGCTTCGCTCATGCCGAAAACAAAACGCGCATGGTCGTCGTGGAATTACCGCTTGGCTTCGGATACGTCGGGCTCACTAACCCCTTCCACGATATACTACATGAACAGCCTTCAGCACGTTTCCGACAAGCAGGACTATTTTGTGTCCATTAACGGCGCCGAAAATATAGACCCCGGAAAGATACTCCGGCAGATCGACTATGAACACCCTCTATTCTCGGTAGGCGCCGCAAAAGCGCAGAAGGATCTCCCGTTGTTGAACGCACAAGGCCCGGTCTATTTTTGCGGCAGTTATTTCCGTTACGGATTTCATGAGGATGCATTCACTTCGGCGCTCGAATTAAGCCGCCGGCTTTCCGGGAAGGAAAAATGGTCATGAACTCTTGCTTGTATGACTGCACCGTAATGCATCACCGGCTGGAACCTAAACAACACCGTTTTGTATACCGTGTATTCATGTTCTACCTCGATCTGGATGAACTCGACATGCTCACAAGCAAATTCCGTTTATTGAGCAGGAACCGTTTCAACATTTTCAGTTTCCGCGACCGGGACCATTTGCAGTTAGCCGGTTCCAGCGTGAAAGAAAACATTCTCGCTTATCTTTCAAGCAAAGGTGTTGACGGTTCGGAATTTCGGATCGGCCTGCTGACCAACCTGGCTACATTCGGCTATGTATTCAATCCGGTCTCGTTTTATTTCTGCTTCGACCGGAGCAACAATCCTGTTTGCGCCGTCGCGGAAGTAGGCAATACCTTTGGCGAGCTCAAACCGTATTTCTTTAACGACGAACAATTTGAGAATAACACCTTCAGTAAGAAAACAACAAAATATTTCTACGTCTCTCCTTTTATCGACATGGATACCGAATTTGATTTTCAATTGGCTGTGCCGGGTTCAGAATTGAATATCAAGATAGATGATTTTCAGCATGGAAGGAAATTCTTCATAAGCACCCTGACCGGAAAAAGAAACGCCATATCGGATGCTGCATTGATCCGATACTTTCTGCGATTCCCGTTCATCACGCTTCAGATCATTACGCTGATACATTGGCAAGCGCTAAAACTATTTCTTAAAAAACTGAATTACCATAAAAAAAACGATCACTTGGAATTACAACGTGAGGTATATCATGGAAGGCACGCTTAATACGGGCATGCTGCGATCGCAAACGGCGAGCAATAAATTCAAATGGCAACAATGGCTGGTGCTCCGGATGTTGAAGCAAATGCAGAAAGGTTATCTGGAAATCACCCTGCCTGACGGGGAACGTCATAAAATCGGCAACCCATTGTCCGAACACAAAGCGCGGATCCGTATTCTTAATCCGCTTTTTTTCAATAAATGTGTTTTTTACGGCGATGTCGGATTCGGAGAATCCTACGTGGACGGGGATTGGGAAACGGACAATATCACACAGGTGATCAGCTGGTTTATCTTGAATATTGACGACAGTCCGACCCTGTCAGGATCACGCCGCGGTTTTGTTCCGCTGAACATACTCAAAAACATCAACCGCTGGTATCATCGGTCACGTGAGAATACGCTTAAGATAGCCCGTAGGAATATTTCCGAACATTATGACCTGAGTAATGACTTTTTCAGACTATTCCTGGATCCCGGCATGACCTATTCCAGCGGCCATTTCACAAGGCCGGATCAAACACTGGAAGAGGCGCAAACAGAAAAATACGACCGGCTTTGCCGTCAATTGCAGATCAAAGCGACGGATCACGTTTTGGAGATCGGAAGCGGGTGGGGAGGGTTTGCCGTTCATGCCGCTAGAAACTACGGCTGTCAGATCACGACGATCACTATTTCGGAACAGCAATACCGATACGCCAAAGAGCGGTTTGAGAAAGAAGGATTATCAGACAAGATCACGATCCTGCTCACAGACTACCGCAAGCTGACGGGACAATTCGACAAGATCGTTTCGATTGAAATGCTTGAGGCCGTAGGCCATAAATATTTTAAAACTTACTTTGCACAATGCCATGCATTGTTAAAGGCGGACGGGATCCTCGGGCTGCAGGTGATTACCTGTCCCGATAAGCGGTATGACAGCCTTAGAAAGAATGTGGACTGGATCCAGAAACACATTTTCCCGGGCTCGTTACTGCCTTCGATTGCTGTGCTGAATCAAGCGATCAATCGAACCGGTGAACTGACCTTGGTAG